>JAGXAC010000196.1 GCA_019075925.1 Hyphomicrobiales bacterium | reverse complement strand
CCAACGCGGCCGTGCCCTTGGCTTTGATTATCCGGCGGTGTCGGCGATCGGGCCCGGGCCGCCGCGAATTGCCGGGATCTATGCCGGGAGCGGTATGTCGCCGATGTCCTTCGGTACTCTGTAGCCCTTCTGGACGGCCGGGCGTCGAGCCATGGCAAGATACCAGCGCTTGACGTTGGGATATCGATTGAGGTCGATGGTCTGCCATTCGTATTGCGCAACCCAAGGCCAGATCGCAATGTCGGCGATCGAGTAGTCGTCGGCGACGTATTGGCGGTCGGCGAGGCGTTTGTCGAGTACGCCGTAGAGCCGATGTGCCTCTTTCAGATAGCGCTCTTCCGCATAGGCGGACTTGCCCTTGTTATACTTCACGAAGTGGTGGAGCTGGCCGAACATCGGCCCCGGTCCGCCCATCTGCCACATCAGCCATTCGAGGGCGCGGTAGCGCGCCGCGCCGGTCTTCGGCAAGAGCCTGCCGGTCTTGTCGGCGAGATAAATCAGGATCGCGCCGGATTCCATCAGGCTCATATTATTGTCGCGGTCGATGATCGCGGGAATGCGATTGTTCGGGGCGATGTTCAGGAATTCCGGCTTGAACTGGTCGCCTTTGCCGATGTCCACCGGATGCGCGGTGTAGGGCAGGCCAAGTTCTTCGAGCGCGATCGAGACCTTGCGGCCGTTCGGCGTCGTCCAGGTATATAGATCGATCATCGTGGGGATTGAGGGTCAATTGTCGGTGGGTTCAAGCCGCAAGAAATTCGAGCAGCGCGGCATTGCTGGCGTCGGGATTGGCAACCGTGCAGGCATGACCGCCGTCCGCCAACAAAGCCACGCGCCCCCGCGGCAAGCGATCGGCCAGTAATTGCGATGCGGTCCAAGGCACCAGGACGTCGTCCTTCGCAGCCAGCGCGAGTACTTCGGCCTGGATGGTGGGCAGCGAGTTCCAGGCATCCCACGTTCGCAGCGCCGTCAGGCGGGTGCGAAGATTGTCGGCACCCTGGAAATTCGACACGCCCTTCTCATCTTCCGCGGCCAAGCGCTCGGCGTTGGCCGACGCCCAGGCGGCCGGATACAGGAAGATCGCCTGGGCACGGACATAGGCGGCCACCCCGCAATTTTTCAACAGGGCGGCGCGCGCTTCGAAGCAGCGTTGTGTATGCGAATCGATTCGCCCCCAGCCATTGATGACCGCGAGACGCCGCAGGCGTTGCGGATGGCGGCGTGCGAACTCCAGGCCAATCGCGCCTCCCAGCGCGTGGCCGACGAAATAGCAGGACGCTATGCCAAGCCGATCCAGCAATGCCGCCGCTTCGTCCGCCATGTCGGCGATGCTGTAGCCGTCCGGCAGCCGCGACGACCGATCCGGCCCGGTTCCGCGCTGGTCGTAGGTTACCACGCGGAAGCGCTTCTCGAATGCTTGCAATTGCGGCGCCCAGAACGCGGCGGCGCCGCCAAGGCCCGAGCTGAACAGAACCGGTGGTGTGTCGGTGTTCGACATCGGCTTATTGCACCGGACCTGCGGCTTCGCGAGCGAGAGGCTGCCGCGGCACCGCGCCACTCACAGCGGCGTTGCGAGCAAAGTCTGGATCGCGAAGCTGTCGATGCGAACCAATTTCTCGCTGATCTTGAAAGAATCGCCGGAGCGCTCAAGCCGATCGCAGTAGAGTCCGGTAGCGAACAGACGGGTATCGCCTTCCTGTTCGGTCTGATAGACGGCAAACGGCGCTTCGATCGATATTCCATCCGGTTCATTCGCGACGATACGCGGAAGGCCGATGATGTGGCGGTCGTTGTGCAGATTGTATTTGCTGGCAATGCGCAGTGCCAAGATGCGATCTTCAAGCATGGCGCGGCTGTCGCAGAAAATCAATCCGGCCGGCAGGCCGAGTTCGTGATTTTCGCGAGGCTTGACGTAGTACGAGCAACGCTTCGAGAAAAGCTCGAGCCACTCATCGTATTTGGCGGCGTCGACCAAAGCGCCGTATTGCGCGAGCAGGTCGCACGCAGCGAAGAGATCGGCGCTCATCGCACGCCATCCGCGGGTTCTATGCCAAGCAATTCGGCATAGTAAGACCAGAATCCGCGCACCGGCACGTCGTTGATCCGGAAATCGCAGTCCTGGATGGCGCCCTTGCCGCCTAGTTCAAGGACTTGGACGTCGTTTGGCGCCGCTTTGGTCGCGCGCTGCACGATTTCGATGGCCTCGCCGTCCTCCATCGAGACGAAGCCGGCAGGTCCGACAAGATTGGCCTGACGAAGGCGGTGCTGGCGCATTTCCGGCGTGTCATCTTGGTAGCCGAGCAGGGTCTGGAAGACTTCGAACTCTCCCGGACCTCTTGGGCGGATCTGCCTGGTAGCCAAACTGTTGCTGATCTGGATGAAGAAGCTGCTGGGAAACAGCGAACCGATAGCGATGCTGATGTCGTCGTTGCGATCGGGAATGTATTTGACCATCGAGCTTTCTTTGAGCTGAATGCCCGCGCTCGCGACCTGCTCCTTGCCGTACGCCTCTTTCGCCGCATCGTGGCTGTTTTCCATGCGTCCCCAGGTCACGCAATGGCGGTGGCGTTTATCCATTGTCGCGCCGCCAACCTGAGTCGGACGATCGAGCCCGAATGTGCGGAAAAAGTCATGCAGCAGGCTGGCATGATAATTGTCGCGCGTGTTTTCCGCGAAGCCTTTCCAGTTTCCGCGAATACGCTGCCGATGATAGCCGATCACCTCCACGGGCCGACGAAAGACGCGGCTCAGGAAGCCGAGGATTGCCTCGCCGAGATATTCGTTTAGCGGCTCGGCCTTGTCAGACATCGTCCCGAACAGGACGCCATCGGCGCTGTCGATGCGAACTTTCGTAAGTCCGTGATTTTTCGGATCGAAGTCTTTGCCATACCCGCCTTTGCCCTTGAGGCCGCGCCGGAATGGAACACCGATCAGTCCGCCGTCCTGGCCGTAACACCACTGATGGTAGATGCAGACGTGGTCCTTGGCGGTGCCTTGCAATTCGCGGCGAACGATCGCGCCGCGATGGGCGCAGCGATTGATGAAGCCGTGAATCTTTCCGTTGGCGTCGCGATGAATGATGATTGGCTCGTCGCCGATGTAACTCGCGCGAAAATCGCCCGGGTTCGGAATTTCCACTTCAAGGCCTACGAGAGTCCACGCCGGGCCTTTGAAGACGCGTTCCCGCTCCAATTCATAAATCGATGGGTCATGATAAAAGCGGTAGGGAACGCGGCTGTAGTCATTGGTCGGCCACACGGAAGAATCCAACATGGAGGCTCTCCACTCGCAGTTATGAATTGCAGGCAGCAGCGCAGCGTACGGACTCACCGATCGGCATTCATTTTCGCAGTTATCCTGACCGTCGACCGCGCCTGCGCAGCGCGATCGGTTTTGTCCTGCTGCTAACGTCGGCAAGGTCGCCGTATTTTGGGCCGCTCAAAAGCGCCAATTGGCCGGTACGTATAGGGACCACTTAGGGCGACGTACCGCGCACGCCCGCTCCGTCCGACGCTTTGAATCCATTGGCTCCAACCGCGCGGAAAGAATGGACCTTTGCCCGCCGCCCGCAATGTCTTTTAACCGAAAGCTGAGACCGGAATTTCGTGTCCGATCACTCAACGCACGCACCACGGAGATGTGAACGATGCCCGCCTTCATCTGCACAATGTGCGGCACGCAGCATACGCCGAGCGATTCACCCCCCGCAGGATGTGCCATTTGCCAGGAGGAACGGCAGTACGTTCACCCGCAGGGCCAAGGCTGGACCACGCTCGAGCAGATGCGCGGCGCGGGCCGGCCGTGGCTGGCATCGCACCGGAATGGATACGTGAAATATGAACCCGACCTGTACGGGATCGTCACCGCGCCGGGCATCGGTATCGGCCAGCGGGCGCTGCTTATCCGTACACCTCGCGGCAACGTGCTCTGGGATTGCATAACCTACATCGACGATGCCACCGTCGAGGTCATCGGCAAGCTCGGCGGCATTGCCGCCATCGCGATTTCGCATCCGCACTACTACACCACCATGGTCGAATGGAGCCATGCGTTCGGCCGCGCGCCGATCCTGCTCCATGAAGGCGATCGCGAGTGGGTGTTGCGACCCGATCCGGTCATCGAGTTCTGGAAGGGCGCGACCAGGGAAATCTTCCCGGGCGTCACGTTGATCCATACGGCGGGACATTTCACCGGCGCGACGGTGTTGCATTGGGCGGCCGGCGCCGGCGGCAAAGGCGCGTTGCTCTCGGGTGACAGCTTGCAGGTCGTTGGGCCGGACAAGACGGTCAGCTTCATGTGGAGCTATCCGAACCTTATTCCGCTCGATGCGGTCACCGTGCGGCGGATCGCCGATATCATCGAGCCGTGGCCGTTCGACTCGATGTATGGAGCCTGGCCGGAAGCGCTGATCAAAACCGGAGCGCAGCAAGTCCTGGCGCATGCGGTCGACCGCTACATTGAAGCGGTCACTCAACCGCCGCCCGGTCAGCGTGGCGAAGCGGTCGCGCCGCCGGCACGCCGAAGCGCCTGAACGCCGTATCGACGCCCGGGGCGGGGATAGAACAACGTGGGATGGCATGTGGCCGCTCGGTCGGGCGACCTCCAAGACGGAAGCGTCTTGGGCGCCGACGTCAATGGAGTGCAGGTCGCTCTCTATCGCATTGACGGGACGGTCCATGCCACGAGCAATATTTGCACGCACGAAGTCGCGCTGCTGTCCGACGGGTATCTGGACGGCGATTGCATCGAATGCCCGCTACATCAGGCGGTATTCCACGTCCCGACCGGGGAGGTACGCTCGGCGCCGGCGACCGAACCGATTTTGACCTATCCGGCGAAAGAAGAAGCGGACCAGATCCTGGTGGAATTGCCGGATTAGCGGTCAAGGCTCGCATTCGGCCGCAGCCGTTTCGCAAATCAAAGCGCAAGCCATCCGCCCCCGGGGCGGCGGAACGCGTTAGGCAAACAGTGTCCCCTCACGAAGGCGTCGTGGCGCCGCGCAAAAGTTGGTCGAGGCTTGCGGCGGAAACCAAACGCCGACGGTCGATCGTAATATTCCTTTGCATCAGGCGGCGGGCGACGGCCAACTCTTTTGGCTGGTTCGCCGCGGCGACGGCGGCGATCCTATCGTCGTTCATATAAAACGATATGAATCTTTCGCCATCGCCGCGGCGGACAACATCGTTGTAATTGGCGAAGAGTCCAAGAATTTGCAGTTTTGTTTCATACTGGTCGGACCAGAAGTAAGGGACATCCCGGTACGGGGCCGCAGCGCCGAGCATCGCCTTCGCCGCCGCAATTGCCTGGTTCTGCGCATTCGACCACGATTCCAGCCGCACCCGGCCGCCCAATCCATCGGGCTGATTGGCAACGTCGCCCGCGGCATAAATCGATTCGTCCGATGTTCGCCCCGAGCTATCGACAACGATTCCGTTGCCCGCGTCGATGCCGGTCTCGCTTGCGATCTCCGCGTTCGGGATTGCCCCGATACCGATTACGACGGTATCGGCGGCGACTCGATCGCCGTTGGACAGTTCGGCAAATTCGAAGCGTTGCCGGCCGGAAAATCCTGTTACGGTTGTCTCGAGCAGGATCCGAACTCCGCGGTCTTCATGCTGGCGCCTGAGAAAGCTTGCAAGGTCGGGCGGCAAGACGCGGGAGCACAGTTGACTGGATGCTTCGACCAAAACGACGTCTAGGTTTCGTTGACGAGCGGCGGCGGCAATCTCGAGACCGATCCATCCGCCGCCCACCACCAGCAAACGCGAGCCGGGTATCAACGATCGGCTGATCGCGAGG
>JAGXAC010000026.1 GCA_019075925.1 Hyphomicrobiales bacterium | reverse complement strand
CGCTTCCCCAATGGTCCGAACTCTGACACGCTCGATGCCGTCATCCTCAACACCGCCGGCGGCATGACCGGCGGCGACCGGTTTGCCGTCGACATCCACGTCGGCGCCGGCGCGCGGCTGACCGTGACTACGGCGGCAGCCGAGAAAATCTATCGCTCGCTGGGGCCCGATACCGGCATCGACGTCACGCTCGGTGTCGGCGCGGGTGCGGCGCTCGCCTGGCTGCCGCAGGAGACCATTTTGTTCGATCGGGTCAGGTTGCGGCGGAGCATCGCGGTGGAGCTTGCGCGCGATGCCGACCTTACTCTCGCGGAAGGAATCGTGTTCGGCCGCTCCGCCATGGGCGAAACCGTGCTGCGCGGAAATTTCTTCGACCGCTGGCGCGTGCGCGCCGGCGGCGCTCTCGTTTTTGCGGAAAACCTTCGCCTCGACGGCGCCATTGCCGCCAAGCTCGCACAGCGCGCCGTCGCCGGCGACAGCGTTGCCGTCGCCAGCGTGCTCAAATATCCGGCCGATGAAAATAAAGTCGCCGCCGTGCGCGCGTTGGAGCAAACCTTCGCCGGCGAGGTTGGCATATCGGCCTGGAACGGGCTAATGCTCGCGCGGCTCGTCGCCCCTGACGGCGCCGCCTTGCATCGCGATCTAGTCGGCGTACTGACCGCCCTCGGTGCATCGCTGCCGCGGCTGTGGCTGAACTAGAGGACCACAAGCGATGAATCTCACGCCGCGCGAAAAGGACAAGCTGTTGATCGCCATGGCGGCCATCGTGGCGCGGCGCCGGCTCGACCGCGGCGTCAAGCTCAATCATCCGGAGGCGGTCGCGCTCATTTCCGATTTCATCCTGGAAGGCGCGCGCGACGGACGCTCGGTCGCCGAACTGATGGAAAAAGGCGCCCACGTCGTCTCGCGCGCGCAAGTGATGGACGGCATCGCCGAAATGATACCCGAGATTCAGGTCGAGGCTACATTTCCGGACGGAACCAAGCTCGTCACCGTGCACCAACCGATCCGATGATCCTCTCTGTCAAAGGCTTCACCATGATCCCCGGCGAAATGTTCATCAAGGACGGCACGATCGAACTCAACAAGGGCCGTAAGAGCGTGACCCTTTCGGTCGCCAACAGCGGCGACCGGCCAATCCAGGTCGGCTCGCATTACCATTTCTTCGAAACCAACCCGGCCCTGAAATTTGACCGCAGGCGGGCGCGCGGCATGCGGCTCGACATTCCCGCCGGCACGGCGGTGCGTTTCGAGCCCGGCCAGATCCGCGAAGTCACGCTGGTGGCGCTCGGCGGCAAGCGTACGGTTTACGGATTTCGTCAGGACGTGATGGGGAAGCTGTGAGTGCGGTACCCAAGAATCATGACGGGCCGGCCTGCGCAGACCCGCCCGTCACGTTCTCAGCGCTGCTACCGCGGCTGGGACCATGATCTTATCGGCTCTTGGCACGACGCCTGGTAGCGGCTTCAGCGCCACACCGATCTGACCTTGGCGACCTCTCTCATCTGGCAGAACCAAACGCGAGTGATCTGTAAATGAGGATACCGCAGACCGGCGCAGACGCAAGCAAAAGCGTGGGATTCCGCGGTCAGGTTTGCGATGGGGATAACACTGGGGATTTTTAGCAACTGGAGACAGCGATGTCTGCGCAGCTAAGTCGTTCAATCTACGCCGACATGTTCGGTCCGACGACCGGGGATCGCGTGCGGCTTGCCGATACCGATCTCATCATCGAGGTCGAAAAAGATTTTTGCGTCTACGGCGAGGAAGTGAAATTCGGCGGCGGCAAAGTGATCCGCGACGGCATGGGGCAAAGCCAGATCTCCAACAAACAAGGCGCCGTCGACACCGTCATCACCAACGCGCTCATTCTCGATCACTGGGGCATCGTCAAAGCCGACGTCGGCCTCAAAGACGGCCATATCTTCGCCATCGGCAAGGCCGGCAATCCGGACATTCAGCCCGGCGTCACCATCATCGTCGGGCCAGGCACCGAGGTGATTGCCGGCGAAGGCAAAATTCTCACCGCCGGCGGCTTCGACACCCACATTCATTTCATCTGCCCGCAGCAAGTCGATGAAGCGCTGATGTCAGGGGTCACCTCGATGCTCGGCGGCGGCACCGGCCCGGCGCACGGCACGTTTGCGACGACCTGCACGCCCGGTCCGTTCCACATCGCGCGCATGATCCAGGCGGCAGACGATTTCCCGGTCAATCTCGGTTTCGCCGGCAAAGGCAATGCTTCGCGGCCCGCGGCGCTCGAGGAAATGATCAAGGCCGGCGCCTGCGCGCTCAAGCTGCACGAGGACTGGGGCACCACGCCGGCAGCGATCGACTGCTGCCTCTCGGTCGCCGACGACTACGATATCCAGGTAATGATCCATACCGACACGCTCAACGAATCGGGCTTCGTCGAGGACACCATCAAGGCGTTCAAGGGCCGCACCATCCACGCCTTCCACACCGAAGGCGCCGGCGGCGGCCACGCGCCGGACATTATCAAAGTAGCGGGACTGAAAAACGTGCTGCCGTCGTCGACCAATCCGACCCGGCCTTACACGAAGAACACCATCGACGAGCATCTCGACATGCTGATGGTGTGTCATCACCTCGATCCGTCGATTGCCGAAGACCTCGCTTTCGCCGAAAGCCGCATCCGCAAGGAAACCATCGCGGCGGAGGATATTCTTCACGACCTCGGCGCGCTGTCGATGATGTCGTCGGATTCCCAGGCGATGGGCCGGCTTGGCGAGGTCATCATCCGCACCTGGCAGACCGCCGACAAAATGAAGAAACAGCGCGGCCGGCTGAAGCAGGAAAAAGGCGACAACGACAACGTCCGGGTCAAACGCTATGTCGCCAAATACACCATCAATCCGGCCATCGCACACGGCGTGTCGAAACTGATCGGCTCGGTGGAGAAGGGCAAGCTCGCCGATCTCGTCATCTGGTCGCCGGCCTTTTTCGGCGTTAAACCCGATTGCATCATCAAGGGCGGCTCGATTGTCGCCGCTTTGATGGGCGATCCGAACGCCTCGATCCCCACCCCGCAGCCGGTCCACTTCCGGCCGATGTTCGGCGCCTTCGGCCGTGCACGAACCGCTTCGTCGGTAGTGTTCGCCTCCAAGGCCGCAGTCAAAGCCGGGCTCGGCAAGAAACTCGGTATCCAAAAACAGCTTTACGCGGTGGCCAACACCCGCGGCAAAATCTCGAAGAAGAGCATGATCCACAACGACGCGACGCCCGCGATCGAAGTCGATCCGGAGACTTACGAAGTGCGCGCCGACGGCGAGCTCCTGACCTGTGCGCCGGCGGAGACGCTGCCGATGGCGCAGCGGTATTTTTTGTTTTGATTTTTCGCGAATCCGTTCTCGCGACGCATTGCTTCCCCTTCTCCCCGCGTGCGGGGAGAGGTGAGCACGGAAGTTCGTTCTCGCGACGCCTGTTTCAGCGCCCGAGGCTTGCTCACCACGACCGCGATGATTCTTTGCAACTTTTCAAAAGAGGGAAGCGGAGCGCCGAGAGGCGCATTGTTCAAGAATGTCCGCGACTAGCGCGGCGCGCATCTTTGCGGAGATGCGCTCGCCTTTCGGCGCTCACGCTTGCGGCACTCGCCACCGGCTATCACCCCGATGGCTCAGCTCCAGAACCGGGTTTCCCGCAGGCTTTGGCTGACAGGTGTTTTGCCTGCTTCGCTCAACGATGCCGCGGTTAAGCACGCTCCGTGCAGACCGGTCCTAATGCCGGTCGACCGGGGACCCGAAAGCCGCCCGAGTGCGGATTGGCACTTCCGCCCGCGGGGACCGCGTCTCGCTCTCGTCTTACGGCATGCCTTCCGGAAGGCGCCCTCTAACAAAGCGAGACGGGGGCGTTATCCTCATCGCGCCGGCAAAGTCAAAGCCTTTGCATTTACGCCGGTGGATCGGGGCTTTTCGCGTGGCGCGCTTTTTCTGGAATGCCCACGCACCGCGCATGATTCTTTCACGTCCGGCATCGCCGCCGCAGCGGCAATCACAATCCGAGATCGGACAGGCCCGGATGATCGGCCGGCCGCAGGTTAATCGGGAGGCGAAATCGGCGCGCTACTTCTCGACGAAATCCGCGCACTTCTGGATCTGGTCATTGGCGCCCCACGGCATGATCGGCACCGCGGCGGTCGAATTCTTCGGCGAGCCCTCGATCAAGCGGTCGGAATAGACCATGTAGACCAGCACGTTGCGCTTGGTATCGCAGCCGCGCACGATCTGCATCTTCTTGAAGATCAGCGAGCGGCGCTTGCGGAACATGTCGTCACCCTGCGCGAACTTGTCCTTGAAGCGGATCGGCCCGACCTGCCGGCAGGAGAGCGAAATGTCGGAGACCTGCTCGGCGACGCCGATCAGGCCCTTGACGCCGCCGCGCTCGGGCGCGGTGAAATAGCAGGCCACTCCGTCGACCTCGGGATCGTCCAGGCCGTAGGTCGCAAGCTTGTCGTTCGGGGTGAGCAGCTTGAAGGTGGTCGAACGCCGGAAGATCAGGTCCGGCTGATCGTCGGCGGCGCGCGCCGGCAAAGGGCTCAAAGTGGCCGCGAGGCAGCCGAGCAACAACAACGACATCCATATTGATTTGGGCATCGGAGCTCCTTGTCGCCTTTTCACCGCCCACTCTCGCTATGTCCTGACGCTCCAAGCTATATAGGAGCGGAAAAAGCCGTCTTCCCCGGCCATTTGCACAAATCCGCGATGATGCACTTTTCGCACAGCGGCCGGCGGGCGAGGCAGGTGTAGCGGCCGTGCAGAATCAGCCAGTGGTGAGCGTGCAGCCGGTATTTTTCCGGCACCACTTCCATCAGTTTCATTTCGACGTCGAGCGGCGTCTTGCCGACCGCCAAACCGGTGCGGTTGCCGACGCGGAAGATGTGAGTGTCGATGGCGATGGTCGGCTCGCCGAACGCGACATTGAGCACGACGTTCGCGGTCTTGCGCCCGACGCCCGGCAAGGCTTCGAGCGCCGCGCGGTCGTGCGGCACCCGCCCGCCGTGATGCTCGATCAGCCGCAGCGACAGCGCCACCACGTTCTTCGCCTTGGTGCGGAAAAGCCCAATGGTCTTGATCAGGTCGCGCACGCGCGCTTCGCCGAGCTTCGCCATCTTTTCCGGCGTGTCGGCGAGCTTGAACAAGGCCGGCGTCGCCTTGTTGACGCCGGCATCGGTTGCCTGCGCCGACAGCACGACGGCGACCAGCAGCGTGAACGCATTGATATGCTGCAATTCGGTGCGTGGGGCCGGATTGGCGGCGGCGAACCGGCGGAACGCTTCCTCAATCTCGGCATTAGTCCATTGCGGCAGTTCACCGTGAGCAGCCTTTGTATCGGCCCCGTGCCGCGCCTTAGGTTTCTTCAGACGTACCGATTCATGTTGTGATGCAGGATCATAGGCCCTTCTGCGGCCTTCGGCGAAGCGAGTTGCGGTGGCGCCCGGCTTAAGTCGATTTCGACCCGTCTGCTTAAGACTTTGCCGTGTATTCTTCCCGGCGATGGTTTTGCGCGCCATCTTTCACGTATAGTGAGCGCCATGAGCGACGACAACAGCCACCGCGATGAGGACCGGACCGCCGAGCCGACCATCTTTTCGGCGCTGATCACGCCGCACCGCTCACTCAGCTCGACCGGTTTTCTGATCCTGATGCTGGGCATCGGTGCGGTGAGCTTTATCTCCGGCTTTGCCTTTATCCTGATGGGGGCGTGGCCGGTTTGCGGCTTCCTCGGGCTCGATGTGTTGCTGGTGTATGTGGCGTTCCGCGCCAACTTCCGCGCCGCCCGGGCCTACGAGGAGGTGAAGGTCACCGCCTCGGAATTGACGCTGCGCAAGGTCAACCAGCGCGGCGGCGTGCGGGAATGGACACTCAATCCGTTGTGGGTGCAGCTCGACCGCATCGTCCATGAGGAATTCGGCATCGAGGGGTTGTTCCTGGTCTCGCAGGGGCGGCGGCTGTCGATTGCCTCGTGTCTCGGCCCTGACGAGAAGGCAAGCTTCGCGAAGGCGCTGTCCAATGCGCTCGGCGAGGCCAAGCGCGGCCCGACGCGGACGCTCCTGCAATGAATGGTTGAAGGGGTCTGCTGCCAGACGCCAGCTCAGAAATCGGGTGGTTCGCGCGACGGTTCGGCTTAGATCGGAGCCAATGATGGAGGCCACCATGCTGTCACCCGATCGCCTGCAAAACCCGATGCCGTTCGCCGCTGCCGCCGCCGACTACGACGTTGTGCGCAAGGCCATCGGTCACATCCGCGGTCACTGGCGCGAGCAGCCGGAAATCGAGACGATTGCCGAAGCCGCCGGCGTCACCCCGACCGAACTGCACCATTTGTTCCGGCGCTGGGCCGGGTTGACGCCGAAGGCATTCGTGCAGGCGTTGACGCTGCACGGCGCGCGAGAACTGCTGCGCGCCTCCGCCAGCGTGCTCGACGCTACCTACGAAGTCGGGCTCTCCGGCCCCGGCCGGCTGCACGATCTCTTTGTCACCCATGAAGCGATGTCGCCTGGCGAATGGAAATCCGGCGGCGAAGGTCTAACCATCCACTATGGCTTCCACCCCTCGCCATTTGGCAGCGCGCTGGTCATGGTGACCGAGCGGGGACTCGCTGGACTTGCGTTCGCCGATCAAGGCGGGGAACTCGCCGCACTCGCCGATATGAAGAGCCGCTGGATTCGCGCCAATTATGTCGAGGACAGCGCCCGTACCGCGGCGGTGGCGAAGCGCATTTTCGACCCGGCGCAATGGCAGAGCGAGCAGCCGCTGCGCGTGGTGCTGATCGGCACCGATTTTGAGGTGCGGGTCTGGGACATGCTGCTGAAAATCCCGATGGGGAAACTCGTGACCTATTCGGATATCGCCGGGCGGATCGACGCACCGAAAGCGGCGCGCGCGGTCGGCGCCGCCGTCGGCAAAAACCCCGTCTCGTTCGTAGTCCCGTGCCACCGCGTGGTCGGCAAATCCGGCGAACTCACCGGCTATCACTGGGGCATCACGCGCAAGCGCGCCATGCTGGGCTGGGAAGCGGGCCAAGTGGCCGCGGCGGCGTAGCGTACCTCGTCATTGCGAGCGAAGCGAAGCAATCAAAAACGCCGCAGAGCTGGATTGCTTCGTCGCTGCGCTCCTCGCAATAACAATCACGCCGCCAGCTCTTTCTTCTCGGCCACCGACGAATCGGCGTTGAGACGATAGATCATCGGCACGCCGGTTGCGATTTCGCGCCCGACAATCTCGCTCGGAGACAACTTCTCCAGCGCCATGACCAGCGCGCGCAGCGAATTGCCATGAGCGGCGACAAGCACGTTGTCGCCGCCGAGCACGCGCGGGAGGATTTCCTTAGCGTAGTATGGCAGGACGCGCGCCGCGGTGTCTTTCAGACTCTCGCCGCCCGGCGGCGCAACGTCGTAGGAGCGCCGCCAAAGCTTCACCTGTTCGTCGCCCCATTTCTTCCGCGCGTCGTCCTTGTTGAGTCCCGCCAAGTCGCCGTAATCGCGCTCGTTGAGCGCCTTGTCCCTGACGATGGTGAGGTTGCTTTGCCCCATCTCTTCGAGGATCAGATCGAGCGAGTGCTGGGCGCGAACCAGCGCCGAGGTGAACACAACGTCAAAGCTGAGCCCTTCCGCCTTAAGCCGGCGCCCGGCGGCACGCGCTTCGGCGATGCCTTTTTCCGTCAGGCCGACGTCGCGCCAGCCAGTGAACAGATTCTTCTTGTTCCACTCGCTCTCACCGTGGCGCACGAGTACGAGCAGGCGATTACCCATCCAAACCGTCCCCGGTGCTCGTCGCGCGTCTGTTAATGGGTCAGGTTGACGGTGATGGTCTTGCTCTGGGTGTAGCTGTCGAGCATGCCATCAAGCGAAAATTCGCGGCCGATGCCGCTTTGCTTGTAGCCACCGTAGGGCTGGCCGAGGCTCTGGCCGACGCCCTGGTTGACCTGGACCCAACCGGATTCGATCGCATGCGCGGTGCGCAGCGCCCGGCCGAGGTCGTGCGACCAGACATAGGCGGCAAGCCCGTAGTGGCTGTCGTTGGCCATGCGGATGGCGTCGGCTTCGTCGGTCCAGGGAATGGCGACCAGCACCGGGCCGAAAATCTCCTCGCGCGCCAACCGCCAATCGTTGGCCGCGTTCGCGAAGATGGTGGGTATCGCGTAATAGCCTTCGCTGAGCGGGCCTTCTTTCGGCGGCAAGCCGCCGATCACGACGCGTCCGGCGCGCTGCTTGAGCCCGTCCTCGACGTAGCCGCATACTTTCTTGAACTGCTTCTCGTTGATGATGGTGCCGATATCGCTCGCCTCGTCGAGCGGATCGCCGAGCTTGAGTGCTGTAACCTTGCGTCCAAGCCGTTCGAGGAAATCGTCGAAGATGTCGCGATGCAGAAACAGCCGCGAGCCGGCGGTGCAGGACTGGCTTTGGCGGGTGAAGCGCATGGCGCTGATCATTCCCTCGATCACCCAATCTTCATTGGCATCGGGAAAGACGATCGAGGGACTCTTGCCGCCAAGCTCGAGCGAAATCGGCACGATCCGGTCGGCGGCGGCATGCATCACCAGCTTGCCGACTTCGGTCGAACCGGTGAAGGAGAGCTTGCGCACCAGCGGATGAACGGCAAGCGGCGCGCCGCATTCCTCGCCGTAACCGGTGAGCACGTTGAGCACCCCCGGCGGCAGGATTTGCTGGCAGACTTCGGCGAGCAGCAAAACGCCGAGCGGGGCATCTTCCGCCGCCTTCAGTACCATCGTGTTGCCGGCGCAAAGCGCGGGGCCGATCTTGACCGCGCCCAGGCTCACCGGCGCGTTCCAGGGAATGATGGCGCCGACCACGCCGAGCGGCTCGCGTCGCGTATAGCTGAGGATCTGCTCGCCGAGCGGAATGGTCTCGCCCTTGAGCTCACCGCCCAGGCCGCCGAAATAGCGGAACACATCCACGGTCACCTTCGCTTCCGGGCGCGATTGGGTGCGGATGGCATTGCCGGTTTCGAGCGCGACCGTGCGCGCCAGTTCCTCGACGCGTTCCTCGAGCGCGTCCGCAATACGGGCAAGCAGCCGCCCGCGCTCGCGGGGCGTCGTGCGCGACCAGGCGGGAAACGCCTCGGCCGCAGCCTTGACCGCGCGGTCGACATCCTCGGCGCGGCCGCGCGGCACCTCGGCGATCGACCGGCGATTTGCCGGGTTCTCGACTTCAAATACCTCGCCCGAAGCGCTGCCGACCCATTTGCCGCCAATCAACATGTGGGCTTTTCTGATCGCCGCTTCATTCATCCGCGTTTTCGTGACAGCCGTCATCATCGCCTCCATACGCTTCGGTACGCTCAAATATCCTTTAGACCCAACACATCCGCCATCGAATAGAGGCCGGGCTTCTTGTCGCGGGCCCATAATGCGGCGTGCAGAGCGCCGCGGGCGAAGATCATGCGGTCCTCGGCGTGGTGCGTCAGCTCAATGCGCTCTCCCGGGCCGGCGAAGATCACGCTATGGTCGCCCACCACCGTGCCGCCGCGCAGCGACGCAAAGCCGATATCGCCGGCATTGCGAACGCCGGTCATGCCGTCGCGCCCGCGCGCCGAGTGCTGCGCCAGATCGACGCCGCGCCCAGCCGCGGCGGCGCGGCCGAACATCAGCGCGGTGCCGGACGGCGCATCGATTTTCTTGTTGTGATGCATCTCGACGATCTCGATGTCGTAACTGTCGTCGAGCGTCTGCGCGACGCGCTTGACCAGCGCGGCAAGAAGATTGACGCCGAGACTCATATTGCCGGACTTGACGATCGGCGCGCCGGTAGCCGCCTTGGCGATCAGCCTGTCGGCTTCGGCGGAATGGCCGGTGGTGCCGATCACGTGCACGATGCCGGCCTTGGCGGTGAGTTCGGCGAGCGCCAGCGTCGCCGCCGGAATGGTGAACTCGATCAGGCCGTCGGCGGACTTGATCAGCGGCGCAAAGTCGCTCGTGACCTTGATGCCGTTCGAGCCGAGGCCGGCAAGCTCGCCGGCATCGCGGCCGATAACCGCCGAATCCGCCGCTTCGATCGCGCCGGCCAGGGCGACGCCCTTGGTGGCGGCAATGGCATGAATCAGCATTCGCCCCATGCGCCCGCCGGCACCGGCGACCACCAGTCGCATAGCCGAATCTGCAGCAGCCATCGCCATTATCTCCGGTGACGGCGGGTATAGCGGGGCGTCGGGTCTGCAGCAACACTAGCGGAGCGGATTTGACATTCGCTAACTGCCCAGCGGCAAACTCGTGAAGCGAATATCAAATCCAAAGCTCCACTGGCACTCATATTTGCCAGCGGTCCTTTTCTACCATTCGCGTGAGAGGATGCCGACCGCCGACGCGAATGTTAGAATCGCCGGGCCGAGCGATCAGGGCTGTGGGCCGTTGTAGCCTTCCACGATCAGAACGTCGGCGTCGGCGTTGCCATCGCGAAGCTTCTTTGCCGCTTGATAATCCGGCGAGCGGTAGCAGGCGAGCGCCGCCCGGTAGCTCGGAAATTCCAGCAGCACGGTGCGGCTGCGCAGATGACCTTCGGGCAATTCGCGCGCACCGCCACGCACCAGAAAACGTCCGCCGAATTTTCCGAACGGCGCCATGTCGGCCATCGTGTAGGCCTTGTAGCCTTCCGCACCGGTGATATCGAGATGGCCGACCCAGTAGCCCTTGGCGGCTTCGGCGGCCGGCGGCGAAGCCGCCAGCGGCGGCTGCACGCCGTCATAACCTTCGATGACCAGGAGATCGGCGTCAGCCGCCGCCTGGCGCACGGCGATCGCCCTGGCGTATTCCGGCGAGCGGTAGCAGGCGAGCGCCGCGGCGTAGGTCGGGAATTCGAGCGCCACGGTGCGGCTGCGGGCTTTCCCTTCCACGGTTTCGGTTTGCCCGCCACGTATGACAAAGCGCGCGCCCGCCTTATGCAGGATATCCGGCAGCATGCCGCCGTATTGCCCATAGCCTTGCGGCTCGCGGACCTCGACATGAGCAATCCAGTAGCCCTTTGCCATCTTCATTCCTCCTTCGCCGCTGCCGCAATTTCCGTGACGATCGCTTCCGCCGCCGCTCTCGGATCGTCGGCGGCAACGATCGGCCGCCCGACCACGAGATAGTCGGCGCCTGCCGCAATCGCCGCCGCCGGCGTGGCCACGCGTTTCTGATCGCCCTTGTCGCCGCCGGCGGGCCGGATGCCGGGCGTCACCAACAGCATGTCGTTGCCGACGATGCGGCGCAGGTTGGCGGCTTCCTCAGGCGAGCAGACGAGACCGTCGACGCCGATCTCCAGCGCATTCTCCGCCCGCGCGGCAGTGGTGGCGCGAACGCCCGCCCCGTAGCCTGCGGCCATCAGGTCGCGATCGTCATACGACGTCAGCACGGTGACGGCGAGTATTTGCAGACGGCCCGAGCGGGCCTGCACCGCAGCCTTCATGGTTTGCGGATAAGCGTGCACGGTGAGAAACGACGCACCGATCCGCGAGACGCTTTTGACGCCTTCGGACACGGTGTTGCCGATGTCGTGCAGTTTCAGATCGAGGAAGACCTGCTTGCCGGCGTCGACGAGCGTGCGCGCATAGGGCAGTCCGCCGGCGTAAGCAAGCTGATAGCCGATTTTGTAGAACGACGCCGAGTCGCCGAGCCGCGCCACCATGGCTTGCGCCGCTTCGACCGAAGGAAGGTCGAGCGCTACAATCAGGCGCTCGCGTGGCGCAATCCGCATGTTCCGTCCTACGCTTTGGCGGGCGGCATCAGGCTCGCCAGTTCGATCAGGCGGCGTACCAGATGCTTCAACGACGCAGCAAGCGCCTCATCCCTGAGGTTGTCCATTTCGTCGAAGGCCTGTGCGGCACGGCCGACGTTGATCTGCTCGGGGATCGTCAGCGCGCCACAGCCGAGCTCGAGGATCTGCCGCAACGCCATCAGCCCGCGCACGCCTCCGGCCGATCCGTTCGCGGCGGCGCCAAGCGCAAATACCCTGCCCTTGAAGGTCGCATAATTCGCTTCACCGCGCTCGCGCGGGCGAGACATCCAGTCGATGGCGTTTTTCAGCAACGGCGAAACCGAGGCTGAGTATTCGGGGCTGGCGATGAAAATGCCCTGATGCGCGGCGACCATATCCTTGAGCTCGATCGCCGGACGCGGCAATCCGCTGTCGGCCATCAGATCGGCATCGAACAGCGGCAACGGATAATCGGCGAGCGAGATGCGCGACACGTCCGCCTCGGCGAGCGCCAACTCCTTGGTCGTCAGCGCCGCCAGCCGGGCATTGCTCGAGCCCTTGCGCAGCGAGCCGGCCATCACCAGAATTTTTGGTGCACGCATAATTCGGTATTGCGTCTAGGCCTGCCGATAGACCCATACGCGCGCAGGCGGGATGTTCATCCAGATGCGCTCGGAGGCCTCGGCGGTAAAGCCGCCGAGCCGACGCGGCAGCGGCGAAGCAACCGAATAGGTAAACTGCACGAACGGCGCGCCCGGCAACATGAGGTCGAATGCGTCGCGAATAAGCCGCAGTCGCATTGCGATCGGTTTGGTGACCAGCGGCAGTCCGGACACCACGGCGGCTGCGGGTTGCAGCAGCAACGTCTCGAGCAGACGGCGCATGCTGTAGGCATCGCCCTGCACCAATGTCGCCTCTGGATAGCGCGCCCGCAGCAACCGGCAGAACGTCGGATTGAATTCGACCAAAACCAGACGCGACGGGTCGACGCCGGCTTCGACCAGAGCCTCGGTGACCGGGCCGGTCCCCGGTCCCAATTCCACCACCGGGCCGTGGCTGTTCGGATCGACATAGCGCGCCATGGCGCGGGCGAGAATTTTGCCGGACGGCGTCACCGCACCGATCGATAACGGCCGTTCGATCCAGGAGCGGATGAAACGGACTTCGTCGTCCAGCCGGATGCCGCGCTTCTTCTCGAATTGGCGGACTTGCTGCTCGATCTTCTTGCTGATGCCGTCGCGCTTGGTTTCAAACCGGCGAATCTGCCGTTCGATTTTGCGCTCGATGAGGGCTTTGCGAAGTTCGAAAAGGCGCAATTGCCGTTCGATCTTTCGTTCGAAGATGCGCAAGGCAGGGAGCGACATGACCCAATCACGCGGCGAATTTGTGCAATTTTAGAACATCCGCTGCATCAAGACCAGCGCCCACACCAGCCACAGCCCGCCACCTTAGTCCGAGCCGCCGCCGCTCAGGCCGTCCAAGAACTCCTTGACCTTGCCGAAGAATCCCGACGATTCCGGTTGCGTCTCCGTCGACGACAGGCGGTCGAATTCGGCCAGCAATTCGCGCTGTTTTTTGGTCAGCTTTTGCGGAGTTTCGACCACTACCTGCACGTACATGTCGCCGTTTTGCCGGGCCCGTAGCACCGGCATGCCTTTGCCTTGCAGGCGAAAACGCCGCCCGGTCTGCACGCCTTCGGGCACTTTCACGCGCGTCTTGCCGCCGTCGATGGTCGGCACTTCAAAGTCACCGCCAAGGGCTGCGGTGACCAGCGAGACCGGCACGCGGCAATGCAGATCGGCGCCGTCGCGCTGAAAAAACGGATGCGAACTGATCGAAAGGAAAATGTAGAGGTCGCCGGCCGGACCGCCGCGCACGCCGGCTTCGCCTTCGCCGGCGAGGCGGATGCGGGTGCCATCCTCGACGCCGGGCGGAATGTTGACCGACAAGGTGCGCTCGCGCGTGACCCGACCCGAGCCCGCACACGAGCCGCACGGGCTGTCGATCACCTGACCGCGGCCGAGGCAGTTCGGGCAGGTCCGTTCCAGCGTGAAGAAACCCTGGGCGTGGCGTACCTTGCCTTGCCCGGCGCACATCGGACAGGCCTTCGGCTTGGTGCCGGCCTTGGCGCCGGAGCCGGAGCAGGCTTCGCAGATGACCGACGTCGGGATGCGAATTTGCGCGGACTTGCCGGAAAACGCGTCGACCAGCGAAATTTCCATGTTGTAACGCAGATCCGCGCCGCGCTCGCGTCCGGAGCCGTGACCGCGGCGTCCGCCCATGCCGAACAAGTCATCGAAAATATCGGAGAAGGTGGTGGCGAAGTCGGCGCCGAAGCCGTGCGCGGCGCCCATGCCGTTGCCGTGCTCGAACGCCGCGTGCCCGAAGCGGTCGTAAGCGGCGCGCTTGTCGGGGTCCTTGAGAACCTCGTAAGCCTCGTTGATTTCCTTAAAGCGATGCTCGGCGGCGGCATCGCCCGGATTGCGATCCGGATGGCAGACCATGGCCGCTTTGCGGAACGCAGTCTTGATGTCGCCGTCGCTGGCGGTGCGCTCGACCGAAAGTGCCTCGTAGTAGCAGCGCTTGGCCATCAAGCCACCTTATGATGTCCAAACATTCCCAGTCTACGCACGCGATCGGAAAAATACGCACCCCCGAAGGTTAAACGGGGGTGCAAATTTTATCCGCGGCAGAAACATAAAGCGCCTCGCCGAAATCAGGCCGATTTCTTGTTCTTCTTGTCGTCATCGACTTCGGTGAACTCGGCGTCGACCACGTCATCCTTCTTGGCTTCGCCGGCACCGGCATCGCCGCCAGCGGGCGGCTGTTCGGTGGATTGCTTGTATACGGCTTCGCCAAGCTTCATCGAAGCCTGCGCCAACGCGTTGGTCTTGGCCGCGATCGCCTCGGCGTCGGTGCCCTTTAAGGCTTCCTTGAGGTCAGCGATGGCGTTTTCGATCGCGCGCCGGTCGGCTTCACCGATCTTCGCACCGTGCTCGGCCAAGGTCTTTTCGGTCGAATGCACGAGCGCTTCGGCGTGGTTCTTGGCTTCAACCTGCGCCTTGCGTTTCTTGTCTTCTTCCGCATGCGCCTCGGCATCCTTCACCATCTTGTCGATGTCGGTCTCGGAGAGGCCGCCGGACGCCTGGATGCGGATTTGCTGCTCTTTGCCCGTGCCCTTGTCCTTGGCCTGGACATTGACGATGCCGTTGGCGTCGATGTCGAAGGTGACTTCGATCTGCGGCATGCCACGCGGCGCCGCCGGGATGCCGATGAGATCGAACTGGCCGAGCATCTTGTTGTCGGCGGCCATCTCGCGCTCACCCTGGAATACCCGGATGGTCACCGCGGTCTGTCCATCTTCGGCGGTGGAGAACACCTGACTCTTTTTGGTCGGGATCGTGGTGTTGCGATCGATCAGCCTTGTGAACACACCGCCCAAAGTCTCGATGCCGAGCGATAACGGGGTGACGTCGAGCAGCAACACATCCTTGACGTCGCCTTGCAGCACGCCGGCCTGGATCGCCGCACCAACCGCAACCACTTCGTCAGGATTGACGCCCTTGTGCGGCTCCTTGCCGAACAATTGCTTGACGATTTCCTGCACCTTCGGCATGCGCGTCATGCCGCCGACCAGAACCACCTCGTTGATCTCGGCCGCGCTCAAGCCGGCGTCTTTGAGCGCCTGCTTGCACGGGTCGATCGTTTTCTGCACCAAGTCGTCGACCAGCGCCTCGAATTTGGCGCGGGTGAGCTTCATGGTCAGATGCTTGGGCCCGGTGGCGTCGGCAGTGATGAACGGCAAATTGATTTCGGTTTGCGTGGTCGACGACAGCTCGATCTTGGCCTTTTCGGCCGACTCCTTGAGCCGCTGCAGCGCGAGCTTGTCGCGGCGCAGGTCGATGCCTTGTTCCTTCTGGAATTCGTCGGCCAGATAATTGACCAGGCGCATGTCGAAATCCTCGCCGCCGAGGAAGGTGTCGCCGTTGGTCGACTTCACCTCGAACACGCCGTCGCCGATTTCCAGGATCGAAATATCGAACGTGCCGCCGCCAAGGTCATAGACCGCGATGGTGCCCGTCTTGCTCTTGTCGAGGCCGTAAGCCAACGCAGCCGCAGTCGGCTCGTTGATGATGCGCAAGACTTCCAGCCCGGCGATCTTGCCGGCGTCCTTGGTGGCCTGGCGCTGCGCGTCGTTGAAATAGGCCGGGACGGTGATGACCGCCTGCTCGATCTTGGAGCCGAGATTGGCTTCGGCCGTTTCCTTCATTTTCTGCAAAATGAACGCCGAAATCTGCGACGGCGAATAGGTTTTGCCCTCGATCTCGACCCAAGCGTCGCCGTTCGAGGCGCGCACAATCTTGTAGGGGACGAGTTTCTTGTCCTTTTCCACCATCGGGTCGTCGTAGCGCCGGCCGATCAGGCGCTTGACCGCAAAAATGGTGCGCTCCGGATTGGTGACGGCCTGCCGCTTGGCCGGCTGCCCTACCAGTCGTTCGCCCTCGTCGGTGAATGCGACTATGGATGGCGTCGTGCGCATCCCCTCGGCATTTTCGATCACCTTCGGCGTCTTGCCTTCCATGACGGCGACGCACGAATTCGTGGTCCCGAGATCGATACCAATGACCTTGGCCATGGTGTTAATCCTCTCCTTTGCGGCAGGTCGGGCAGGCCCAATCAGGCGCCCTCAGTCCGACCCCCCTACGCAGTCCAATTATCGCCCGCTCCCGGGCGATTTCCCTTGGCTCATATAGGAGGGCGCAACTAAGCCGCAAGGCAGGATTGCCGAAGCGCAAGCGACGTTGACCGTTAAAACTAACAGATGGATGAAGGCTTAAACGATGCGCCGGCCACCGCCAATCGAAGGGTTACGGCTTCGGCCCGGGTATCTCGACCACGTCCGGCAGACGCACTTGCTCGACGCGTTGCGCGATGTCCTGGCGGAGGCGCCGCTGTTCACGCCGCGCATGCCCAAATCGGACCGGCCATTTACAGTTCGGATGTCGAATTGCGGACCGCTCGGCTGGGTTTCCGACCAATACGGCTATCGATACCAGCCGCTTCATCCCGAAACCGGCCGGCCCTGGCCGCCGATGCCGGCAATTTTGCTCGACATATGGCGCGAGCTTGCCGGCTACCCCGACACACCGGAAGCCTGTCTTGTCAATTTCTATGCCGCGGGCGCCAAAATGGGGCTGCATCAGGATCGCGACGAGATGGAATTCGCTGCGCCGGTGGTCTCGGTTTCGCTCGGCGACACCTGCCTGTTTCGTGTCGGCGGCCACCGCCGCAGCGCGCCCACGCAAGCCTTCCGTTTGAGTTCGGGCGACGCTGTCGTTCTCGGCGGTCAGGCCCGGCTCGCCTTCCATGGCGTCGACCGGATTTATCCCGGCACGTCGCGCTTGCTACCGGAAGGCGGACGGATCAATCTAACGCTACGGCGGGTTACACGCGGCGTCTTCGCCAAGTCCGGCCAGCGCTCCGCCGTAGAGGCTCCCCATGTCAAGCAACCGCAAATCTAGCTCTTGGGTAGCCACGGTCTTGGCCGTAAGCGTCGCCGCGATCGCCGCAATGTCGCCGGCGCGCGCAGCCGACCCGATTTTCCCGACCGGCTCGCGCCTCGGCCTGGTTCCACCGGCCGGAATGGTGGCGAGCGAAACATTCGACGGCTTTGCGGACCCGGGCAAGGATGCCGCGATCCTGATGGCCGTGCTGCCGCCGACGGCCTACGGCCAAATCGAGAAGACGCTCGATCCCGACACTTTGAAGAAGCAAGGCGTCATCGTGGAGAAACGCGAGCCGATGCAGTTCAGCTTCGGCAAAGGCTTCCTGGTGACCGCCCGGCAAACCGCCGACAAGACGCATTACCGCAAATGGCTTCTGGTGGCCGCGGCCGGCGACTTTACTGCGCTCATCACCGCGCAAGTTCCGGAGCAGGACAAAACCTATCCCGATCGCACCATGCGCGCGGCGCTGGCGTCACTATCGGTACGTGCGCACGTTCCCGAAGCCGAAGAGTTGAGTCTCCTGCCGTTCACCGTCGGCGATCTTGCCGGATTTCACGTCGAGGGCGTGCTGCGCGGTCGCGGGCTGATGTTGAGCGATCGACCGAACACCGCCGATTCCGGCAAACCCGCAACGGAATCCGTCAGCGAGGCGCGTTTGCTGATCGCCGCCATTCCCGGCGGCCCGCAGGAGCCCGACGACCGCGCCAATTTCGCCAAGCTGTCGTTCAGCGAGATCGGCGGCCTGCGCGATATTCAGATCACGGTATCGGAGCCTTTGCGGATCGGCGGCCAGTCCGGATACCAGACCATGGCCGATGCCAAGGATGCCCGCTCGGGCAATAGCGTGCGGGTGGTGCAATGGTTGCGCTTTGGCGGCGGCGGCTATCTACAGATGGTGGGCATTGCAAGCAGCAACGGCTGGACGACCACATTGACGCGGATGCGTGCGGTGCGTGACAGCATCGACACCAAATAAATTTCAAATTGCCGATTGAGGCCGGGATAGGCTGTCGGCCTAATCTCGTCCCGCTTTAAGCCGTTCGAATACTCGCGATAAATCCATCGAACTCGCCGCGCAGATCGTCGGATTGACGCGACAGCTTGTTGGCCGCACCGAGGACCTGGTTCGCTTCGGTTTTCGTCGCTGTTGCGGCTTCCTCGACGTTGGTGAGGGCGTGCAGCGTCTCCATCGCGGTTGATAATGCTTGCTGGGCATTCTGCGCGATGGTGCGGGCCGCCACCCGCTGCTGATCCACCGCCGTCGCGACCGTTGTCGCGATCACATTCATTTCCCCGATCCTTGTCACAATGTCCTGGATTGCGTTCACCGCGTTGGCGGTGACCGCCTGGACTCTTGCGACCTGGGCCTCAATTTCTTCAGTGGCCCTGCCCGTTTGCGCCGCAAGGGCCTTGACCTCACCGGCCACCACGGCGAAGCCACGCCCGGCGTGGCCGGCGCGCGCCGCCTCGATGGTCGCATTGAGCGCCAGAAGATTGGTTTGCTCGGCTATCTGCTTAATGAGGCTCACCACTCTTTCGATTTCTCGGGCGTCGGCCGCCAGCGCCTGCACGGCTTTGTTTGTGGAATGGGCGCTGTCCGTCGTTTCCGTCGAAAGAGTCGATGAATTGATCGCGCTCAGGCCGATGTTGTCGATCGACGATGAAAGTTCTTCCGTGGCGTTGGCAACGGCTTCGATGTTGGCGGAAGCGCGTTGCGCGGCGGCCTTGACGTTGACCGAAATTTCTCCGACCTGCGTTGCCCGCCCAAACATCGTTTCTGCGCTGTTTTTCAAGCCGGCGGCCGCGGACGCCAGCGACGAGGTGAGCTCGGTGGCGGCTACTTCAAAACGGCCGTTCAACTCGTCGATGGCTTTCGCCCGTCGCTGTTTGAGGTGTCGCTCGGCCTCACTTTCACGTGCCAGCCGATCGGCATTGATCTTGTTGTCCCTGAACACGCGCACCGCATCGGCCATGGCGCCGATTTCATTCCGGCGTCCCGCATAGGGAATCACCAGATCGGTCGTGCCGTCGGCCAGCGCCCGCATGACGGCGGTCATTTGCCCGATCGGGCGGGCGATGCCCCGGCCGATCACGAAAGCCAGAACCAGCCCGGCTATGATCGCGAGCGCCGAAACCACGTAGCCGACGCGGCGGGTCGAGGCGACGGTCAGCATCATGGCGCCGACCGTGCCAAGCTGGGCTTCGTTCGAGGCGAGGCGGATCTGGTCGGCCGCGTCGATCAACGCCGCGGCCGCAACATTTCGGTCGGCGGTGACGCGGGTAAATCTGTCGGTGGCTTCGACCAGGGCATCCGCCGCAGCTTTGTACCGGCTGAACGGTTCGGTCATTGCGTTCAGAAACAGTTGGACGCGGCGATCGTCGATCTTGCGGGCCTGCAACGATTGTAACGCGCGGCTCATCGCCTGCATGTCGACCCGTGTGGTTTCGGCATCGGCAGGATTCCGCAGGGCCAGAAATCGCGTCGCACTCTCGTCACTGCCGTGAAACGCTTCCATCATTCGGATGGCGTCGTCGAGCGCGCCGGCGTTGTCGGTATCGCGACTGAGCGTTTCGACGATGGCGGCGACTGCCGTGCTGAGCTCGGTCGCGCTTTGCACAAGTTTTGCGCCGCTGGCGCTGCGCGCGTTTACAGCGTCGATCGTTGCTGCGACGGAGTTGCGATAGCGACCGGCCAGTCCGCGTAGCTTGCCCTTGATCCCGTCGTCGGCACCCACCCAGGTATCGGCCGCGGTGACCGTTTGAATGTCGCTCTCAAGCTGGCCGAGAGAACGTTGCGCGATCCGCAGATCGCTGTCGTTTTCGGAAAGCGCATATTGGGTGACTTGGGTGCGGGTTTCGCTGACCCGGGCAGCAAAATTGGTCATTGCCGCGGCATCCGTCGCGGTCGATTCGACGTAATCTGCTTTTTTGTAAAGCTCGGCGATGGTCCGCCAGGAATTAATGGAAAGTCCGGCCAACAATAGCAGAACGATCCCCATCCCGCCGGCGACACGCTGCAGGACTGACAGCCGATCGACCGCTAAGAGTGAATAGACCCGCTGCACCGCCGCACTCACCCCGTTTCATCCAGTTGACCGGACATGACAGCATTCCCAAAGCAGGAAGGTGCAAATTATTCGGCAAACGCTTTACGACTCATTAACTGCGATGCACCGGCGAAATAAGGCTCGTTCCCGACGGCGAGCGAGAATTCCCCGCAGGCGATCGGCAGCCGCTGTCCCGGGCTAATTTCTTGAATTTGTCGGGCAAGAGGGGCGCCGGCCCAAAGCCGCGTAGCGGCTACCGGTCTGCGACTAGGAGCCGTCCGATCCCGTATTGTCGTTGACCGGGCGCGCGCCCGGAGCGGATTTCGGGCCGCCTTTCGACACCCCGACCATGGCCGGGCGTAAAACCCGTTCGCCGATCATATAGCCGGGCGCCACCACCTCGACGACGCTGCCGGCCGGCACGGTCGGATCCGGCACTTCGTACATCGCCTGATGGAAATTGGGATCGAATTTCTCCCCGCGCGGGGTGAACCGGCGGACGCCATTCTTCTCCAGTGCTTTAAGAAGCTCGCGCTCGGTCAGGTCGACGCCGTCGACCAGCGCTTTGACACCGGCCTCGGCATTGGCGCGCAGTTCCGGCGAAACCGCATCGAGCGCGCGGCGCATGTTGTCGGCCACCGCGAGAATGTCGAGCGCAAACGAAGCCGCCCCATACAGCCGCGCATCGGTCACTTCGCGCTCGGTGCGCTTGCGCAGATTTTCCATTTCGGCGAGTGTGCGCAGCAGTCTGTCTTTAAGATCGGCGGCGGCATCGCCTTGCGGCGCCGCCGGCTGATTGGCCGGCGGGGCCGCTGCGTCCTCTGTGCGCGCGGTTTGATCCGTCATGTCACGAAATCCAGAATGCCGTTAAAACCCAAAATGCCGTTAGCCCACGCGTGTCCTCAAGAGCCCACGACTGCTCCTGCCGGCATATCAGTGCTTGTTCGATAAAAATCAAGCCGCCGCGGCAGTTCCCTAGCTGCCAAGCAGCTTGCTCACCACCTTGGCCGTATAGTCGACCATCGGGATGATGCGGGCATAGTTAAGCCGGGTCGGGCCGATAACGCCCAAGACACCGACAATCTGGCCGGAAGCGTCGTGATAGGGGGCGACGATGGTCGACGAGCCCGAAAGCGAAAACAGCTTGTTCTCCGAACCGATGAAGATGCGTACGCCTTCGGCTTGTTCGGCACGGCCGAGAAGATCGACGACTTCGCGGCGTGTTTCCAGATCGTCGAACAGCAAACGCACCCGCTCCAGGTCGGCGATGACCTTGAGGTCTTCCAGCAAATGCGCCTGGCCGCGCACGATCAGCTTGCGCTCGTCGCTTTCGCCGCCCGACCAACTGGCAAGACCGGCGGCGACGATGTTTTGCGTCAGCTCGTCGAGCTCGGCCTGGCCTTCCTTCAAACGCTGCTCGATCTCGCCCTTAAGCTCCGTCAACGTGCGACCGCGGATGCGGGCGTTGAGAAAATTCGCAGCTTCGATCAAAGCCGAGGTCGGCAACCCGACCGCGATGTTGAGCACGCGGTTTTCAATCTGCCCGTCCTCGCCGACCAGAACGACCAGAGCGCGTTCCGGTTCAAGCCGCACGAACTCGATGTGCTTGAGCCGTTGGTTCGATTTCGCGGTGAGCACAACGCCGGCGGCACGGCTCAGCCCGGAGAGAAGCCCCGAGGCTTCGGTCAAAACCGCTTCGACCGATTTCACCTGGCCAAGCCCGGCAACCTGCGCTTCGATCGCGCGCCGGTCGTTTTCGGTCAGATCGCCGATCTGCATCAGGGCATCGACGAAAAATCGCAAACCCACCTCGGTCGGCAGCCTCCCAGCCGACGTATGCGGCGCGTAAACCAGGCCGAGCTGTTCGAGGTCCGACATGACGTTGCGCACCGAGGCCGGCGATAACGTCATCGGCAGGATCCGCGCCAGATTGCGCGAGCCGACCGGCTCGCCGGTCGCCAGATAGCTCTCGACGATCCGGCGGAAAATTTCGCGCGACCGCTCGTTGAGCTGGGCAAGGCTCAATTGGCCCGCAGCAAGCGGCAAATCGTGACTGGCCAAAGTCAACTCCTGCGTCAATCCAAGGTATCGGCAACATGCCGGGTGAGGCAAATGCCGCCCGGCGCCATTTTCAACCATCCGGCCGCCACACTTGTCGGCCCCGCTTTGCGACCGTAAAAGTGGCGACCGCTCACGGAGATAGGAATGCGGCCAAGCCGCCGACAGCCCGACGAATTGCGACCCGTCTCGCTGGAGCGCGGCGTGGTGAAGTTCGCCGAAGGCTCCTGCTTCGTCCGGTTCGGCGATACCCACGTGTTGGTCACCGCGACGCTTGAAGATCGCCTGCCGCCATGGCTCAAGGGCCAGGCCCGCGGCTGGATCACCGCGGAATACGGCATGTTGCCACGCGCCACGCTCGAGCGCACGCGGCGCGAGGCATCGGCCGGCCGGCAAAACGGCCGCACCGTCGAAATCCAGCGCCTGATCGGGCGAAGCCTGCGTTCGATCGCCGACCTTAAGGCGCTGGGCGAGCGGCAGATCACCATCGACTGCGACGTAATCCAGGCCGACGGCGGCACGCGT
Source organism: Hyphomicrobiales bacterium (assembly GCA_019075925.1). Lineage (GTDB taxonomy): Bacteria > Pseudomonadota > Alphaproteobacteria > Rhizobiales > Xanthobacteraceae > BOG-931. The sequence goes on along the minus strand of JAGXAC010000026.1, from coordinate 5,188 downwards.
ACCGCTTCCATCACCGGGGCATGGATTGCTCTCTACGACTGTCTTGCCTGGATGAAGACGCGTGACATGATCAAGCAAGAGGTGTTGCGCGACCACATCGCCGCGATCTCCTGCGGCGTGTGCGGCGGCGTCGCCGTGCTCGATCTCGATTATGCCGAGGATTCGCAGGCCGAGACCGACGCCAATTTCGTGCTGACCGGTTCGGGCAACATTGTCGAAGTGCAGGCCACCGCGGAAAAGACTCCGTTTTCCGAAGAGCAACTCACCACGTTGCTCGCGCTCGCGCGCAAGGGCGTGGCGAAGCTCGTCGACCTGCAAAAAATGGCGGTCATGTAGGCTGCCGTTGCCGGCGGAAAGCGGACCATCCATGCCTGACAATTCGCCCCGAGATGATACGGCTTGCAGCGGGCTTCCGCCGCGGGGGACTCGTCGCAAGATCGCCGGACGTCTGGTGATTGCCAGCCACAACCGCGGCAAAATCGCCGAGCTTCGCGACATGCTTGCACCTTATCCAATCGAAACCGTGTCGGCGGCGGAACTCAATCTTCCCGAACCCGAGGAAACTGGAAAGACGTTTCGGGACAACGCGCGCATCAAGGCGGAAGCCGCGGCACGGGCGTCCGGCCTGCCGGCGCTGGCCGACGATTCCGGCCTGGCCGTCGACGCGCTCGGCGGCGAGCCCGGTATTTATTCCGCGCGTTGGGCCGGCGCCGACAAGAATTTTCACCGCGCCATGGAAATCGTCGAAGACAGACTCCGCCAGCGCGGTGCCACCACCCCGCTTCAGCGAACGGCACGTTTCGTCGCCGCGCTGTGCGTAGCGTGGCCGGACGATCATGTCGAAGCATTTGCCGACAGCGTTCTAGGAACGATCGTCTGGCCGCCGCGCGGCGACAAGGGTTTCGGCTACGACCCGATCTTCCAGCCTGACGGCGAACTTCGGACTTTCGGCGAAATGTCCGCGGAAGAGAAACACGACCTGCCGCCACGCGGCAAAGGTCTGTCGCATCGGGCCCGCGCTTTCATGAAGCTGGCGGAGGCCTGCCTTGCCTGATGACCTTGCCCAATTCGGCGTCTACGTGCACTGGCCGTTCTGCCTGTCGAAATGCCCGTATTGCGATTTCAACAGCCACGTGCGCCGCACGGCGATTGACGAGCCGCGCTTCGTCCGCGCGTTTGCCGCCGAGATCGCCGGTACCGCTGAGCGGGTGCCGGGCCGCGTGGTGTCCTCGATCTTTTTCGGCGGCGGCACGCCGTCGCTGATGCAGCCGGAGACCATCGCCGCCGTCGTGCAGACAATCGCCCGGCACTGGACCATCGCGTCCGATGCCGAAATCACGCTTGAGGCCAATCCGACCAGCGTCGAAGCCGGCCGCTTCCGCGGTTATCGCGCCGCCGGCGTCAACCGGGTTTCGCTTGGGGTACAGGCGCTCGACGATCGCGCGCTCGCCGAACTGGGGCGGCTGCACTCGGCGCGCGAAGCACTCGACGCCGTCGCGGTGGCGCGCGACGCGTTCGCGCGCGTTTCGTTCGATTTGATCTATGCGCGGCCCCAGCAAACGCCGGCGGACTGGGCGAACGAACTCAAGCGGGCGCTGGCCGAAGCCGGCGAGCATCTTTCGCTCTATCAACTCACCATCGAAGCCGATACGCCGTTCGCCGCCTTGCATGCCGCGGGCAGGCTCAAGACACCCGACGAGGACATGTCGCGCGCGCTTTACGACACCACACAGGAGATTTGCGCGGCGCACGGGTTGCCGGCCTACGAGATTTCCAATCATGCGCGGCCGGGCGCCGAGAGCCGGCACAATCTGATCTACTGGCGGGCGCACGAATATGCCGGCATCGGTCCCGGCGCGCACGGCCGTCTCGACATCGACGACGAGCGCCGCGCCACCGCGACGGAAAAGCGCCCGGAAGCGTGGCTCGCCGCCGTCGAGAGCAACGGACATGGTCTGATTGCCGACGACATCCTGACGCGCGAGGAACGGGCCGATGAATTTCTGCTGATGGGCCTTCGGCTCGCCGAAGGGATCGATCCGCAACGCTACGAAAATCTGGCGGGACGCGCGCTCGATCCGGCGCGCGTCGCGGCGCTGCAAGAGAACGGCCTGGTGGAGATGACCGCCGCTGGGCGTTTGCGCGTGAGCCTGCCGGGCTTTCCGGTGCTCGACGCCGTTGTTGCCGACCTCGCCGCTTGAAGACGATTAACCCGCTACGCCGTTGCCGAAGGTCTTCGGCGGCGGGGAGATCACTTGGGCGCCGGATGGGGTGACCTTGAGCACCGCCAGTCCGCGTTCGCTGGTGCCATCGGGTCTGAAACGGAACAACCCGTCGATGCCGGTGAAGCCCGATGGGTTGGTCAGCACCTCTGGCGAAAACCTGGCCGGACCCTGCGTCTTCACCAGCGCGGCAACCAGCGCGACCGCGTCGTAAGCCAACGTGGCGGTTCGCACTGGCTGTTGTTTGAATCGCGCGGCGTAGCGGGTTGCAAAACTCCGGTAACCTGCGGCTTCCGGCGCAGCGTACCAACCGCCATTGAGCGCCGGCGTCGAGGAGATGCGCGGATCGTCTCCCCACAGTCCGGTGCCGAGCACCTGCACCTTCTTGACGTTCAGGCCGTTGCCGACAAGCGCCTGCGCGACATCCGGGGCGCTATCGCCACCGTCCGGAAGAAACAATGCGTCGGCGCGAACTGCGGCCTGCGCAACGGCCTTCACCGGCGCCGCCATCGCGGTTTTGTCGTGCGGATAGCGTTCGAGAGCGACGATTTGGCCGCCGCGGCGGGTCACATCCTGTTTGAACGCCGCTTCGACGACGGTGCCGTAGGGGTTGTCCGGGATAAGCGCAGCGAACGAGCGCTTTCCCGCCGAGGCGGCATATTGCATGACCCGTGCGACATCCGACTCCGGCAAGAAGCTGAGCAGATAAACGCCGTGCGCGGCGACATTGGTGTCGGTCGAAAAGGCGATGACCGGAATGTTGCGCGTACGTGCCAATTGACCGACCGCGGCGACGGATTGGGCGAATAACGGCCCAAGAATGATCTGCGCGCCCTCGTCGAGTGCCTGCTGCGCGGCGACGCGCGCGCCTTCCGCGCTGCCGCCGTCGTCCTTCACCAAAAGCTGGATGTTGGGCGCATTGAATTCAGCCAGCGCCATCTCGGCCGCATTGCGCATGGCCTGGCCGGCGACGCCGGCATTGCCGGGCGCCGACAGCGGCAAGATGAGCGCGGCTTTGACCTGGCCGGTGCCGAGCGTCATTGACGGCACGGGCGGCCCCGCCGGCGGCGCGGATGCCGACGAGAAGTAGTTGGAATTGCCCGAACAGGCGGCCAACAGGCCCGCCCCCACGACGGCAAGGGCCGCCAACAAACGGCGCGACGGCGGCTTGCCCGCCCCCCCTTTAACCGGCAACTCCGCAAACACGGCGGCTCTCCTGTCGGCAGACGTCTCGTGGCGCAGGATCGTTCGGGAAAACCGGCGTCCGCTTTTCCGGATCATGCTTTATCCGCCGACCCCATACAGCGTCCCCAATCTGTCATTCTGGCGGCGATTGGTTAACCAAGTGAAAAAGATAGAGAATCCAAGGCGGCATGACGCCGCGACGGTACGGCGTTAGGGTGCGGGCAATGAGCCGTAACAAGCCGAAGCCGCCCAGTCGAGACGACACCGCAGCAGGGCGTTACGTCATCGACGGTCATGTTATTGCCGCCGGCCGGGTCGCTCCCGGACTGCATATCGTGGCGACGCCCATCGGCAATCTTGGCGACATCACCCTACGCGCGCTCGCGACGCTCGCCGGGGCCGATCTGATCGCCTGCGAGGATACGCGCGTGACGCACAAGCTCCTCGATCGTTATGGCATCGTCACGCCGCTGACACCCTACCACGATCACAATGCCCCGGCAGCGCGGCCGAAGCTCCTTCAACGGCTCGGCGACGGCGCCGCTATCGCGCTCGTCTCCGACGCCGGCACGCCGCTGATCTCCGACCCCGGCTATAAACTCGTACGGGCCGCGCTGGAGGCGGGGCACCCGGTCACCGCCCTGCCAGGCGCCTCGGCGCTCGTCACCGCGCTCACCGTTGCCGGTCTTCCCACCGATCAATTTCTGTTCGCAGGCTTCCTGCCGCCCAAGCAGGCGGCCCGGCGCGCACGCATCGCCGAACTTGCCCGCGTTCCCGCCACGCTCGTTTTTTACGAAACCGGACCGCGGGTGGCGGCGACACTCGCCGACCTTGCCGCCGGTCTCGGTCGACGCGAGGCCGCTTTGTGCCGCGAGCTCACGAAACTGCACGAGGAGATCAAGCGCGGCCCGCTGGCGGATCTGGCGCAAAGCCTCGCTTCGGTCGAACTGCGCGGCGAGATCGTGCTCCTCGTCGCACCGCCGGAAGCCGAAGCGGCGGACGCCAATGACGCCGACGCGCTGCTGCGGGCGGCGCTGACCCGCGTTTCCGTCAAGGACGCGGTCGGCGAAGTCGCCGAGGCGACCGGCTTGCCGCGCCGCGACGTTTATCAGCGCGCGCTGGCGCTCGCGAAGGAGCAGGACCATGGCGCGACGCGCTGAACCGGCGCGACCGGCGGCCTCGCCACGTCGCGAGCGTGTCGCCGCGTTTCGACTGGGACTGACGGCGGAAAGTCGCGCTGCCCTGTTGCTGATCGCCAAGGGTTACCGGATCGCGGCGCGACGCTGGAAAACGCCGTTCGGCGAGATCGATATTGTCGCCCGGCGCCGGCGCACGCTGATCTTTGTCGAGGTGAAAGCGCGCGACCGAGACAGCGACGCCGCCGAAGCGGTGACCGAGCGCGGCAAACATCGCATTATCGCTGCCGCCGAGCTTTGGCGGGCCCACAAGCCAGAAGACGCCGAGCGCGACATCCGCTTCGACGTTATGCTGGTTACGCCCGGTCGAATACCCAGGCATATCGCCAACGCATTCGACGCCACCCGTTGAACCCCCATATTAGTTTCGGTACCAACGCGCATGCCCTTGAACGTCGCCGTGCAAATGGACCCGATCGAGCGGATCAACGTCCGTGGCGATTCGACGTTTGCGCTCCTGCTCGAAGCGCAGCACCGCGGTCATCGCATCGCCTATTACACGCCGGACCGGCTGGCGCTCATCGGCGGCAAAGTTTCCGCCGCCGTGCAGCCGTTGCAAGTGCGCGATACGGTCGGCGACCATTT
>JAGXAC010000025.1 GCA_019075925.1 Hyphomicrobiales bacterium | reverse complement strand
AAGCCCCTGCACGATTTGATGGGTAGTCTCGCCGGCGGAGCGCAGATCGTGTCGCGCGGCGAACCGCTGCCAGCTTTCGATTGTCATTGTCCGTTGCTCAGCCTGCCGCTGGCACTCAAGACGCAACGCGACACCATACCGTCGCAAACGCCCTACCTGACGGCGCCCGCAGGCAACATCGGCATGTGGCGCGACCGCCTCGGCAGGCGTGAGCGAGCCAGAATCGGCATCGTGTGGGCGGGCAATGCGCGCAAGGAACTGTCGATCAGGCATCAAATGCTCGACCGGCAGCGCAGCATCGCATTCGATCGGCTCGAACCGCTTTTGCACCAGAAAAACTGCGATTTCTACAGCCTGCAAAAAGGCGACGATGCGGTCCGCCAATTACGCGACAGTCCGCTGCGCCACAGAATGATCGACCTGACCGACGACTTGCAGGATTTTTCCGATACCGCCGCTCTGATCGAGAATCTGGACCTTGTCATTTCGGTCGACACTTCGGTCGTCCACCTCGCCGGAGCGCTCGGCAAGCCGTTCTGGCTGCTCAATCGATACAATACGTGCTGGCGCTGGCTGCTCGATCGCGAAGACAGCCCGTGGTACCCGACCGGCCGCCTGTTTCGGCAAGACCGCACGCGCGACTGGGATCCCGTGATCGCACGCGTCCGGGCCGTTTTGCAGGACTACGCGGCCACGCCGCCGCGCACTTTACCGCAGAGCATTTGATTTCGGCCGGGCGCCTCCCGCGCCCACCGGCACTCACACGTCCAAAGTCGCGGTCACCGGCACGTGGTCGGAGGGCCGCTCGGCGCTGCGATATTCCCTGGCGACCGCGATCGCCGAGACGCGATCCGCCAGCGTGGCCGAAGTCCAGATGTGGTCGAGACGGCGGCCGCGGTCGGATTTGGTCCAGTCGGGCGAGCGGTAGCTCCACCAGGTAAACAGCCTGGCCGGCTCCGGCACCTTTTGCCGCACCGCGTCGATCCAGCCGCCGGCCTTCTGCACGCCGAGCAGCTTGTCGCACTCGACCGGCGTATGCGAGACGACCGACAGAAGCTGCTTGTGGCTCCAGACGTCGCATTCGAGCGGCGCTACGTTGAGATCGCCGACCATGATGGCGCGGCCGGCCGCCGCCGGCCGCAGCGTCGCGTCGGCATGCATCTCGTCGAGGAAAGCAAGCTTGTGCGCGAATTTCGCATTCAGCGACGGGTCGGGAATGTCGCCGCCGGCCGGCACGTAGAAGTTATGCAGCGTAATCGGGTCCTTGAGGCCGGCGGCGTCGCCCAGCGTGACGGCGATGTGCCGGCAATCGCTCTTGCCGCAATAATCGCGGATCGTTTTCGACTCGAACGGCCGCCGCCAGAGCACGACCACGCCGTGATAGCCCTTCTGGCCGTTGAGCGCGGCGTGTTCGTAGCCGAGCCGGCGGAAGCGCTTGATCGGAAAAGCGTTGTCCGGGCACTTCGTTTCCTGCAAACATAGAATGTCGGGACGGACCGCCTTGATGAATTTAGCAACCAGATCGATGCGATAGCGCACCGAATTGATGTTCCAGGTCGTGACGGTGATTTGCATGCCGGATGAGCGCGAACGCACTGCGGTTTTATATGCGCAAGCCGGCGCCCGCATACAAGGCGTTTGTCGCCGGACGTGCCCGATCCGGCAAAAACCGGCCGGGAGACGCGTATGCTAGATCCGTCGCGACGGCCGCAAGTCGTGATCGTCGGCGCCGGCTTTGGCGGCCTGCAGGCCGCCAAAGCGCTGGCCAACGCACCGGTCGATATCGCGCTGGTCGACACCTATAACCACCATTGCTTTCAGCCGCTGCTCTACCAGGTCGCGACCGCGGCACTGTCGCCCGCCGACGTTGCCTGGCCGATCCGCGCCATCGTGCGCACGCAAAAGAATGTGCGGGTGATCATGGCGCGGGTCACCGGGGTCGATGTGCAGGCTCGCCGCGTGCACACCAGCGAGATCGACCTGCCCTACGATTATCTGGTGCTCGCGACCGGCTCGACCCACTCCTATTTCGGCCATGACGACTGGGCGCCGTTCGCGCCGGGCCTCAAGCATATCGCCGACGCCACCGAAATCCGGCGGCGGTTCCTGCTCGCCTTCGAGCGGGCGGAAGTGGTCGAGGATGAGGCCGAGCGCGCGCGCCTTCTCACCTTCGTCGTTGTCGGCGGCGGCGCTACCGGGGTGGAGATGGCCGGCGCGATCGCCGAAGTGGCACGGCGAACCTTGCGGCACGATTTTCGCCGCATCGATCCACGCACGTCGCGCACCATCCTGCTTGAAGCCGGGCCGCGCCTGTTGCCGTCGTTTCCCAAGCACCTATCGGACTACGCCATGCGCTCGTTGCAAAAGATGGGCGTCGAGGTCGAACTCAATCGAACCGTCACCGGCTGCGACGCGCACGGCGTCTCGCTCGGCGGCGATGGCGGTAACCGTATCGAAGCAGCCACCGTCGTGTGGGCGGCCGGCGTCGTCGCCTCAGCGGCCGCGCTTTGGATCGGCGCCGAGCATGACCGCGCCGGACGCGTCAAGGTCAACGCCGACCTGACGGTGTCCGGGCGGCCGGAGATTTTCGCGGTCGGCGATACCGCGAGCGTCCTCGATCGGGACGGCAGGCCGGTGCCGGGAATCGCACCCGCGGCCAAACAGATGGGCAGTTACGCCGGCAAGGCGATCGCCGCCCGCGTGCTCGGCCAGCCTGCGCCGGCGCCATTCGCCTATCGCCACCTCGGCGAACTCGCCACCATCGGCCGCAAATCCGCGGTGGTGAAGCTCGGCTTCTTTCAGCTCACCGGCTTTTTAGGCTGGCTGTTCTGGAGCGCGATTCATATTTATTTTCTGATCGGATTGCGCAACCGCTTCGTGGTCGCGATCAACTGGCTCTGGAGCTACGTGACCTTCCAGCGTGGCGCCCGCCTGATCGGCGTGGCACGGCAATAATATTTCCTTCCCCGCATGCGGTGGGGGCGCCGCTCCGGTTCGCTTCGCTCGTCTTCCGCCCCCGTTTCTCATGGGGAGGAGGAGAACGTCACTTGATATTGTTCTGGTAGTTGATCACGAACAGGTTCGGATCGGGCTTCTTCGTGGTGTCGAGATTGAATACCGCGACGGTGGTGTCGAGACCCTGCGGATCGGTCACCGTCCATTGCTTGAGCGCCAGGGTCTTGGCGTCGAACATGATCATCAGTCGGTTGGTGCCGACCATGACTTGCGTTTCTTCGATCACGACGGTGACGAAGGTATCGTCGGCCGAAACGCTGACCACATCGGTGTCCCGCAACAGGTCGATACGGTCGGCAAGCAGGTAGCGCAGCGGCGTCTGCGACAACGGATAGAAATCGTTGGTTTCAAGCGAGCGGTCGCGCACCACGACGGACGATCCGTCGGCGATGATGTCGATCGGGCTGGGCGGATTATACTGGAAGCGCACCTTGCCGGGCTTCTGGATCCAGAACGTGCCGTCGAGACGATGGCCGTCCGGACCGATCTGCACGAAATTGCCCACCAAGGTCTGCACGCTGGTGAGGTACACGCTGATCCGGTCGAGCAGCGCACGCTGCTTGTCGTCGAAGGCGGTGGTCCGGTTCGCGCTGCTTTTGCCGGAGAATGAGAACGGAAAAAAACCTTTGCTGCCGGGCGCGGCGGCCGGTCCAGGCATCACCGGTGCGGGAGCCGCGGCAACGGGCGGCTGAACGGAGGAAGCTTTGCCGCGCGGCGCAGGCGTCGGCAACGGCACGTTTTCTGCGGTGGCGGATACGGCAAACGGCACCATGCACGCCATGGTCAGCAAGACCGCCCGCACCCACCCTCGCAACATCATCGACTCCATAGCTTTCCGCGTTCGGACTCGTCCGCGGCCCTCGGTTAAGACCATTACCGCCGCGATATGGCTAATTCGCGGCTTTTCCGATTAAACGCCGATCGATTGATTCTCAATAGCGATCGTCTTCGGCAGCTTCGACGAGAATCTCGCGCTTGCCCGCGTGGTTTGCCTGTCCAACGATCCCTTCGGCTTCCATTCGCTCCATCAGCGAAGCGGCGCGGTTGTAGCCGATTTGCAGCCGACGCTGAATGTAACTGGTCGAGGCTTTGCGGTCGCGGGTCACTACCTGCACGGCCTGTTGAAAGAGATCGCCGCCTTCGGACGCTCCCATCGCGGTCGAATCGAACACCGCCTGGCCGTCTTCCTCCGGGTCCTCGGCGGTGACCGCCTCGAGATATTCCGGAACGCCTTGCGCCTTCAGATGCCGAACCGCTTTTTCGACCTCTCCGTCGGAAACGAACGGTCCGTGCACGCGGCTGATGCGCCCGCCGCCGGCCATGTAGAGCATGTCGCCCTGGCCGAGCAATTGCTCGGCGCCTTGTTCGCCCAGAATGGTGCGGCTGTCGATCTTCGAGGTGACCTGGAAGGAAATCCGCGTCGGAAAGTTGGCCTTGATCGTGCCGGTGATGACGTCGACCGAAGGCCGCTGCGTCGCCAAGATGACATGCAGGCCGGCGGCGCGCGCCATTTGCGCAAGCCGCTGCACCGCGCCTTCGATATCCTTGCCGGCCACCATCATCAGGTCGGCCATCTCGTCGACGATGACGACAATGTAAGGCAGCGGCTCGAGATCGAGTTCCTCTTTTTCGTAGATCGCCTCGCCGGTCTCGCGGTTGTAACCGGTGTGGACGGTACGCGCGAGCTTTTCGCCTTTGGCGTTCGCCTCGACGACGCGCGCGTTGTAGCCGTCGATATTGCGCACGCCGAGCTTCGACATTTTCTTGTAACGCTCTTCCATCTCGCGCACCGCCCATTTGAGCGCGACCACGGCTTTCTTCGGATCAGTCACGACCGGCGTGAGCAGATGCGGGATGCCGTCGTAGACAGAAAGCTCGAGCATTTTCGGATCGACCATGATCAACCGGCACTGATCGGGCTGCAGCCGGTAGAGCAGGCTCAGGATCATCGTGTTGATCGCCACCGATTTGCCCGAGCCGGTGGTGCCGGCAATGAGCAAATGCGGCATCCGCGCCAGATCGACTAGGATGGGTTCGCCGCCGATCGCCTTGCCGAGGCAGAGCGGCAGACGCGCCGTGGTGTCGGCGTAATCGTGCGAAGCAAGCAATTCGCGCAAATAGACCTTTTCGCGGTTCGGATTCGGCAGCTCGATGCCGATGGCGTTTCGACCCGACACCACTGCGACGCGGGCGGACAGCGCGCTCATCGAGCGGGCGATGTCGTCGGCGAGACTGATCACACGCGATGATTTGATGCCGGGCGCCGGCTCAAGTTCGTAGAGGGTAACCACCGGTCCCGGCCGCGCGTTGATGATCTCGCCGCGTACGCCAAAATCGGCCAGCACGCTTTCGAGCGCGGCGGCATTTTCCTGCAACATGTCGCTGCTGACCGAGGCGCGGCCGACCTTGCTCGGTTGCGCCAGCAATTCGAGCGGCGGCAGGACGTATCCGCTGCTCGAACGGCGCGGCTTGGGCGGGCGCGGCTTGCGCGGGGCACGCGGCGCGGGGGCGCCGGCCAGTTCGTCATCGGCTTCCTCGGCGGTGCGATGATCCGGCCGGCCGTCGAACCGCGGCTCGATCCGGCGCGCCGCCGGGACCGCACGCTGCTCCCCCGGCGACCGCCCCGCGCGGCGGAATATCAGCGACATCCGGGTGCGGACGCTCAACACAAAATGCATCAGGCGGCCGAGCGAGATCCATCGACCATCGTCATCGTTGCTTGCTTCGGCCGGTTCATCGTCTTCCTCGTCCTCGGCGGCGGCGGAACCGGCGAGGACCAGCCCGGCGGTACAGGCAAAGGTGACCAGCGCCGCAACGCCGAGCGCGATCGATGCCGCCATCCGGTAAGTCCCGGCCAGCGGAATACCCAACAGCACCACAGGCAAGCGCAACATGGCATCGCCAACCACGCCGCCGAGCCCGGACGGCAGCGGCCAATGCGTCCCGCGCGGCAGCGACGAAGCGAACGCCGCTGCCAATACCGCACCGAGCAGCCACAGCACCAGCCGCAGCCGTTCGCGCCGCAACGGCCGATGCCCGAGCAGACGATAGCCCCAGATGCCGACCGGCAGGATCAGCGCGAGCGAACCGAGGCCGACGAGCTGCATCAACAAATCAGCCGCGGCGGCGCCGGGCCGGCCGAGCAGATTGTGCACCGGCGCGTCGGTGGCATGGCTGAGCGATGGATCGTTGACCGACCAGGTGGCGAGCGCCAGCGCCGCCAGCATGGCAAAACTGATCAGCGCGATCCCACCAACCTCGCGGAGCCGCCGGCGCACGATCGACCCAAGCTGGCCGGAGAGAAACGCCATGCCGTCGAGACTGCGGTCGATCATCGACATCGCACGGCCCTCGCGAAGAAACATTCACCTCTCACCGGTGGGGAGAGGTCGGCGAGCGGCAGCGGGCCGGGTGAAGAGGTTCGGGCGTCTGCAACGATCCGTAACGCGCGATTTCCCTCGTCCCTACCCTCTCCCCGCCGGGGAGAGGGTGATCGTCTGCGCGATCTCTGACGCACGATCATGCGCTAGCCCAACACCGCGACGAGGCGATGAAGCGCCTCCGCGGTGATCTCCTTGTTCTGCACCATGGCGACGCGGATATAGTCGGCGCCGGGATTGCTGCCGTCAGCCTGTTCGCGCGCGAGATAGCGCCCGGGGACGACACGGACCCCGGCCTGCCGCCATAGCGCCAGCGTCGCCGCTTCGCTGCCGCCCTGCGCCGCAACGTTGAGCCAGAGGAAAAATCCGCCGGCCGGCCGGTGGTAATGGTAACGGTCGCCGACGATCTGATCGGCAAGATCGAATTTTTCCCGATAGAGCCGCCGGTTTTCCTCGACGTGCGCTTCGTCGTTATAGGCGGCAATGGCGACGTGCTGCGCCGGCATCGCCACCTGCGGCGCCGCGACATTGCGCAATTCGAGGAAGGCGCCGAGGAAGCGGCGGTCCCCGGCGACAAAGCCGACGCGCAGGCCGGGCAGGCTCGAGCGCTTCGACAGCGAATGAAAGACGACGGCGTTGGCGAAATCCGGCGCGGCGGCTTCCAGCATCCCCGGCGGCGGCCGGTCGCTGTAGATTTCGCAATAACACTCGTCGCAGAAGACCAGGAATCCGTGACGGCGGGCCAGTGCGGCAAGCTTGCCGAGATAAGCGCGGTCGGCAACTGCCCCTTGCGGATTCGACGGCGAAGCGATGTAGCAGGCAACAACACGACTCAACAGATCGTCGGTGAGCGCGCTCAAGTCCGGCAAAAAACCGGACGCCGCGGTTGCCGGCAGATAGATCGGCTCGCATTCGGCGGCGATCGCGCCGGCGGAATATGCGGCATAGAACGGATTGGGAAGCAGAACGGCCGGGCGGCCGGCGCGCGGCTTCACCCATTTCTTCGCGGCAAGCGCGGCAAGAAACAGCCCTTCGCGCGTGCCGTTGAGCACCAGCACTTCCGAAGCCGGATCGACCGGACGCTCAAGCGCGTAACGGCGGTTGAGCCACTTGGCCACCGCTTCGCCGAACGCATCGAGACCTTTATTCATCGGATAGCGGCCGAATTCCTCGATATGGGCGGCAATGATCGGGCCGACGAAAGGAGGAATTGGATGCTGCGGTTCGCCGACGGCCATGCTGATCGCCGGCTTGCCCGGCGGAATATCGCCAAGCAATTCGCGCAGCCGCACGAAAGGCGAACGCGCATCAGGCGCGCGAACCGGCGAAAGGGGAGCCTGGCGGGTCATCCTGTACATCAATCAACAGCGGGGCCGCCCGCCGCATCACCGGCGCACAGCATAGGTGCGGCGAGGTTAAGACCCGATTAACCAATCGGACTCGCGCGGGCCCGAACGCAAGCTGCCGAGGCCGCCGATGCCGCGTTTTAGCGTGGCTGCCGGGTCGCCAGCCACACTTTCATATACCGGTAGTAGCTGCCTTCGGCGTTGGCGACCGACAGCAGGAAGCCTTCCGCTCCGTCGAGGAAGCCGGCGCGCAGCACATAAGTCCGCAAGAACGAAAAGAGTCCGTGGCCGATGCCGGTCATGAACGAGACCTTGCGCCCCGAAGCCACCAGCGCCGTCGCGCTTGCCGTCGAATAGCGGTCCATCCGCGACAGGGCATCTTCGAGCTTCAATACCGGATGGTGGATCAGCGGCTGGCGCAGACGTTTGACCTTGCCGCGACAAATCACCCGCTCGTGCACGATGACGTCGTCAAACGCCGCCATGCCGCGGCGAAACAGGCGCAGCACATAATCCGGATACCAGCCGGAGTGGCGCATCGGGCGGCCGCAAAAGCTGGACAGCCGCGGAAATTCCCAACCGTCGGCCGAATCTTCGGCGATCGCATTTTTAATGGCGCCGGCGAGCTCGCTGCTGACCCGCTCGTCGGCGTCGATGGTGAGGACCCAACTCCCGGTGGCCAGCGAGAGCGCGTAGTTCTTTTGCGGCCCGAAGCCACGCCACTCATGCTGCTCGACGCGAGCCCCTCTTTGTCGGGCGATGTCGGCCGTCGCGTCGTCGCTGCCGCAATCGACGACGATGATTTCGTCGCAGAATGCAAGCGTATCGAGGCAAGCGCCGATATTGCCGGCCTCGTTTCGGGTAATGACGATGGCGCTGAGCTGCGGCATAAATTGCGTTCCCCCGGTCGGGCCACTCACGTCCGGCACTTTTTGCACCGCAGGTGCAAGGTCGCAAGTACGGCCGACAATGCGTGGCCGACAAAGTGGCCGGTTTCCGAGATTGACAGAGCCACCCCGGCGGCCATGCTGGCGCGCCCGCAGCGGACGGCCAGGTCGAATAGCATGCGAACTGTTTTCCCCGACACCGCCGAAGAACCGCTCAAGGCCGAATTCTTTGGTGCCGTGCGGAGCGGCTTTTTCGTCGAAGTCGGCGCCAACGACCCGCAGCGCGGCTCGCAGAGTTGGCCGCTCGAACAGACCGGCTGGACCGGGATTTTGGTCGAACCCCAACCGGACCTCGCGGCGCAGTTGCGGCAAAAGCGAAAAGCGCGTGTCGTCGCGGCGGCGTGCTCGTCGCCGGAAAATGCCGGCGCCGCGATGACGCTTTATCTTTCCGGACCGCATTCTTCGCTCCGTCCCGAACTTGCCGTCGCGCGTTCCGTCGCGCACGGAACCATCGACGTTCCGACACGGACGCTCGACGACATCCTGGCCGAAGCGGGAGCGCCGACGCCGATCGATTTCGTTTCGATCGACGTGGAAGGCCACGAGGTCGAGGTCTTGCGTGGTTTCAATATCCCGCGTTGGCGCCCAAGACTGATCCTGGTGGAAGATCACGTGACCAACCTCGCCACGCACCGGTACTTGTCCGGCGCCGGCTACCGTTTGATCCGGCGCACCGGCCTGAATGGCTGGTACGTCCCGGCAAACGAGGCGCCGCCGCTCGGCGCATTTGGAGCCTGGCAGATCGCGCGCAAATATTATCTTGCGTTGCCGTTTCGCGTCCTGCGCGAACGCAAACGGCGATTGCAGGCCCGGTTCGACCGCACCCGCAGCGCGCGCGACGCCGCCGGCCCATCGCCGTCGCCGGACACCGATCTTATTTCGGTGATCGTCTCGACCTACAATCGCGAAGACGCGCTCGATGCGGCGCTGCGGGCACTTGCGGCGCAGTCCGACCGCAATTTCGAGATCATCGTCGCGGATGACGGCTCGGGACCGCAGACCGCGCGCGTCGTCGAGCGTTGGGCCTCGCGCGTTTCCTTCGCGATCAAACATGTCCGGCATGAGCATTCTGGATTTCGCGGCGGCGAAATACGCAATCGCGGCATTCTCGCCAGCGCGGGAAAGTATTGTGTGTTCATCGACGGCGACTGCCTCGCGCGCACCGATTTCATCGCCCGGCATCGCGCGCTGGCCGAGCCCGGATGGTGGGTGTCCGGCAACCGCATCCTGCTGGCGCCCGAATTCACCCGTGCGGCGCTTGCAACGGGAACGCCAGTGGAAACCTGGGGCCTGACCACCCTTGTGCGTGAATGGCTGCGCGGAGGGGTCAATCGGCTGCTGCCGGCGCTGCGCCTGCCGCTCGGCCCGTTGCGCAAGCTCAATCCTC
This sequence comes from Hyphomicrobiales bacterium, assembly GCA_019075925.1. GTDB lineage: Bacteria > Pseudomonadota > Alphaproteobacteria > Rhizobiales > Xanthobacteraceae > BOG-931. Next base: position 18,094 of record JAGXAC010000025.1, on the reverse strand, counting down.
ATAGCTGGAAGGGCGCGCAAACCTGCAACCTCGCGGTGGCACGCAGCGATCTCGACCGGATCGACGGTTTCGATGGCAGCTATGTCGGCTGGGGGCTGGAAGATTCCGACCTGGTCGCGCGCCTTCTGCATGCCGGCGTCCGCCGCAAGGACGGCCGCTTCGCAACGGGCGTCCTGCATCTTTGGCACGCGCACAACGACAGGTCGCAGTTGAGCGTCAACCAGGCGAAGCTTGCGGCCACGCTTGCGGAAAATCGCGTGCTGCCGTCACGCGGAATGTCCGCTCTCGCGCGTGAGGCCGAGGTGAACTCGGCGGGCAACCGCTCACCTTCGCCGCTGAACTAAGACGGCAAACGAAAACTCCCAAGCCCGATTTCAAGCAGCTTTTTCGACGGTCAAGCGGCGCGACGAAGACCCGCACTGGCGCAGCCGCCCGTTCGCTTGTGACGTTTCCCGCTTTCGACCTAATATGAGAATGTAATCACCTCAAAAGTCATACGAATATAGCCAAAAAACTGGGAGGATTTCTGATGTTCAAACCAATGCTTACGGCCTTCGCCGCGGTCGCGGTAACGGCCGGGGGAGCGATGACGCAAGCGGCATCGGCTCAAGACATAAAAATCGGCTTGGTGCTGCCTTATACCGGCATCGGCGCCGAACTGGCCCAACAGATCGAGCGCGGCATGGAGCTTTATCTGAAGCTCAACGCCGACGCGGTCAAACCGTACAAGATTACGTTCATCAAGCGCGATTCCAAGGCGCCGAACGGGGCCGAAGCCAAGATCGCGGTGCAGGAATTGCTCACGCAGGAGAAGGTCGACGCGCTCGCGGGCTTCGTCTACTCGCCCGACGCCATCGGCTCGGCGCCGCTGATTGCCGCCGGCAACAAGCTCGCGGTGATCGAAAACGCCGGCACCGCCTTCATCACCAATCTGGCGCCGGAATTCGTACGCACGTCTTTCACGATGTGGCAGTCCGGTTACGCCATGGGCGAGGCGGCGGTGAAGAATCTGCACGCCAAAACGGCGGTCGTGGCCTATACCGACTACCCGCCCGGCAAGGACAGCTATCAGGCGTTCAAGACCGCATTCGAAGCGAACGGCGGCAAAGTGCTTGACGCCATTCCGGCCGGTGGACCCGGCCAGGTGCCGGACTTCACGCCGTTCTTTCAGCGCGCCAAGGACGAAAAGCCGGATGTGCTTTACGTGTTCGTGCCGGCCGGCGATCACGCCACCGCCGCGGCGAAGACTTACGCGGCGCTCGGCATGCGCGAAGCAGGCATCAAGCTGATCGGCCCGGGCGACATTACCCAGGACATCAAGCTGCAAGGCATGGGCGCGGCTGCCGTCGGCCTGATCACCATGCATCATTACAATGCCGACCTGAACAATCCGGAGAACAAGCGTTTCGTCGCCGCGTGGAAGAAGGCCTACGGGGCGGATTCGACGCCAGACTTTATGGCGGTCGGCGGTTATGACGGCATGGCTGCGATCGTGCACGCGGCGCACGCCACCAAAGGCAAGATGGATGGCGCTGCGGCGGTCAAGTCGCTTGAGGGCTGGAAGTTCAACAGTCCGCAAGGTCCGATCATGATCGATCCGGCGACCCGCGACATCGTCATGAACGAATATCTCGACGAGGTCGTTAAAGGCTCCGACGGCAAGCTGCACATGAAGGTTATCGGCGAAACCAAGGCCGTGAAGGACCAGTGCAAGGCGCTCGGCATCGGCCGCTGTAAGAAATAGCGGCGCGAACCGTCGACAGCGTTCGTCTCTTCATCCAGCCAACCCTCACCTTTTTGGGTGAGGGTTGGCTGCTCTCGTCGTTTGCCGCGAAGGCGGCGACGTCAATCGTCAGGTAAAGACCCTGCGAATGGGCTGTTCCTCCCGTTCGCCATTCGTTATTCACCATGCGTCCGCTTTGGGGGCGGCGGCTTGTATGGGGTGACCCGTGGATTTTGCCACTGATCTTGCCGGTATCGTTCTGGGCGGGCTGTCCGCCGGTACCGTGCTGTTCGTGGTTTCCGTCGGCCTTTCCGTCACCATGGGCCTGATGGGGTTCGTCAACCTCGCCCATGGTGCTTTCGCCATGTTCGGCGGCTACGTCATCGTGCTGGCGATGAACCGCGCCAATATCGATTTTGTACCGGCACTGGCGCTCGGTTTCGTCGTTACCGCCGCCCTCAGCGTCGTGCTCGAGCGGCTGCTCTATCGGCGACTCTATCGCGCCGGCGAGCTCGACCAGGTGCTGTTCACCATCGGCCTGATCTTCATCTTCATCGCCGGTATCACCATCGCGGTCGGTCCGGAAAGCCAGACGCTCGAACTGCCGCCGGCCTTGGGCGGTCAGTTCAATCTCGGCTTCACCCATTATCGCACGTACAGCATTTTTCTCATTGTGGTCGGGCTCGTGATCGCGTTCGGCATCTGGCTGGTGTTCGAGCGCACGCGCATCGGGGCGCAGATCCGCGCCACCGTGGATAACCGCCGCATGGCGGAATCGCTCGGTATCAACGTCGACCGCCTATTCACCATCACATTCGCCTTCGGCAGCGGCATGGCGGCGCTCGGCGGCGGCCTCGGCGCCGAGTTCCTGGGTCTCGATCCGCAATATGCGCTCAAGTATCTGGTCTATTTTCTGATCGCCGTTTCGGTCGGCGGCTTAGGCAGCGTGCTTGGCGTCTATTACGCCGCACTGCTGATCGGCGTGCTCGACTTCGCGCTCAAGCTCTATCTGCCGAAGGGCGGCACAATTTTCATCTACGTGCTGACCATCCTGCTGCTGCTGTGGCGACCACAGGGCTTGCTGGGAAGGAAAGAGACGTGAGCGCCTCCGCCACTTCCGCGGAGAGCACGTCGTTCGCCGCGCGCATCAATCACCCGGCGGCGCGCGCGCTGATCGAACGTCATCGCCTGCGCTGGTGGGAAGTGTTGCCCTGGATTGCGGCGATCGCCGGCTATTTCATCTTTCCCGGATATCTGGGATTCGGCACCGAGCTCTTGGTCGCCATCCTGTTCGCACTTTCGCTGGATCTTGCGCTGGGCTATGCCGGCATCATCACGCTCGGCCACGCCGCCTTCTTCGGCGCCGGCGCTTACACCGTCGGCATGCTGGCCGACCACGGCGTCTGGAGCGAACCGATCACCGGCCTCATGCTCGCCGCCTTGGTGGCGGCTATCGTCGGCCTCCTGTCCGGCCTCGTTCTGCTGCGCACCCGCGGCCTTACCTTGCTGATGTTGACGATTTGCTCCATGGCGCTGCTCGAACAGGCGGCCAACATGGCGCACGACTATACCGGGGGATTCGACGGTCTTCCCAATCTGCCGATCACACCGATTTTTGGCGTGTTCAATTTCAACCCGCTCTACAACAACACGCAGTACCTCTATGCGCTGGCGGTGCTGTTGGCCTGCTTCGTCTTCGTGCGCACGCTGGTCTATTCGCCGTTCGGTCAGAGCCTGACCGGCATCCGGGAAAATCTGCTGCGCATGCACGCCGTCGGCGCGCCGGTGCGGCGCCGGCTCATCATTTGCTACACCCTGTCGGCGGCGATCGCCGGCATCGCCGGCGGCCTATGGGCGCAAGTCAATGCCTACGTCAATCTGAGCTCGCTCGATCTCGACCGGGCCGCGACCGTGCTGATTGTGCTGATTCTCGGCGGCTACGGACGGCTCTACGGCGCGTTCGTCGGCGCCGTCGTCTATCTCGCGCTCGAGCATTTTCTTGCGCGTATCTATCCGACCGCGTGGCAACTCGGGCTCGGTATATTGCTGGTATTCATCGCGTTGTTCGCCCGCAACGGGATTCTGGGTCTCGGCGAGGCGCTATGGCGGCGCTACGGCGGCAGGCACAAGCCGTCGGCGCCATCATGAGCGAAACGCGGCTGGAGACGCGGGGCTTGACTCGCCACTTCGGCGCGCTTGTTGCCGTGACCGGCATCGACTTCAAGCTCGCCGCCGGCGCGCGCCACGCACTGATCGGACCGAACGGCGCCGGCAAAACCACTTTCATCAATCTCCTCACCGGAGTGCTGCAACCGTCGCATGGCAGCGTTTTGCTCGGCGGCAAGGACATCACCGCCACGGCGCAGGCCGAGCGCGTCAAGCTCGGCATTGCGCGCACCTTCCAGATCAATCGGCTGTTTCGCGGGCTCTCGGTGCTGGAGAACGTCTACATCCCGGTCGCCGAGCGCATGGGCGTGGCGCCGTCGATGTTCAATCCGGCCGGCAAGCGCACCGACGTCATCGAAGAGGCGATGTATCTGTTGGAGGTGCTCAGGCTTGGCGACGTGGCGCAGCACAGGGTGTCCGAATTGGCCTATGGCCGTCAGCGCCTGGTGGAATTGGCGATCGCCATCGGCCTGCGGCCGGGGGTACTGCTGCTCGACGAACCTGCCGCCGGCGTGCCGAGCGCCGAGAGCCATATCATCCTCGACGCCATCGAACGGTTGCCCGAAGACATCGCCGTACTGATCATCGAGCACGACATGGACGTGGTGTTTCGCTTCGCCAAGCGCGTGACTGTGATGGTGAGCGGCGCCATCTTCGCCGAGGGAACGCCGAAGGAGATCGAGGCTAACCCCGAGGTGCGCGCAGTTTATCTCGGCCAAGCCGGGGCACGGGCGGGCGACCATGCCTAACGCGCTGGAACTGCGGCAGGTTTCGGCGGGCTACGGCGAGACCGTTGTGCTCGAAGACATCAATCTGACGCTGGCGCCCGGCGAATGCGTCAGCATTATCGGCCGCAACGGCGTCGGTAAGACCACGCTGCTGGCGACGGTGATGGGTCACACCACCCTGCACGCCGGCACCATCATGTTCAACGGCCAGCGCCTCGATGGAATCGCGCGCTACCGCCGCGCGCTCTCCGGCGTGGGTTTCGTGCCTCAGGAACGCGAAATTTTTCCGTCCCTGACGGTGCGCGAAAACCTCAGCGTGGCGGCGCGACCGGGCGATTGGACCGAGGCGCGCGTCTTCGCCCTGTTTCCGCGGCTGAAAGAGCGCCTCGGCAACATGGGCAATCAGTTGTCCGGCGGCGAGCAGCAGATGCTGGCGATCGCGCGCGCGCTGTTGACCAATCCCTCCGTCCTCCTGATGGATGAACCGACCGAGGGCCTGGCGCCGGTGCTGGTCGAGACGCTGACCGCCGCGATCGTCAAGTTGCGCACGGAAAGCGCGCTGTCGATCATCCTCGTCGAACAGAACAGCCGCGTGGCGCTGAATTTCTCGCCACGGACCGTCATTCTCGACAAGGGCCGCATTGTCTATGACGGCGAATCCGGGCCGTTGCGTGCCGACGCCGAGCGGCTGGCCAAACTGATCGGGATCGTCGAATGACGGCGCGACGGCGCCTTGGCGAAACTTCCTCGAACCGGCGCTTCAAAAATACTTGGCGTAGAGATCGACCGTCGACTTGACGCCGACGTAACCCAAATGGGCATTCAACCACTGTTCGGCGCGCTCGCGACCCAGCTTGTGAAGATAGGTCAGAAACGCCCAATCGCCGTTTAGCCGGCTCGACCACGACAACTTTCTGATCAAATCTTCCGCTTCGATCAAGTGCATGAAGGCGCGCTTGGCGCCGTCCGCTTTGCCAGCGTCGATCAGCGTCGTCAGATAGGCAATCGTCCGCATTTCGCGGATGAGCGAGGCATTGAAGCTGATCTCCTGCATCCGATTCATGATCGAAGGCGACGTGGTCGGAACGCCCGGGCGGTCGGCGGGCGTGATGTGGATCATGACGATGTCGCAGGAATCGCAATTGAACAGCAGCGGGAAGATCGCCGGATTGCTGGTAAAGCTGCCGTCCCAGTAAAAGCGGCCCTCGATCTTGACGGCGTGCATCATCAACGGAAGACAGGCCGACGCCAGTACGTGCTCGGCGGCGATGTCCTTGCCCTCGAAAATCTTCAGTTTCGCGGTTTCGACGTCGGTCGCGGAAATGAACAGCTTGACGACTTGTTGCCGCCGTACCCGCTCGAAATCGATGACTTCTTCCAGGAGCTCTTTGAATGGATCGTAATTCAGCGGATTCATCTGATAAGGCGACGCAAAGTAACTGAGCGATTCCATCATCAGATAGCCGGGCGAATGCTCCAGCCCATGATCGGGATTCGCCATGTCGAAGGCAGACGGGCTGAAAATGCCGCGCGACGCGAGGTCGGAAATTTTCCGCCAATAACGCCGCAGCGTTTCCCGCGCTCCTTGGCGGCCGCCGGCCGCCAGCCCATCCGCAAGCGCCACCGCATTGACAGCTCCGGCGCTCGTTCCGCTGATGCCCTCGAATGACAAACGCTCGTCTTCGAGCAGCCGGTCGAGTACGCCCCAGGTAAAGGCACCGTGGCTGCCGCCGCCCTGCAGCGCGAGGTTCACCACTTTGTGGCCTGAAGTCTTGGAAGCCGCGGCATCGGCGGCCGCAGCGGAAGAATCGACCGACGTCATTCCCTCAGTAGATCAAAGTTTCACCGCGGCGACGAGCATTCCGCGCCGCGATGCTAAAAATATTTTTCCTCGAGATCGACGGTGGTCTCGATTCCGATGTTGTCAAAATGAGCGGTAAGCCATTTGTCGGCACGCTCACGACCGTTGTTGAAAAGAAATGTCAGAAAGTCCCAATCGCCGTTCAACCGGCTTGACGCGGTAAAATTTCGCGTCAGGTCTTCGGCCTCGATGACGTGGACGAGCATGACCCGGCCCTCGGCCTTGCCCTGTTCGATCCTCCTGTTGAGGAAGGCCACCGTTCGCATTTCGCGGATCAACGCGGTATTGAAGCTGATTTCCTGCATGCGATTCATGATCGCCGGCGAGGTGCGCGGCAGATCCTGCCGCTCGGCCGGCGTGGTGTGGATCAGCAGGATGTCGGGCGTTACGCAGTCGTAGACCAGCGGGAAGATCGCCGGGTTGCCGGCATAGCCGCCGTCCCAATAATGTTCGCCGTCGACCTCGACCGCATGCATCATCAACGGCAGGCAGGTCGAAGCAAGGACGTGATCGACCGTCAGTTCCTCGCCCCTGAAGACTTTGACCTTGGCCGTGCGCACGTTGGTGGCGCTTAAGAACAACTTGACCGCGTCCTGCCGCCGAACCCGCTCGAAGTCGACGAGGCGCTCAAGCAGGATCCGGAGCGGATTGATGTTCAACGGATTGAGCTGATAGGGCGAGGCGAAATAGGTGAGCGCTTCCATCAAGACATATCCGGGCGAATGCTCCAGACCGCGGGTCGGATTGACTTTGTCGATACCAGAGGTTTTGAAAACCCCGCGCGACGTTTCCTCGGATAGTGTTTTCCAGAACGTGGACAATGCTTCTCTCGCTTTCGCGCGCCCGCCACGTGCAAGGCCGTCGGCGAGGAAGATCGCATTGACTGCGCCGGCGCTGCTGGCGGTGATGCCTTCAAAATCGATCCGCTCGTCTTCCAGCAGCCGGTCGATCACGCCCCACCCGAAGGCGCCATGGGTGCCGCCGCCTTGGAGCGCCAGATTGACCACCTTCGATCCCGCAGACCTGACTGCCGCCGATTTCGGCGGCGATCGGGGTACGAATTCGGCTGACGGGTTGCCGGCGGCTTGACGCGACACCGTTCCCTCTCCGCTGGCGTTTTTGTGGGTAAAATTCATCAAGCCGTATCGGTGCCGTGACAATGCACGACCTTAATCCTAATAAAGAGGACCGCAACAAGGTTCCTTCGAACCGGTCAATTGCGTGAGAGGTCGGGCCGCCGAACGGCCTGTGGCGGCGCTTGCGTGCGCGGCAACGCTCAGGCGTGCGCCTTGCGCTGCGGATCGACGATTCCTTCCAGTTTGCCGAGCACGTGCATGCACGGCAGCAGGTCGACGAGACTCGCATTCGGTTGACGCTTTTCCCTGACGGCGGCGATGAATTCGCGATCTTCGAGTTCAATGCCGTCCATCGACACGTCGACTTGCGAAAGATCGATCTTGCTGTCTTTGCCGTCGACGAGGTCGTCGTAATAGGCCTTGAACGTTCCGTTGTCGCAGATGTAGCGGAAGAACGAGCCGATCGGTCCGTCGTTATTGAACGAAAGCGACAGCGTGAGGATCGAGCCGGACGGCACGCGGGCAACGATGCCCATGTCCATTGCGATGCCAAGCGACGGATTGATCGGTCCCTGCACAGCATAACAATCGCTGATCGTTTCGCCGGTCTGATACTGAAACAGATCGATCGTGTGCGCGGCATGATGCCAGAGCAGATGATCGGTCCAGCTGCGCGGCTGCCCGGCCGCATTCATGTTCTTGCGGCGGAAAAAATAAGTCTGCACGTCCATCTGCTGGATTTTCAGCTCGCCCCTGACAATTTTCTTATGAATATATTGATGACTGGGATTAAAGCGCCGGACGTGGCCGCCCATGGCGACGACGCCGGTTTCCTTGGCGATCTTCACCAGTGCTTCGGCGTCTCCGACGCTGTCGGTTACCGGAATCTCCACCAGGACATGCTTGCCGGCTCGCATCACCTGCTCGCCCTGGCGAAAATGCATCTTGGTCGGCGTGGTGAGGATCACCGCGTCGGCACGCTTGATGCCTTCCGAAAGGTCGCCGGTGTAATGCGGAATGCCGTATTTCTTCGCGACTTGAGCGGTTGCATCCTGATTGCCGCCGACCAGCGAGGTGACTTCGGCGTCCGGAATACGCTTGAGCGCGTCAAGGTGCTTCTGGCCGAACGCGCCCTGACCGGCGACGCAGATTTTCATGATGACCTCTTGCTCTTGGCGTCATTGGGAGGAGCGCAGCGACCAAACAATCCAGCCGTCCGCATTGCACTGGATTGCTTCGCTTCGCTCGCAATGACGAGCTAGCTTCTTTTGCGTTCCACTTTCGCGCGCGCCGCGGCGCGCTTGTGCTTGCCGGACGCCTTCGCGCGCGACCGATTGGCGAGAATGATATGGCCGACCGCGGTGTTCGACGCCGGCACAGTGTAGAAGCGGTAGACCTCGTCCACCTTGTCGTCGAGCGCGCCGCGCATGATCAGCCACATGACCATCTCGATGCCCTCGGCGCCGGCCTCACGCATGTAGTCGACGTGCGGTATTTTGATGAGCTTCTTCGGGTTCTTCGACAGATTGTCGAGAAAGGCCTTGTCCCACTTCGAGTTGATCAGGCCGGCGCGCGGTCCCGAAATCTGGTGCGAAAGCCCGCCGGTGCCGAAAATGACCACCCGCAAGTCTTCCGGATAGGATTCCACCGCCTTGCGGATCGCCTTTCCGAGCATGTAGCAGCGGTGACCGGTCGGCGGCGGATACATCACCACGTTGACGGCGAGCGGAATGACCGGGCACGGCCAGTGCGAATCCTTGTCGACCTTGCCGAACAAAAGGTTCATCGGCACGGTCATGCCGTGGTCGACTTCCATCTTGTTGCAGATGGTGAGATCGAACTCATCGAGGATGACCGACTGCGCGATGTGAGAGGCGAGCGCCGGATGGCCCTCGACCACCGGCACTGGGCGCGGACCCCAGCCTTCGTCGGCCGGCGGGAATTCCGCGGCGCAGCCGAGCGCAAAGGTTGGAATCATCTCCACCGAAAACGCCGATGCGTGATCGTTATAGACGATGATCGCCACATCCGGCTTGGCCTGCCGCATCCATTCCTGCGACTTTACGAAGCCGGAGAAAACGCGCTTCCAGTACGGCTCCTCGGTCTTGCCGTTGTCGATCGCCGCGCCGATGGCGGGCACATGCGATGCACCGATACCTGCAATGATCCTCGCCACGATTTACTTCCGTTTTGCTGATTTGGATTTCGGTTTCGCTTTGGTCTTCGCTTTGGTTTTGGCCTTCGGCTTGGCGGATGCCTTCGCCGCGCCAGCAACGAACGGCGACGCGGCATTCTTGCCCGAACGCGAACGGTTGCCCTCTACCGAGCGGCCGCCGCCAAGCATCATTTTGGCGTAGCCTTCTTGCGTGTTGCCGGTCATCAACGCCGCCAGATGCTGGAACGAATGACCGTCGGTGGCGCCGAGCTTGGCGGTGAAATAAATGTTGCCGCCGAGTTCAAGCATGCGGTTGTAGTCGCGCTGGAGGATCGCCTCGGTCTGATCAGGAGTAAGCCTGAACCGCTTCAGATATTCCGCCTCGTTGGCCTTGAAGGCCTTGCGGTTCTCATCCTTCATCAACGACATGCAGAACATGTTGATGCCGTAGCCCTGGCGCGAACGCTCGGCGTCAAACACGTATGTGCCCGGAATATCGTCGTAAACTTGTTCCTTGCGCGGCATGGGCGTTTTCTCTTATGGGCGTTTTCCCGATGGCCCTGACATATATAGCGCAGGAATGCTTGGCAACGTAAGGCGTCGCCGCAGCTTTGAATCGTTCCGGACAATAAGGCGTTAATCCGCTGCGTGCGCCCGGTACCGGCGACCGGTCACGCGACGTCCTGCAGTATCTCCGTCAGCCTCTCCGGCATGTCGAGCATGACATCGTGGCCGCACGGCACTTCGTATGTGCGCCACTTCTTCGCGCGCGCACTGGCGAGGCCGGCATTGAAATACGGATTCTCATAACCGGCCGCGCGGATGTAGGTCTTTCGCGCAATCCGCTCGCGGGCGCCGGTAAGCGGCAGTTTTTGCAGGAAGCATTTGATCGGCTGCGGCGTGCATTGCGCATCGACCCAAGCGCAATCCTTCTCATTGACCTTGAAGAGCGCGGCGGCGCGCGGCGGGATGGTGGTCGCACCGCCGCGCTCGGCCGCCAGCAGCCCCTCGCGCATCGGCGCCGGCCATAGGTCGATCACCGACTGATCGTTCTCCGGCATGAAGGCATCGAGCATCACAAATGACGCGATCGCTTGCTCCATCGTCTCAGCAACCCCGGAAATCACCATGCCGCCGTAGGAATGGCCGACCAGGACGATGTCCTTCAATTCCTTCCACTTGATGTCGTTGGCGACATCGGAAATGTGGGTGTTCAGATCGATAGCGGGCGTCAGCAGATGCGAGCGTTCGCACAACCCAGTCAACGTCGGCGCAAAGACCTGATGTCCGTTGCGCTCGAGCATCCGCGCGACGCGTTGCCAGCACCAGGCGCCGTGCCAGGCGCCATGAACGAGTACGAAGGACGCCACGTTTGCTCTCCCCCGGCTGCTTTGCCGTCTAACTCCAGTATAGCCGCATCGGATTGTCGACGAGCAGCGCCTTTTGCTGCGCCGCGGTCGGGGCGATCTTCGGCACATAGTCGACCAGCACGCCGTCGTCGGGCGCTACTTTCTTCATGTTCGGATGCGGCCAGTCGGTGCCCCACAAAACGCGGTCGGGAAAGCGTTCGACCAGCGCGCGGCCGAACGGCGCCACGTCGTCGTAGGGCGGCCCCGCCAGCGTCATGCGCTCCGGGCAGGTCGCCTTCACCCAAAAGTTCTTGTGCTTGTCCAGCAGCCGGTGAAAGCGCTGGTTCTCCGGACTATCGACGCCTTTGCCGACGTCGGGAGTGCCCATGTGATCGACCACGACAATGGTCGGCAGCGAGGTAAAAAAGTCTGCAAGCTCGTGCAGATCGGCCATCTCGAAATAGACCACCACGTGCCAGCCAAGCTTTTCAATCCGCCTTGAGATGCGATCGAGTACGTCGCGCGGCGTGAAATCGACCAGCCGCTTGATGAAATTAAAGCGCACGCCGCGGACGCCGGCTTTGTCCATCCATTTCAGCTCGGTATCTGTAACCTCCTCGCCGACGAAGGCCACGCCCTTGGCCCTGCCATTGGCGGTGTCGAGCGCATCGACCATCGCGCGATTGTCCTTGGAATGACACGACGCCTGGACGATGATGTTTTTGTCGAAGCCGAGAAAATCGCGCAGCGCGAACAATTTTTCCTTGGGTGCGTCGCACGGCGTGTATTTGCGTTCCGGCGCGAATGGAAATTTCGCCTCCGGGCCGAACACATGACAATGCGCATCCACCGCGCCCGGCGGCGGCCTGAATTTCGGCTTCGACGGATTGGGATGGAACGGAACGTAACCGGGCGACATCGGCACGCGCTGGTCTCCTCAAGTCAGGTGTTATTGGTGCCGTTGGCAACGGTAATAAAGCCACTGCAGAGCATCGGACCGTCGCGGCTCAGACTTTTTCCAGCGCCAGCGACACGCCCTGGCCGACGCCGACGCACATGGTGGCGAGCGCGCGTTTGCCGCCGCGTTTCTCCAGTCCGTGCACCGCAGTCAGCGCAAGCCGCGCTCCCGACATGCCGAGCGGATGGCCGAGCGCGATCGCGCCGCCATGCGGATTGACATGCTCGGCGTCGTCGGCGACGCCAAGCTGGCGCAGACAGGCGAGGCCTTGCGAGGCGAAGGCTTCGTTGAGTTCGATCAGATCGAAGTCGCCGATCTTGAGGCCGAGCCGGGCCATCAGCTTGCGTGTCGACGGCACCGGCCCGATGCCCATGATGCGTGGCGGCACCGCCGCGGAAGCCATGCCCAGCACGCGTGCCCGCGGCGCGAGTCCATGCGCTTTCGCCGCCGCTTCGCTGGCCAGGATGATGGCGGCGGCGCCGTCGTTGACGCCGGACGCATTGCCGGCGGTGATGGTGCCTCCCTCGCGCACGATCGGCTTGAGCTTGGCGAGATTGTCGATGGTCGTGTCCGGGCGCGGATGTTCGTCCTTGTCGACCACGATCGGACCGGCCTTGCCGCCCGGCGCCTCGACAGCGACGATCTCTTCGGCGAAATAGCCCGACGCGATGGCCTTGCCGGCGCGTTGCTGCGAGCGCAGCGCCATCGCGTCCTGGTCCTTGCGCGCGACCTGAAATTCTTCCGCGACGTTCTCGCCGGTCTCCGGCATTGAATCGATGCCATATTGGGCCTTGAGCAGCGGATTGACGAAACGCCAGCCGATGGTGGTGTCGTAGACTTCGCTTTTGCGCGAAAACGCCTCGCCGGCCTTGCCCATGACGAACGGCGCGCGTGTCATCGATTCGACACCGCCGGCAATGGCGAAATCCATCTCGCCGGCGCGGATGGCGCGCGCCGCGTCGCCGACGGCGTTGAGGCCGGACGCGCACAGCCGATTGACCGTCAGGCCGGGCACCGTCTGCGGCAATCCGGCCAGCAACAGCGCCATGCGCGCGATATTGCGATTGTCCTCGCCCGCCTGATTGGCGCAGCCGAAAAAAACCTCGTCGAGTTGCGACCAGTCGGCCTTGCTGTTGCGCGCGACCAAAGCCCGGATCGGAGCCGCCGCAAGATCGTCGGTGCGGACCTTGGCCAGTGCGCCGCCATACCGGCCGATTGCGGTGCGTGCTGCATCGCAAACAAACACCTCGCGCATGGCTTACTCCGTGCGAACGTCGGAATCCGGATACCGGGGTTATTTACGGGTCACCACAGACCGGGTCAAATGGCGGCTGGGGCGATGGACATTGCGCGCCTTGACGCGCGGATGCAGCCATGTCACGCGGACGGCAGTATTGATTTCGGCAGCATGTCGAGCACGTTGGCACAGGCAAAATCCGCGCAACGCCGAGCCCCGCTTCGAGCGGTGCGGCTCGGTCCCGCCGACGTAACGGTCGAGCGCAGAGCCGACGGCAGCCTGTTGATGCGCTCGCCGCATCCGCTGCAACCCTATCCGAACGGCATAACCGAGCGGCTCGTCCACTGGGCAAAGGCCGCGCCGGAGCGGGTCTTCCTGGCGCAACGCGACGCCGGCGGCGCGTGGCGCACATTGACGTATGGACAGAGTTTCGCGGCGGCGCGGGCGATCGCCACTGCATTGCTCGCTCGCGATCTCTCGCCCGAGCGCCCGATCCTGATCTTGTCGGGCAACGATCTCGAACATGCGCTGCTTGCGCTGGCAGCCATGCATGTCGGCATTCCCTATGCGCCGATCTCGGTGCCCTATTCGCTGGTCTCGCAGGATTTCAAAAAACTCAAAGGCATCACCGAAACATTGACGCCCGGGCTGGTGTTTGCGGCCGACGGCAAGGCATTCGCGCGCGCCATCGCCGCAACGGTGCCGGCCGACGTCGAGGTGGTGACCGTCGCCAATCCCGCCGGCGACCGGCCGACGACACCGTTTGCCGAATTCGCCAATGCGACGCCTTCGGCGGCGGTGGAAGCCGCCCACGCCAAGGTCGGCCCCGACACCATCGCCAAATTTCTGTTCACTTCAGGTTCGACCGGCCAGCCGAAAGGCGTCATCAACACGCAGCGCATGCTGTGCGCCAATCAGGCGATGATCCGTTCCAGCCTCGCCTTCATTACCGATGAGCCGCCGGTGCTGGTCGAATGGCCGCCGTGGAGCCACACCTTCGCCGGCAATCACGATTTCAACATGGTGCTGTTCAACGGCGGTTCGTACTACATCGATGAAGGCAAGCCGCTGCCGGGCGCCATCGAGGCGACCGTGCGGAACCTCCGCGACGTCGCCACCACGATCTATTTGAACGTGCCGAAGGGCTTCGAGATGTTGCTGCCCTATCTGCGCACCGACGCGGCGCTACGCCAGCGTTTTTTCAGCCGGCTGAAGGTTCTGTTCTATGCCGGCGCGAGTCTCGCGCAGCATGTTTGGGACGAATATCAGGAGCTCGCGGTAGCGGCGACCGGCGAGCGCATCATCTTCCTGTCCAGCCTCGGCTCAACCGAAACGGCGCCGGCCGCGATCGCATGCACCTGGGAAACCGAGCGCTCCGGCAACATCGGCATCCCGCTGCCGGGCGTCGAGCTCAAGCTCGTGCCGCGCGAAGGCAAGTTCGAGGCGCGATTGCGAGGACCAAACATCACACCCGGCTATTGGCGCGCGCCAAAGCTGACCGCGGACGCCTTCGATGCCGAAGGTTTCTACAGAATCGGCGACGCGCTCAAATTCGCCGATGCAAACGATCCGGGCAAAGGCCTGATGTTCGACGGACGCATCGCCGAGGATTTCAAGCTCGCGACCGGAACGTGGGTCAGCGTCGGCCCGCTGCGCGCGGCCTTCGTCGCGCGCTGCGCGCCGCTGGTGCGCGACGTGGTTTTGACCGGCGCGGATCGCGACGACATCGCTGCGCTGATCGTTCCCGACATCGAAGCTTGCCGCAAATTGGCGCCCGATCTGCCGACCGCCGCGCCGGCGGCGGCCGTCGTTGCCGACCCGCGCGTGCGCAACAAGTTCGCGCAGTTGCTCGAGGCTCTCGCCGATCCCGGCCGCGGGACCTCGGCCCGCATCTCTCGCGCCATCCTGCTGGCGGAGCAGCTGTCGCTCGACGTCGGCGAAGTCACCGATAAAGGATCGATCAATCAGCGGACCGTGCTCGCACATCGCGCGGCGTTGGTTGAAGATTTGTACGCTGACCCGTCGCCGGCAAACGTTGTCGTCGCCGGCCGTACAACCATTGCCCACCAAACCAGATAAGCGAGTTTGAACATGGACATTCGCGGACAATCTGCGCTCGTCACCGGCGGCGGCTCCGGCCTCGGCGCCGCCACCGCGCGTATGCTGGCCGACGCCGGCGCCAAGGTCGCCATCCTTGACGTCAACGACAAAGCCGCCGCCGAGGTAGCGGCTGCCGTCAAAGGCATCGCGATTCATTGCGACGTTGCCGACGGACCGTCGACTGAAGCGGCGATCGCCAAGGCGGCCGCCGACCAGGGAGTCGCGCGCATCCTGGTCAACTGCGCCGGCATCGGCAAAGCCATGCGCATCGTCGGCAAGGAAGGACCGATGGCGCTCGCCGACTACGAACGCGTCATCCGCATCAACCTGATCGGCACCTTCAATGCGATGCGGCTGGCCGCCGCCGCCATGTCGAAGCTCGATCCGCTCGCCGACGGCGAACGCGGCGTCATTCTATGCACGGCTTCGGTCGCCGCCTACGAGGGACAGATCGGCCAGGCCGCTTATTCGTCGTCGAAAGGGGGCGTTGTCGCTCTCGTCATGCCTGCGGCGCGCGAATTCGCGCAGTTCGGCGTGCGGGTGAACGCCATCGCCCCCGGCATCTTTCTCACCCCGATGCTGATGGGACTGACCCCGCAGGCGCAGGAAAGCCTGGCGGCCTCGCTGCCGTTCCCAAAAAAACTCGGCGACCCCTCTCAGTATGCCGCGCTTGCACGTCATCTGATCGAGAATCGTTACATCAACGGCGAGACGATCCGGATTGATGCAGCGTTGCGCATGGCGCCGCGGTGATCGCGGCCGCCCGGATGCTCAGCAACGTCCGCAACTTGCGTATCGAGTGGTGCGATTGCGATCCAGCCGGGATCATTTTCTATCCGCGCTATTTCGAGATGTTCGACACCTCCACCACGGTATTGATCGAACGCGCGCTCGGCATGAACAAAATCGACTATCTCAAGGCGTATGCTTTCGCCGGGCATCCGCTGGTGGAAACGCGCGCTCGTTTTAAATTCCCGACCCGGTTCGGCGACGAGGTTTCGATCGAGTCCCGGTTGGTCGAATGCGGCCGTTCAAGCTTCAAGATCGAGCACCGCCTGACCAAAGGTGGCGCGCTCGCGGTCGAGGGCGTCGAGACACGCGTTTGGGTCGTGCGCCCGGCCGGCGAGCCCGCGCGCTTGAAGTCGCAGCCGATCCCCGCCGACGTACTCGCGCGTTTCCGGCATGGCGCTGATGCATAACCGTTGTCCGCGCGGCGTCGGCGCCGTGCTAGGAACGTAAGACAGACAGGGAGTAACCGCCCATGCGGATCGACGCCTATACGCATTTTTTCCCGTCGAAAATCTTCGGCATGCTCGACGACATAGCGGCGGACTACAAGGACATGGGCAAGCGCGTACGCTCGCTGCCGGCGCTCTACGACCTCAACGTTCGCAAGAAGATCGTCGACGGCCACAAAGATTATCAGCAGATCCTCAGCTACTCGCAGCCGCCGCTCGAAAAGATCGCCAAGACGCCCGCGCAAATCGACGAGTATTGCCGCATCATCAACGACGGCTTTGCCGAACTGTGCGCCAAGGAGCGGGATCACTTCCCCGGCTGGGTGGCGCAGATTTCGCTCGACGCCGCGGACGCCGGCGTCGGCGAGGCGCAGCGCGCGGTGACTCAATTGGGTGCGCTCGGCGTGCAGATCTATACCAACGTCAACGGCAAACCGCTCGACCGGCCGGAATACCGGCCGTTCTGGGACAAGATGGACGCGCTCGGCATTCCAATCTGGATGCATCCTTGCCGCGGCGCCGAATTGCCCGATTACGTCTCCGAACAGAAGTCCTTGTACGAAATCTGGTGGACCTTCGGTTGGTCCTATGACACCGCGACCGCCATGATGCGCCTGGTCTACTCAAAGATCATGGACACGCATCCCAATCTGAAGCTCATCACCCATCATTTTGGCGGCATCGTGCCGATGCTGGAGGGCCGCATCGGCCCGGGAAACGACGTGATGGGTTCGCGCACGTCCGACACCGACTACGTGTCGCTGCGTAAAAGTCTCAAGAAACGCCCGCTCGATTATTTCAAGCAGGACTTCTGGGCCGACACCGCGGTGTTCACCGGCGAACCCGCGACCAAGGCGGGAATGGAGTTCTTCCCGCGCGACAAGATCGTGTTTGCCTCCGATTGCCCTTACGATCCCGAAGGCGGAACGCTGTATCCGCGTGAGACGCTGCGGATACTGGAGTCACTCAACCTTTCGAAGACCGACCACGACAAGATCTTCTTCAAGAATCTCGAGGCGGTTACCGGCCGCAAGCTGGTGAAGGCTTAGACTCACCGCGCGCCATCGCAGCGATAGAGCATCCACCACGGCGAGCGTTGCTGCCAGCCGAGATAGTTGAACGGCTGTAGCCAGCGCGGATAGGTCGACCATTCAAACACGCAATGGTCGGCCACCCAGCCGGCGGCCTCGGGGAAGCGGACCGGGACATTGACGAGCGCGAGGAACGTCTCGCCGCGCGCATGTCTTGCCGCCAAATCGGCCGCCGGCGGATTCGAAATCCATCGCAAGTTTTTAGGTTCGAGAAACACCATGTGTGCCGCGCCGGTGCCATACGGCATCCTGCCGGTAGCGTGGATGACCACAGCCTCGGTGATGCCATTCGCGGCGTGAGTTTCGTTTTCGATCAGCTGGAACAGCGGATAGTTCGCCGACTGCGGCATGGCGACAACCCCGAGCAAGCCGATCAAATTGAGCGCGTAGCCGATTTTGAGCGACCGGCCGC
>JAGXAC010000024.1 GCA_019075925.1 Hyphomicrobiales bacterium | reverse complement strand
GTGCGGCGTTTGACCTTTTCGACCACAACGGCCTTGCTGCGGCCATGGCTGAAGCTTTGGCGCACGACGCCCTGCTCGACGCTGCCACGCTTGAGAGTCAGCGTTTTGGCGCCTGCACGGAGCTTTTCGCCGGTATTTTTGGTCGTTTCAGCCATTCGCTTCCATTTCTATCGGTTACGCAGTCACTATCCCCGCCGGGGTTCAATTCGGCGCCGCCACGACGGCCTCGGGTTGCTGATCGCCGGTCCGAAACCGTTCCAGGCGCCGGCAACGGGCCAAAAAGGTTTCGCTGGCAGGGCCGGCGAGCAACGCTGCATGTACCACATTTGGGCGGTTCAATGCCAAATCCAATTGGGCCGAGGTTAGAAATCCGACCACCAGGGCCGGTGCTTCGTCCCGATGCCGGCGCCGCGCGGCCGCGAGCTTTCGCACCCCCTGCGGCGAGGCTTCGGCGGCATGCAAAAGCGCCAGGACCCGGCCGTCCGAGAACGCGGTTTCGGCCCGGCTGAAGCCGGTCGCGACCAATCCGGCCTTGCCGGCGACGGCCAATGCATCGAGGACGGAGCGGAGCAGCAATTGCTCGGTACGCTCGACGAAGTCCAAGGACAGCCGCACCTCGCGCTTGAACCCGCGCGCGAAAACCTTGCGCTTGATCGCTTCTGCGAGTGCCTCGCGCGTGGCCGTCACCCAGATGCCGCGTCCCGGTAGCTTGCTTTTAAGATCGGGCACCACCTCGCCACCGGGTCCGACGACGAACCGGATCAATTCGGAGACCGGCTGCACCGTACGGGTGGCCGCACAGAACCGCGAGCGCTCGCGGCCGTGCGGTCCGCGATCGGTTTCTTCTGCCGGCGCCCCTGCCGCCTGGGCGATCATACGATGCGCGCGCTCCTTTTAAGCCTGCGCTTCGGGAGCGGCTGCTTCGGCAAGATCCGCCGCCGGCGGTCGAGCGAGATCGGCTTCGCTGATCCAGCCGGCTTTGAGCCGCGCTTGCATGACCAAAGCCTCGGCTTCTTCACGCGAAATATCGAAGCCGTCGAGAATACCGGCTTCGCGCACAGTCTCGCCGTCCTTGCGGTCGGTCCAGCCGACGAGGTCATCGGTCGCGCAACCGGCGAGATCTTCAATTGTCTTGATGCCGTTCTCGCCGAAGCGGACCAGCATGGCGGTGGTGACCCCGGGTACTTCCTTGAGTTCGTCGGCGACGCCGAGCTCGGTGCGTTTGGCATCGAGTTCGGCTTCGATCTTGGCGAGATACTCCTGCGCGCGGGCTTGCAGTTCGCCGGCGGTGTCGTCGTCGAAGCCCTCGATGCCGGCAATCTCCTTGGTGTCGACGAACGCCAGCTCCTCGATCGAGGTGAAACCCTCGGAGGCGAGCAACTGCCCAATCACCTCATCGACGTTGAGCGCGTCGATGAACATGCGGGTGCGATTCTCGAACTCCGCCTGGCGGCGTTCGGACTCTTCCTGCTCGGTGAGAATGTCGATGTCCCAGCCGGTCAGCTGCGAAGCGAGCCGTACATTCTGTCCGCGCCGTCCGATGGCGAGCGACAACTGCTGGTCAGGCACCACGACTTCGATGCGTTCGCGTTCCTCGTCGAGCACCACCTTGGCGACTTCGGCCGGCGCAAGCGCGTTGACAACGAACGTGGCGATGTCCTGCGACCACGGAATAATGTCGATTTTCTCGCCTTGCAGCTCATTGACGACGGCCTGCACGCGCGATCCGCGCATGCCGACGCAGGCGCCAACCGGATCGACCGAAGAATCGCGCGATACCACCGCGATCTTGGCGCGCGAGCCGGGATCGCGCGCGACCGCCTTGACCTCGACAATGCCGTCGTAGATTTCCGGCACTTCCTGCGCAAACAATTTCGACATGAAGTGCGGATGTGTGCGCGACAGGAAAATCTGTGGTCCGCGCTGTTCGCGGCGCACGTCGTAGATGTAGGCGCGGAGGCGGTCGCCGTTGCGAAAAACTTCACGCGGCAACATTTCGTCGCGCCGCACGATCGCCTCGCCGCGGCCGAGGTCGACCACGACGTTCCCGTACTCGACGCGCTTGACGATACCGTTGACGATGTCGCCGATGCGGTCCTTGTATTCTTCGTATTGGCGATCGCGCTCGGCCTCGCGGACTTTCTGCACGATGACCTGCTTGGCCGATTGTGCGGCGATGCGGCCGTATTCAAGCGGCGGCAGCTTGTCGGCGATGGTGTCGCCGACCTGGGCCGCCGGATGATGCCGCCGCGCTTCTTCGAGCGTGATCTGCGAAGCGGGATTCTCGACCGCCTCGACCACGAGCATATGGCGGGATAGATGCAGCTCGCCGCTCTTCGGATCGATCTCGGCGCGAACTTCCGTTTCACTGCCGTAACGCGAGCGCGCGGCTTTGGCGATCGCATCTTCCATCGCGCCGAGCACGATCTTGCGGTCGATCGCCTTTTCGCGGGCGACCGCATCCGCGATTTGCAGCAACTCGAGTTTGTTGGCGCTTACCGTCGCCATGGTTCAGTCTCCCTTGCCCAGGTTCGCGCGCCGGTCTTGCACCGGCGCCGCATTTGCTTGCTGCCGCTGGCCGTGTTTGCTCCGGCGCAGCGATTGAGAAATGAGCTCGTCGGTCAGCACAAGGCGGGCTTCCGCGATGTCGTCGATCGGCAACGACACTTCGCCGACCGGGTCTTCGGCGCGAAGCCGGACGCGTTCGCCTTCGCTGCCGACCAGCATGCCGTGAAAACGCTTGCGACCGTCGATCGGGACGGTCATTTCGATTTTGGCGGCATGACCGGCATAACGGTCGAAGTCCGAGCGGCGCACCAGCGGCCGATCGATGCCCGGCGACGAGATTTCCAGCCGATACGCGCTTTCGATCGGATCGGCGAGATCGAGCACCGGCGACAACGCGCGCGAGGCGGTTTCGCAATCCTCGATCGCCAAGCTGCCGTCGGGACGTTCGGCCATGATCTGCACGGTGCAGCCCTCGGCGCCGGAAACGCGCACCCGCACCAACCGGTAGCCGAGCTGCAACAGCACCGGCTCGGCGAGCGCGGCCACACGCGCCGCCCGCCCCGGCTCTACGATAAGTCGAGGTTCTTCGGCAAAGGCAGTCGGCCTGTCGTCCATGCGGATGCGTTCGTTGTTTTGCACGATGCCCGGTGCACTTTTGTCCGGCAACCAACGGTCGGGGCCTCAGGTAATAAAAAAGAGCGGGCCCCAGGGGAACCCACTCTCAAAACCGTTCGGTTCATCCGACCGTTATGAGGTATCCAAGACGGACACGGCAAATATAGCGCGTTCCCCGCGGCTTGCAAGGGCGGTACGGGGGGAGTTCAGGGATCGGTAATCAGTAATCGCTAATTAAGCCGGCAGGGAAATCCTGATTACCGATCACCGAACACGACACTGATGCCCGCGATGGGTGCCACACCCTTTTCGTTGATTCCCGAACTGGAAGACGTGGTGCAGCACGGCTCCCGCGACAAGCGCGTCCAGACGCTGCAACGGATCACGACGTTGTTTCTTGCCGGCGCCAACCGCTACAGCGACCAGCACGTCGAGCTGTTCGACGACGTATTCGTATTGCTGATCGAGGAGATCGAAAACCAGGCCCGAGCGGAACTCTCCAACCACTTGGCGCCGGTGAAGAATGGACCGGTCAAGGTTCTGCGCAAATTGGCCAAGGACGATGACATCGCAATTGCCGGGCCGGTACTCAAGCTCGCCGCGCGGCTCGATGAAGCCGACCTCGTCGAGGTCGCCAACACCAAGGGACAGGCGCATCTGCACGCCATCTCGACGCGGCCGGTGCTGGGTGAGGCGGTGACCGATGTGTTGGTGAGCCGCGGTAATCGCGACGTCGCCCGGCGGGTCGCCGACAACCGTGGCGCCCGTATATCGGAAGCGGGATTCCACCGGCTGGTCAAACGTGCAGAGGAAGACGGCATCCTCGCCGAGAAGGTCGGGCTGCGGTCGGATATTCCAGCGCCTATTTTTCGCAACTTGCTGACCAAAGCGACCGCGGTCGTGCATCGCCGGCTGATTGCCTCGGCGACGCCGGAGGTTCGGGCGGCCATTTGCGACGTGCTGGCGAAAGTCTCCAAAGAGGTCGGCGCCCGCGTCGGACCACGCGATTACCGCGCCGCTCAGCGCGTCGTGCTGGGGCTGGATTTGGCGAAAAAACTGGATGAGACGACGCTCACCGCATTCTGCAGCGAAGGCAAACATGAAGAAACGGTGGTGACGCTGGCGACACTCGCCAAAGTGCCGCTCAAGATTGCCGACCGCCTGATGGACGGCGATCGTCCTGATCCTATCCTGATCTTGTGCAAGGCCGCCGGTCTTGGCTGGCCGGCGGTGAAAGCGGTTATCCTCGCGCGCCCGGACAGTGCCGGCACCTCGACCCAAGGGCTCGATAACGCGTTTGCCAATTACGGCCGGCTGTCAGCGTCCACCGCTCAGCGCGTGGTCCGCTTTTGGCAGCGGCAGGACGCCTAGCACCGATGGCAAGCGTGCCGCGGCGTTACACGCGGCGAAAAGTCAAAAAACACGACGGACGTTGCGCGCGCGCCGCCTTGGCGTGATAGCGGGTGGCGGTGAAATCGGCCCACGGCCGGCGCCAGTCATCGGCGCACTGCGCGGTCCAGTCGAACCCGCCCGAGCGGAGGAAACATTGTAGCGTCCACGACGCATAATCGGCGATATCGGTGACGAATCGAAGTTCGCCGTCGCGCCGCAAAACCCGGGCGAACTCAGCGACGGTGGCGTCCTGCACAAAACGCCGCTTCCAATGTCGCCGTTTCGGCCATGGATCGGGATGGATCAATTCGATGCGTGACAGCGACGCATCCGGCAGCCAGTCGATCAGCGGCATGGCGTCGTCGAAATGGAGGCGGATGTTGCGCAGGCCATGTTCGTCGATGGCCGCAAGCGCCTTTGCCATGCCGTTGACAAACGGCTCGATACCGACGAATCCCGTATCCGGCTTCGCTTTCGCCTGCGCAATCAAATTTTCGCCGCCGCCGAAGCCGATCTCGAGCTGTACCTCGCGAACACGGACGGGAAACAGCGCAGCCAATTCGCCGGGAGCCGGCCGGCCGAGGTCGATGGCAAGCTGCGGCAGCAAGCTGCCGACGAGGTCCATCTGCCGCTTGCGCAGCTTGTGGCCTTTGCGCCGTCCAAAAAATGCGCGCGTTCGATACAGTCGGTGATCCATCGCCCAACGGCGGCGCAAAGGCCGCGACGACGTCAGCCTATCGTCAATGCGCGGTGTCGGGTGAGGGATTTTGCATCGCTTTGTCGTGTTTCTTGGCTTCGTGGTGGCCGATGATACAGCCGGCGGCCGCTCCGAGCAGCGCATGATGCCCTGCGTAATGACCGGCAACGCCGCCAACCACCGCGCCCTTGATGCAACCCTTGGCTTCGGCGGGCGCGGCGGCGCCGGCGAATGCCAGCGCCATCGCGCAAAACGCTGCGATCGATTTCATTTCGGGAACTCTCCAAAACCAGCCCAGCCCGGCCGCGAGCCGGACGGATATGGAGAGCTAGATCTGTGGTGACCGAAAGCTCAGCGCAAGCTGCGCTTGAGCTGGTCGGCAAGATCGGTCCGCTCCCAGGAGAAGCCGCCGTCTTTTTCCGGCGCGCGGCCGAAATGGCCATAGGCCGAGGTGCGTCGATAAATCGGCCGATTGAGTTTGAGCGTCCGGCGGATGTTGGTCGGCGTCAGACGGAACAGCTCGGGGAGAACCTTCTCCAGCTTTTTTTCTTCGACCTTGCCGGTGCCATGGGTGTCGACCAGGACCGACATCGGCTCGGCCACGCCAATGGCGTAGGCAAGCTGGATCGTGCAACGTTCAGCAAGGCCGGCGGCGACTACGTTTTTGGCAAGGTAACGGGCTGCGTACGCCGCCGAGCGGTCGACTTTGGTGGGATCCTTGCCCGAGAACGCGCCGCCGCCGTGCGGTGCATAGCCGCCATAGGTGTCGACGATGATCTTGCGCCCGGTCAGGCCGCAATCGCCGTCGGGGCCGCCGACCACGAAATTACCGGTCGGGTTGACCAGAAAGTCGGACGGCCGTTGCGGCATCCAGCCTTTCGGCAGCGCCGATTCCACGGCCGAAGCGATCATGTCCTTGACAATGCCCGGCGTATACTTTTTGCCGTTGCGGCTTTTCTCGTTGTGCTGGGTGGAGACCACGACCTTGGTGCAACCGACCGGCTTGCCATTGACGTACCGTACCGTGACCTGACTTTTTGCGTCGGGCTGCAGATCGAACAGCTGGCCGGAGCGGCGCTTGTCCGCAAGAACCTTCAGGATTTTGTGAGCGAAGTAAATCGGCGCCGGCATGAACGAATTCTTCTCATAGACTTCGCTCTCGGTGCAGGCGAAGCCGAACATCATGCCCTGGTCGCCCGCGCCTTCCTCCTCACCGTGCTTTTTCTTTTTGGCATCGACCCCCATGGCGATATCCGGCGACTGGCCGTGCAGCAGCACTTCGACGTCGGCACCGTGATAGGAGAAGCCTTCCTGATCGTACCCGATATCCTTGACGACATCGCGCGCGATCTGAGTGATCACTTCGCGGTCCACCACGGCTTTGTTGCCGATTTTGCGGAACAGCTGGCCGCGGCCTTCGCCGGCGACGATGATTTTGTTGGTCGTGCAGAGCGTTTCGCAGCCGAGTCGGGTGTTCACAAGGCTTTGCTCGGCGATGCCAAGCTCGATGTCCTTGGTGATGAAAGCGTCAAGTACGGCGTCGGAAATTTGATCGCAAACCTTATCCGGATGGCCTTCCGACACGGACTCACTGGTGAACAGATAATTGGCATGCGGCACTGCAAACACTCCCCTTAACTAGGCGCCGGCCGATCGCTCGGGCGATGAGTTGATCTTGCCAGCTTGAAAGCTCAGCCTCGGCGTATTCCGCCGTCGATTGTTTATAGCAGGTTGTTGCAGCGCGGCTCCGCGCGGTCAAGATGTGGGCTTAAGGGTGGGCGAAAGTGGGAATCTTCGATCCGCAACTGGGCCGGCTTGCTCAGTGCTTTTCGTTCGACGCGATTTGCTCGACGAGATCGACAATGCGGCGGCGCAGCTTGGAGTCGCCGATGCGCATGAAAGCTTTGGTGAGTGCCAAGCCGTCCGAAGTCGCCAGAAAGTCGGCGACGTAAGCAGGCGAGGGCGCCTCGCTCATTCCTTCCATGCGAAGAGCGCCCCCGACGTTCGGCGCGCCTTCGAAAAAGAACTCCACCGGTACTTGCAGAATGTGGGAAATCTGCTGCAACCGGCTGGCGCCGATGCGATTGGTTCCTTTTTCGTATTTCTGGACCTGCTGGAAGGTCAGGTTGAGGCTGTTGCCGAGCTTTTCTTGGCTCATTCCAAGCATCATGCGCCGCATGCGAACGCGACTGCCGACGTGCTTGTCGATCGGATTCGGCGCCTTCTTGGCAATCATTTCGACTAGTCTCCCGTACCTCTATTTACCGTAATAGCTTGGTACATCAAATCTGCCGCGGTGAAATACTGGATTGGCTGCTGTTTTTGCGTGATCTTTCCACATTAGACCAAAGGCGGATACTCGCGAGTATAATATTGGCCAGTATCCGCGCGCTGGACCCTTGCGCGGGATAGTTGAATGCACCGGGTATCTTACAGCCAACGGTCGATATCACACGCTTAAACACTCGTCCGCCGCATGGCTTTACCGCTCTCATTTAGGCTAAACTTTTGCTGTCTGACCGCGGCTAAATTTTCGCGATCTTGGGCCGCAGCCGCTGGCGGATGATCGCCAAGAGCGCCAGCGCCACGATCATGGCCGCAGGCACGTCGCCGAGGCGCGCGTAGATCGGTGTAGCAATCGGTCGCGGCAGCGATGAATCCAGCACACCCTCGGTCCCGAGCGGCAGCGCACCGACGATCCTGCCTACCGGATCGACAACGGCGGAAATTCCGGTATTGGCGGCGCGCACCAACGGCAGACCGACTTCGATCGCGCGCACGCGCGCCTGCTGAAAGTGCTGATAGGGGCCGCTCGAAATGCCGAACCAGCCATCGTTGGTGACATTGACGATCCATGCCGGCCGGCGGCCCGGCGGCATCACCTCGCCGGGAAAAATAATCTCGTAGCAAATCAACGGCAACGCGGGCGGCGCGCCGGGTATGACGAGGGAACGGCGGCGGTCGCCGGCAAGAAAGCCGCCACGCTGTCTGGTGATCGTCTGCAGGCCGAGCCTTTCAAGCAGATTCTGGAACGGCAGATATTCGCCGAACGGCACGAGATGGACCTTGTCGTACAACGAAACGATAGAGCCATCGCGGTCGATGACGTAGATCGAATTGTAAGCGGCGGGATCGGCTGGATTGACCGGCTCGCCCAGACGAACAGCTCCGGTGATCAGCACGGTGCCGCCGTGCAACAGCTGCGCGATTTGCGCCAGTGCGTCGGGTTCGCGGGTCAGAAAAAACGGAAAGGCGGATTCCGGCCAGATCAAATGCGTCGCATCGTGTACACCGAGCGACTGCGGCCCGGAGGCGCGATTGGAAAGCGCGAGATAGCGATCGAGAACCTGTTGCTTGGCCGCGTAGTTGAATCGCACGTCCTGCTGCAGGTTCGGCTGCATGATGCGCAGATGAACCTTGTCGTCGAACCGCGTCGGCGTGTGGGAAAGTCGCATGGCGCCAAAGCCGCCGAGCCCGGCGAGTACGGCAACCCCGAGCGCGAGCGGTAGCCAGGGCAACCGTGTTTCCGAGCGATCGTCGATGAGCGACGCCGGACTGGCGAACACGGCGACCGCGATGAAGGTCAGGCCCCAGATGCCAATGACCGATGCGGTTTGCGCCAGCAGAAGCGGCGAAGTGAGCGCATAGCCGAGCGCATTCCACGGAAAGCCGGTGAGGACGTGACCGCGCAGCCATTCGGTCACCGTCAACGCCGCCGCCAGCGCGAGGATTCGCATGGCCCCGCGCGTCCAGATCAACCGTGCCAGCGCCGCGCCAAGGCCGAAAAAGATTGCAAGTCCGGCCGGAAGTCCGATCACGGCAAACGGTAACAGCCAGCCGAATGTCGGCGCATCGACCAGAAAAGCAAAGCCGATCCAATACAGTCCGGCCAGGAAATAGCCGAAACCGAACCACCAGCCGACGGTCGCGGCGCCGGTCATTCCCCGCCAGCGGCCGCTGCCGCTGCCGGCGCTGTCGATCAGCCAGACCAGGACCGGAAAAGTCAGAAACAGCGCGGGCCAAAAATTGATCGGCGCCATCGCCAGCGCCGACAATGCGCCGGCGACAAACGCGATGAGCCGACGCCGCCAACCGAAAGACAGGACGATAATGTGAACAGGCGCCGTCGGCTTCACGGCGGCGGCTGGCCGTTTGGATTTGTCCGCGGCGGTTCCTCGCGCGCCGGCGTCGGGCGCGCCGCTACCGGACGGACCGCTGGCGGCTCGTGCGGCGTGCCCGGGCGGCCGTCTTTGCGGCGATAAATTTTCACGCGTTTCACCCGACGCGGATCGGCGTCCAGCACTTCCGCTTCAAAGGTGCCGGGTCCCGGCACAAGTTCGCCGCGTACCGGGACGTGACCGGCCCGCATGACCAGATAGCCGCCGAGCGTATCGACTTCTTGTGCCGCGCCGCCGACGTCAAATTCGTCGCCGATCGCCGCACGCACGTCGTCAAGGCTGGCGCGGCCGATGGCGACGAACGAACCGTCATTCTGGCGGGTCACCATCGCCTTCTCGTCTTCGTCGTGCTCGTCGGCGATGTCGCCGACAATCAACTCGACCAAGTCCTCGATCGAGACGAGGCCGTCACTTCCGCCGTATTCGTCGATGATGAGTGCGAGATGAATGCGGGTCGCTTGCATCTTGGCGAGCAAATCGAGCGCTGGCATAGACGGCGGGGCGTAAAGCAATTCGCGGACGATGTTGGCTGCCGCGAGCGGCATCGACAAATTGATCTTGGCGAAATCGAGATCGGTCGCCGGCCCCCCTTTGACGACCGTCGAATTTGGATCGATCGCCGCCCGCGCCGCCATGAACGCGACCAGGTCGCGGATGTGAACCATGCCGGCCGGATCGTCGAGCGTGTCGTTGTAGACGACGAGGCGCGAGTGGCCGGCGCCGGCGAACACCATGATCAGCTCACCGAGCGTGATTTCCTGGTGCACGGCGACGATGTCGGCGCGCGGCACCATGATGCTGGCGATCCGGCACTCCCGCAGGCCGAGGATGTTCTTGAGCATCGCCGCCTCGGCCGGCGAAAAACCCGATTCCGGCTGCTCGGCGGTGAGCACGAGCTCGAGGTCCGCGCGCGTGGCCGCGGCCTTCCAGCCGAACAGGATGCGCATGACGCGCGCGAGCCATCCTTCTTGCAATTCGCCGTCTTGCGGCAAAATCATGGGAAGACCGTGCTGGTCGGTCTCCTGCGGCTCATCGGGTTTGGATGCTTGCGCCATGTGTGCCGGCATCCCTTAGGAGCGATAAGGGTCGGGAATGGCAAGCCGCCGCAGAATGTTCCGCTCCGCCCGTTCCATTGCTTCGGCGTCTTTCTTGCGCACGTGATCGTACCCCAACAGGTGCAGGAATCCGTGCACGGCAAGGTGGGCGACATGATGAGCGAACGGCTTTTTTGCTTCGCGCGCTTCCCGGGCGATGGTTTCGTAAGCGAGCACGATGTCACCGATCAGCGGAGTTTCCGCCCTGCCGCGATGGGTCGGGAACGACAGCACGTTCGTTGCTGCATCGATGCCACGCCAAGCGCGGTTGAGCAGGCGGATCGCCGAATCATCGGTCAGCACGATAGCAAGCTCCGCGCGCGGTGTTGACAGCGTTGCCGCGGCCTTGGCCACGGCGCGCCGTACCGTCGGCCGCGCGCCGCGCGCTCGTTTCCAGAGGCTGGACTCTACCAGCACATCGATGGTCGGCGCCGCATACGTGCTGCCGGACTTCCGCGCCATCAGGGCCGCCCGCGTTTGGCCACTTCCGCCCGGTCATAGGCCTCGACGATGCGCGCGACGAGCTCATGTCGGATCACGTCGGCGGCGCTGAAGGTGACGTGCGCAATTCCTTCGATGCCTTGCAACAGCCGCACCGCTTCGGCCAGGCCGGAAGTCTGACCGGGCGGCAGGTCGACCTGGCTCGGATCGCCGGTCACCACCATGCGGCTATCCTCGCCCAGCCGGGTCAACAGCATCTTCATCTGCATGGCGGTGGTGTTTTGCGCCTCGTCGAGGATGACGGCGGCGTGCGAAAGGGTCCGGCCGCGCATGAAGGCGAGCGGCGCGATCTCGATTTCTCCGGTCTGCAAGGCGCGCTCGACAATGCGTGCGTCCATCAAATCGTACAGTGCGTCGTAGATCGGGCGCAGATAGGGATCGACTTTTTCGCGCATGTCGCCGGGCAGAAAGCCGAGCCGCTCGCCGGCTTCGACGGCCGGACGGGAGAGCACGATGCGATCGACTTCCTTGCGCTCGAACAATTGCACGGCTTGGGCGACCGCGAGCCAGGTTTTGCCGGTGCCGGCCGGGCCGGTCGAGAACACCAGCGCGTGGCGCTTTAGCGCGCGGATATAGGCGTCTTGCGCCGGCGTGCGCGCGCGCACGCGCCGCTTGCGCAAATTGATCTCCTCGAAGTTTTCGCCGCCCGACGACGGATCGAAGTCGAACAACGAGCCTTGCGAAATGGCAAGCCGGATCGTGCCGTCGACGTCGCCCTGTACCAATTCGTCGCCGTGTTTGAGCCGGTCATAAAGGCTCTCCAATACGCGGCGCGCCTGTTCGCAGGCGGCGCGGGATCCATCCAGCGTGACATGGTTGCCGCGCGAGGTGGCGACGACGCCCAGACGGCGCTCGATCAATGCGAGATTTTGGTCGTATTGCCCGAACAGCGCCGAGGCGAGGCGATTGTCGTCGAAAGACAGAGCGATCTGGACGTTATCGTTCGGCGCGACGATCGATCCGGCGTCTGGCGTTCGCATTCAGGCTCCTGCGCCGGCGTGCGCCGGCACGCGTGATGTTTGTTGGGAAGCGTCCTGCGCCAGCGCGCCGAACAGGCTGTTGCTGGCCATTTCGGTAACGGTGACGTCGGCGATGGTGCCGATTAGCGATGCCGGGGCATCGATCTGCACCGGCTGAAGATAAGGCGAGCGGCCGACGATCTGGCCCCGGTGGCGGCCCGGCCGCTCGAACAGCACCGACAGGGTGCGGCCAACGCAGCCGCGGTTGAATGCCGTCTGGCTGCGGTCGATCGCCTGTTGCAATTGCTGGAGACGATCCGATTTCACCGCCTCGTTGACTTGTTCGGCGATTTCGGCACCCGGCGTTCCCGGCCGCGGCGAATATTTGAACGAAAATGCGCCGGCATAAGCAACATCGCCGATCAGACCGAGCGTCTCGGCGAAGTCGGCGTCGGTTTCGCCGGGGAAGCCGACGATGAAATCCGAGGTGAGTGCGAGGTCGGGACGCGCCTTGCGCAGCCGCGCGACCACGTCGCGGTAATCGGCGCAGCTATGGCGGCGGTTCATGGCGGCGAGAATGCGGTCGGAGCCCGATTGCACCGGCAAATGCAATTGCGGCATCAACGCCGGCAAATCGCGATGCGCTGCGATCAGATCGTCGGCCATGTCGAGCGGGTGGCTCGTGGTGTAACGCAGCCGCTCGACGCCGCGCATCGCCGCCAGCCGTTCGAGCAAACGCGCCAGCGACCACGGCCGTCCGTCGGGGCCGGTGCCATGATAGGCATTGACGTTCTGGCCGATCAGCGTGATTTCGCGCACGCCCGCTGCAGCAAGCCGTTCGACTTCGGCAACGACCTTTACGACCGGACGGGAAGTTTCCGCGCCGCGCGTATACGGCACGACGCAAAACGAGCAAAACTTGTCGCAACCTTCCTGCACGGTGACGAAGGCGGTGACGCCGCGCGCGCGGATGGCGGTCGCGCTCGGCGCAGCGAGATGATCGAATTTGTCGTCGACCGGAAATTCGGTGTCCACCAGGGGACCGTCGCGGCCGGCGCGAACGATCAATTCGGGCAGCCGGTGATAATTCTGCGATCCGACGACGAGGTCGACCGTCGGTGCGCGGCGGATGATCTCGTCTCCCTCGGCTTGCGCCACGCAGCCGGCCACCGCGACCAGTACGTCGCGGCCGTCTTCGGCCGCCGCTTCCTTCAGGCGACGCATGCGGCCCAGCTCGGAATAGACCTTGTCCGCCGCCTTCTCGCGGATGTGGCAGGTGTTGAGGATAATGAGATCGGCGTCCTCGGGGGTGGCGGTTTCCGCATAACCTTCCGGCGCCAGCGTGTCCGCCATGCGCCGCGAATCGTAGACGTTCATCTGGCAGCCGAACGATTTCACGAAAAGCTTGCGCAACCCTGTCATCCTGTCTCGAATCTTCGACCTCCTTGGCCCTCGGGCCACCTTACCTTTTTTGCCTTCGCCCGTCAGCCGAGGTCGCGGCGGAGCGTCAGCGCCGTCGCGCCACCGTCATAATAACCCGGCCGGCGCCCGACCTCGTAGAAACCGGCCCGCCGATAGAGCCGCGCGGCCGGCGTGTTGTGTTCGGCGACCTCCAGGAACACCGTGCGGGCGCCGAGGCCGGCGAGGCGGCGCAAGTGCAAATCGAGCAGCGGCCTGGCGAAACCGCGTCCGCGCCACGATGGCCCGATCGCGACTGACAGGATTTCGGCTTCACCCGCCGTCACGCGCGACATAATGAAGCCGATGAGCTTGTGGCCGAGGACGGCGCGGTGCGTGACCACGGCACGCTCGCCGATCAGCTGGCGGAATTCGTCGTCGCCCCAGCCGCGCTGAAACGAAGCGGCGTGGATTGCGGCAATGGCGGCGGCGTCGCCGACACGCGCTTCCGTGATGATGGGCTCACCGCGGCTCAACAGGCGGGTGACGAAGTTCATCATCGGCGTGGCAGTTGGGCGGCGTTTTGCGGCTGCGCGTCCGGCGCGCGCAAATATTGCGGCTTCGGCGGCGATTGGCCTTCCGGCAGGACCGCGCCAACCCGCGCGACCCAGGCGATATCCGGAGCCGGTCGCGCATCGACCAGCATCGGAGTTGCATCCGCATCGAGGAGTGCGTCGGCAACCGCTTGCGCCGCCGAGCCGACGATGCAGGCCGAGGTTTCGGCCGCCGCATGCACGGCGTCGTTTAGCGGCGCAAGCCGCGGCAGTGACAGCGTGCGGCCGCCCGGAGCGAAAACCTGCAAATAGACATGAGCATGCCGCGCGTCGATCGCCGCCACCACCGGAAATCTGTCATCGGCCGCCATGTGCGGCGCGGCATAGGCCGACAGGGTCGACAGGCCGACGATCGGCGTCCCGGCAGCGAGTGCGATGCCGCGCGCGGCGGCAATACCGACACGCAAGCCGGTGAAGCTGCCAGGTCCGGTCGTCACCGCGATCCGGTCGATGTCGGCGAAGCTCGTGGCGGCCTCGGCCATCACGCGGCGCAACAGCGGCATCAATGCTTCGGCGTGTCCGCGGATCATCGGCAAGCTTTCGCTTGCGATGATGCCGCCAAGGGCGGTGTCGAGCACGGCCGCCGAGCAAGCGGCCAGCGCCGTGTCGATGGCGATTACCCGCATGAATCAGTCGCGCCACCGAACGCGCGGCAATATCGCGGCGTCACATCGGCCGCACTTCGGTGATGTCCGGAATGAAATGCCGCAACAGATTTTGGATGCCGTGGCGGAGCGTTGCCGTGGACGACGGACAACCCGAGCAAGCGCCTTTCATGTTGAGATAGACGACGCCATCCTTGAAACCGCGGAAAGTGATGTCGCCGCCGTCGTTGGCGACCGCCGGACGCACCCGCGTCTCGATCAATTCCTTGATGGTGGCGACGGTGTCGGCATCGGCGGCGTCGAAGAATTCATCGCCGCCGCCTTGCTCGGCGGTGCCGGCCGCCAGCAGCGGCGCTTCCGACATGAAGTGTTCCATGATGGCGCCGAGGATCATCGGCTTGAGCTGCTGCCACTCGCCGCCGCTGTCCTTGGTCACCGCGATGAAGTCGGAGCCGTAGAAGACGCCGGTGACGCCGCTGATATCGAAAAGCCGTTCGGCCAGCGGCGACTGCGCCGCCTCGCTTTTGTCGCGCAGTTCGAGCGTGCCGGTATCGAGCACGGTCCGGCCCGGCAGGAATTTAAGGGTGGCCGGATTTGGCGTCGCTTCCGTCTGGATGAACATGGCTGCCTCTGGCGTCGTGGGGTCTTGCTACCGAATCCATTCTAATACGTGGCGAATTTCGGTGGAAGTTCAAGGGTTCTGTCATTCCGGGCTCGGTTTAAAGCGTCACCCCGGAACGACGGTTAGGAAAGGGCGTCGATCTCGTCGTTGGTCAGGTGCCCCGGCACAATGGCCACCGGGATCGGGTAGTCCCCGGCGGTACGGCCGATAGTCGTCACCAGCGGGCCCGGGCCTTCAGCGCCGATGCCGGCGGCCAGGACCAGGATGAAGATATCCTCGTCCTGGTCGATCACTTTGAGGATTTCTTCCGCCTTGTCGCCTTCGCGCACAACCC
This sequence comes from Hyphomicrobiales bacterium, assembly GCA_019075925.1. Classification (GTDB taxonomy): domain Bacteria; phylum Pseudomonadota; class Alphaproteobacteria; order Rhizobiales; family Xanthobacteraceae; genus BOG-931. The sequence continues at coordinate 13,306 of JAGXAC010000024.1, read as the reverse complement.
GCTCCGGCGCGATGCCGGCGATGCTTTCGGCGCGCGCGGCATATTTTTTCAGTTCGGCATCGGCTTCGTCCTGCGCTTCCGCCCGCATGATGTCGGCGACGCCGAGCCATTGCTGGCTCTGGCCTTCCATGTCGTTGACCCGAAGCATCACCACACTCCCGCCAATGCGCGCCGCGCGCCGGCTGGCGAAGTAGACGGCGCGATCGCATTCCTCGGTTTCGTCGATGACGACCAAAAGCTTGGGCTTGTGGCCTGCTTCGTAGCTGCGGCGCCTGCGCGACATGGATTTCTCCGGCCGCGGCAAGGCTGCCATGGCGGCGCCCGTCCGGACAAGCCGGTGATGAGGCTTAAGCGCGGACGAAGCCGACGATGTCCTTGACCGCTTTCATGGTTTCGCCGGCGATCGTCCGCGCGCGAGCGGAGCCGTCGGCGAGGATGGCGTCGATTGCGGCAGGGTCGGCTTGCAGGCGCCGCATCTCGGCGGCGATCGGGCTTAGCTTCTCCACCGCCAGCTCGGTCAGCGCCGCCTTGAAGGTGGAGAATTGCGCGTTGCCGAAGTCCTTGAGCACCCCGGCGCGCGTCGTGCCGGCGAGCGCCGCGAAGATGCCGACAAGGTTATCGGCCTCCGGCCGCGCTGCGAGACCCTTCTCTTCGCTCGGCAGCGGCTCCGGATCGGTCTTGGCGCGCTTGACCTTCTGCGCGATGGCATCGGCGTCGTCGGTGAGATTGATGCGCGATTGATCGGAGGCATCCGACTTCGACATTTTCTTGGTTCCGTCGCGCAGCGACATGACACGGGTGGCTTCGCCGGTGATCAGCGGTTCGGGCAGCGGGAAAAACGCGTCACCGAAGCCGTGCATACGGATGGAGTCGCCAAAGTCATTATTGAACTTCTGCGCAACGTCGCGCGACAGTTCGAGGTGCTGCTTCTGGTCTTCGCCTACCGGCACATGGGTGGCGCGATAGACCAGAATGTCGGCGGCCATCAGCGTCGGATATGCATAGAGTCCGACCGAGGCATTCTCCCGGTCCTTGCCGGCCTTCTCCTTGAATTGGGTCATGCGATTGAGCCAGCCGAGGCGGGCGACGCAGTTGAACACCCAGGCCAGCTCGGCGTGTTCGGCGACCTGGCTCTGGTTGAACACGATGTGTCTTTTCGGATCGATGCCGCAGGCGATGAAGGCGGCGGCGACTTCGCGGATCGTCTTGGGCAATTCCGTGGGCTCCTGCCACACGGTGATCGCATGCAAATCGACGACGCAATAGATGCAATCATAGCGGTCCTGCAATTCGACGAAGCGCTTGATGGCGCCGAGATAGTTGCCGAGATGCAGGTTGCCGGTCGGCTGCACGCCGGAAAACACCAATTGCTTAAAAGCCATTTGCTTCCTTAAGACGTCATGCGGCGGCCGACGAGGACGCGTCCCACCCGTAAACGCGCTTGCCGCGTCCCCATGCCATGTCACCGCTTGCGGCGTCCAGTGCCATGTTGGTTGTCACCCCCTTGCCTTGCCCTGCAAGGGCCGGCGGTTATAGTGCGCCGGCCCGCCGCGTATTTTATTTTAACATTCCTTGCGAGAGTCGTTCATGCCTGCCATCCGCTACGAGGTTCTCGGTATCGGTAATGCCATCGTCGATGTGATCGCGCGAACCGAGGAAGATTTTCTGCTCAAGCAGGGCATGAACAAGGGCGGCATGGCGTTGATCGACGAGCCGCGCGCGGAAGCGATCTACAAAGCGATGGGTCCGGCGGTGGAAACATCCGGCGGCTCGGCCGCCAACACCATTGTCGGCGTGGCTTCGCTAGGAGTGCGGTCGGCGTTCATCGGCAAAGTCAAAGACGATTTGCTCGGCCGCGCCTTCAGCCACGATATTCGCGCCGCCGGCGTCGCGTTCACGACTACGCCGGCGGCGAGGGGGCCATCCACCGCACGATGCTACGTGCTGGTGACGCCGGACGGCGAGCGCACCATGAATACCTATCTGGGCGCCGCGCAGAATTTGCACCCGTCCGACATCGACGCCGATTTGGTGGCCGGCAGCGCCATTCTTTATCTCGAAGGCTATCTGTGGGATCCGAAGGACGCCAAGGACGCGTTCCTCAAGGCGGCGAAGATCGCGCACCAGGCCGAGCGCACGGTCGCGCTCAGCCTCTCCGACGCGTTCTGCGTCGACCGCTGGCGCGACGAGTTTCTGCATTTGATGCGCTCGCGCACCGTCGACCTGATTTTCGCCAACGAGGCCGAGCTGAGCAGCTTGTATCAGACTGCGGACTTCGACACCGCGGTTGCGGTTTTGCGCAAGGATATCGGCACGGCGGTGATCACGCGCAGCGAGAAGGGCTGTATCGTGATCGGCCCGGACGGGACCGAGGCGGTATCGGCTTTTCCGGTCGAGCGCGTGGTCGATACCACCGGCGCCGGCGACCTGTTTGCGGCGGGTTTCCTCTGCGGGCTCGCGCGCGGCGCCGACGATCGCACCTGCGGCCGGCTTGGTGCGCTTGCCGCCGGCGAGATCATCCAGCATCTCGGCGCGCGTCCGGAAACCTCGCTGCAGGATCTCGCGCGCCAAAACGGGTTGCTGGATTAAGCTGGTCGAGTGGGCTGAGCCAAGGCAAACCCACCGTGAGTATCCGGCACGCACATGCGCGTGGGCGAAATCGCGCCGATCTTTAAACACTCCGGAGAAGGGCGACGATTTTGCCCACTCTACCATCCGCGACCGCTAACCAAAAACTAACCAAAAAAGTTTACGGATCGCCGGCAGACCGGAGATCCGCAGATGGCCGACTCGGAAGAGCCCAAAGCGAACGAGCCCAAATTGCCGATGGTGATTTCGCCGAAGCTCGACGGCTCCGACGAAGACGCGGCATCGTCATTTTCCGATGACGACGCGACAAGGACGGCGTCGGCCGAAAGTACCGTCGGCGATCATCCACTGTCGCGCTCGTTCCGCTTTGCGCTATTGGCCGCTTCGGTGGCGGTGGCCGCCGCCCTCGGTTCGTTCGTCGGTGCGCTGTCGGCGTCCGGCGTCATCCATGCGTGGTCCGCTTCGGCGGATAATTCGCGCGCTGCCTTGGCGAGCGCCCGGCAGGCGAACAAGGCCGAGCTTGCCGAGCTCGCCGCGCTCAAGAACAATATCGACGGCGCGACGCGTGGCGCCAATGGTCAGTTCGCCAAGCTTGCCGAGCGGCTGGATCGCGCCGAGCGCACGCAAATCGAGGCGGCGACCAAGGTCGCGCACATGGCCGACGCGCTGGACCGCCTGGAAAAGAAGACGGTCGTCGCCGCGGCGGCAGCCCCGGCGGCACCGGAGACGACCGGCTCGATCGCAACCCGCCCGCCGGTTGCGGCCGGCGAAGCCAAGCTTGCGGACAAGGTTCTGCCGGATTGGATCGTGCAGGACGTGCGTCGCGGCCGCGCGCTGGTCGAGAACAACCGTGGCGGCGTGTTCGACGTTGCGGCCGGCGGAATACTGCCCGGTCTCGGCAAGGTCGAGACCATCAAGCGGCAAAACGGCCAATGGGTCGTCGTCACCGCCGGCGGGCTGATTACCGAGCACAACGACTGAAATGTGTGAGGCGGCCCTGGAACGCCGCGGCTCGGCCGGGCGGCGGCATTAAATCATCTGGCTTTGCAGGTCGGTTGCCAGCGCCCGCAATCTCGGCAGAAACACCTTGCGCATGGCGCCCAGCGTGGTCCGATTGCTGTGCGTTCCAATGTTGAGCGCAGCGATCACCCGGCCGTCCAGCCGGCGCAGCGGCACCGAAATAGAGCAAAAGCCCGGCTCGGCTTCCTGGTCGACGAGCGAAAAGCCGTCGTCGCGCGCTTTGAGGATCAGGCGCCGCAATTCGGCGCGATCCACTACCGTGGCGCTGGTCAGCTTTTTCGGCTCCATCCGCCGCAACTGCAAATCGAGCTCGCGGTCGTCGAGCGCCGCCAGCAGCACGCGGCCGAGCGAGCTTGATACCGCCGGCAGCCGGAAGCCGATCTGTGCGCTCACGTTGACGACGCGGTTCGGCAACGCGTGGGCGATCATGATCACGTCGTCGCCGTCGAGCACGGCGGCCGAGGAAGCTTCGCCGACTTCGGCGGCCATGCGTTCGACGGCCGGTTGCAGGATGTCGGAGATGGAATTCGACATCAGATAGGCGCCGGCGAGCGTGAGAATGCGCGGACGCAGCCGGAACACCCGGCCGTCGGTTTCGGCAAAGCCCAGATGGATCAGCGTGTGCAGCGTTCGCCGTACCGACGCGCGCGGCAGGTCGACCAGTTTGGCGATATCGCTGAGCGTGAGCTGCCGCCGGTCGCGATTGAAGGTCTGGATGATCCGAAGCGCGCGTGCGAGCGCCTCCAGAAAGTCCGGCCCGCCGGCATCGGCCGTCCGCTGTTCGGTACGGTTTCGTTTCACGCGCGGCATTGATGCGGAATCCCATCCTGCCGGTGTCGCCGGCGTCAAGCGCGAGGGCCGCCTTGTCGGCTGCCGTCGCGTTTGATAATATCATACGAACATATGTTCGGTCTACGAACATGCGGACGAGCCAGCGGAGACGGCCCATGTTGAGCGCGGAGCAAAACGAGCTGATAACCCGGACCAAGCCCGGCACCGCCGCCGGCGCTTTGATGCGCCGTTATTGGCAGCCGGCGGCGCTGGTCGACGAGCTTTCCGGCAACCGCCCGGTCAAGCCAGTGCGGCTGCTCGGCGAAGACCTGGTGATCTTCAAGGACGACAAGGGGCGTTATGGACTGATCGGGCGGCATTGTCCGCATCGCGGCACCGACCTCGCCTACGGCCGGCTGGAAGACGGCGGCCTACGCTGCCCTTTCCACGGCTGGCTGTTCGACGTTCGCGGCCAATGCCTGCAAACCCCGGCGGAGCCGGACAACAGCAAAATGGCGGTCAACATCAAGCAGAAATCATACCCGGTGATGGAAAAGAGCGGCATCCTGTGGGCCTATCTCGGCCCGGGCGAGCCGCCGGAATTTCCGCAATTCGACTGTTTCATTGCGCCCTCGACCCATACGTTTGCGTTCAAGGGCATGATCGACTGCAATTGGCTGCAATCGCTCGAAGTCGGCATCGATCCGGTGCACACTTCGTTCCTGCACCGCTTCTTCGAGGATGAGGATCCCGACAAAGGCTACGGGCGGATGTTTCGGGATACTTCGAAGGACTCGGACATGCCGATGACCCAGATCATGCGCGAGTTTCCGCGGCCGCGGATCGAAATCGAGCCCACGGATTACGGCTTTCGCCTCGCCACGCTCCGCCAAATCTCGGACGACAAGGCGCATGTGCGGGTGACCAATCTGATCTTCCCCAACGCCTTCATCATTCCGATGAGCCGCGAGATGACGATCTCGCAGTGGCACGTGCCGATCGACGATGTAAGGCACTACTGGTATGCGATCTTCACCTCGTTCGGCGCGCCGGTGAACAAGGACGAGATGCGCCGCCAGCGGCTGGAGCTTTATGAATTGCCGGATTACGTGCCGCGCAAGAACAAGAGCAACGATTACGGCTTCGATCCGCACGAGCAGGAGCATGCGACCTATACCGGCATGGGCGCCGACATCAACGTGCACGACCAATGGGCCTGCGAATCGATGGGCGCCATCCAGGACCGCACCGCCGAACACCTGGGCACATCGGACAAGGCCATCGCCACCTACCGACGGCTGTTGCGCAACGCGCTCGATCAAGCGGGCAAGGGCGAGCGGCCGATGATGGTGCTGGACGCGTCGGAGGCGGCCAAGATCACCGGCCCGGCCTGCGTTGACGGCATCGGTCCGGTCGCCGACTGGCAGGGTTATTGGCAACGCACCGGCGAAGATCGGCAGAAGACGAAAACGTGGGCCAATGGGCACTGATCCCGTCAAATCCGAATTCGTCGTCGCGAGCCAACGGGTCCGGCCCGAAGTGGCCGGCCCGATGAAAAGCTCCGCGAACCAATCCAGTGCAATGAAGGTTAGATTGCTTCGTCGCTTTGCTCCCCGCAACGACAAGTCTCAACGTTCACGTGCGCGGAATGCGGTTTAATGGCAGCCCGCCAATCGACGGCCGATAGCTTCGTTCAACGCCACGGCCTTTGGAGCGCCGAGCAGGCGCGGGCGGCAAACCGCGTCGCGCAAGCAATCAAGAAACATAAGCTTGAACTTGTCCGCTTCTCGTTTGCCGACCAGCACGGCGTGCTGCGCGGCAAGACGGTGGTCGCCGCGGAAGCGGCCGCCCTGATGGCAGCGGGCGTCACCATGACGACGACCTTGCTTGCCAAGGACACCGCGCACAAGACCGTCTATCCGGTGTTCACAGCGGGCGGCGGTTTCGCCATAGCGGAGATGCAGGGCGGCGGCGATTTCGTCATGGTCGCCGACCCGACGACGTTTCGGGTATTGCCGTGGGCGACCGACACCGGCTGGCTGTTGTGCGACATTTATTTCACCAACGGCAAGAAAGTGCCGTTCTCGACGCGGCAGGTGTTGCGCGACGCGCTCGATAAGCTCGGCGCAGCGGGATTCGATTTCCGCGCCGGGCTTGAGGTGGAATTCCATCTGTTCAAGCTGGAGAATCCGCGGCTATCTCCGGCGGACGCAACCTGGCCGCCGCAGGCGCCCGAAGTGAGCTTGCTCAATCAGGGCTACCAGTACCTCACCGAAACGCGCTTCGATCAGGTTGCGGAGGCGCTTGAGCCGATCCGGCGCGGCATCGAGGCGCTCGGCTTGCCGCTCCGCTCGCTCGAAATTGAGCTTGGCCCAAGCCAATGCGAGTTCACGTTCCGCCCGCAGCCGGGATTCGCCACCGCCGACACGATGATTCTGTTCCGCGCGGCGGTGAAGCAGATCGCCCGCCGTCACGGCATGCTGGCGAGCTTCATGTGCCGTCCGGCTTTGCCGAACCTTTTCTCCAGCGGCTGGCATCTGCATCAATCGCTGATCGCGCGCAAAAGCGGCCGCAATGCATTTGCCGGCGACGAGCGCGACGGGCTTGCCGCAACCGGGCTTCATTACCTCGGCGGACTCTTGGCGCATGCGCATGCCGCGGCCGCCTTCACCACGCCGACGGTCAACGGCTACAAGCGCTACCGCGCCTATACGCTGGCGCCCGATCGCGCCATCTGGGCGCGTGACAATCGCGGCGTGATGCTGCGCGTCATGGGTCGGCCCGGCGATCCCGCGACCCATCTTGAGAACCGTGTCGGCGAGCCGGCGGCCAACCCTTACCTCTATATCGCCTCGCAGATTTACGCCGGCCTCGACGGCATCGCGCACCAGCGCGCCCCCGGACCGTCAGCCGATACGCCCTACGAGACGAAAGCGCAGGCGCTGCCGAAAAATCTGGGCGAGGCGGTTGCAGCGTTGCGCGCCAGCAAAGTTTTCCGCGATGGCTTCGGCAACGCCTTTGTCGACTATTTCTCTCATCTCAAGGAAGCCGAGTTCGCGCGCTTTACCGCCGAGACCGGCGGCGAAGGCAGCGACGTGACGGCCTGGGAGCAGAACGAGTATTTCGATTTGTTTTAAAAAGGCGCCGTACCGGACAATGCGTGGCGGCGTGCTTGAGGCCTTACGCGTCTAGGTAAAAACAATCTCATGCCGCAAGACGAATGGCGCGAGCATTGCGCGCACTTCGTCCGCCACGGCATCGCGTTTTTGCTCGGGAACATCAGCGAGGGTGACCGTAGCAAGGCTACCGTGACTGCCATGCGGGCCCACCTTGACGCTGCAGGCGATACCTTTTTCGGCGAGCGGGGCAAGAACCTTGGTGAAGACGCGGGTCGCGGCATCCCATCGAAGCGCCGGCTTGAACACCTTGCCGACGCCGGTAAGCGGCATTGGATCGATCGGGAAAATCTGAACCGGCACGGCGGCGCGCTCCGGCGACCGCTCGCGGACAAAAGCTTCGAGTTCGCCCGCCTCCGCCGCGGCGCCGGGCTTTAATTGCACATAGCCGACCGGCAATTCGCCGGCATAAGCGTCGGGCTGGCCGACGACGGCGGCAAGACCGACGGCCGGATGCTGGAACAGGATGTCTTCGATGGGCGTGGGATCGATGTTATGGCCGCCGCGGATCACCAGATCCTTGGCGCGGCCGGTGATCCACAGCGACCCGTCGGCGTCCAGCCTGCCGAGATCGCCGGAATTGACCCAGTTGCCGTCAATGAACGCGCCCTTGTTGTGGACCTCGTTGAGATAGCCGCCGAAGACGCCCGGTCCGGCCATGATCACGACGCCGATTTCGCCGGTCGCACAATCGCGTTCGAACTTGCCGTCATCGTCGAGCTTGACCACGCGAACGCGCGCGTATGGCACCGGCAGGCCGGCTGAGCCAAGACGCACCGGCCGGTCCGGATAAGCCATGGTGTGGACGCTCGACGTCTCGGTCATGCCGTAGACTTCGAGGACCGGCAGTCCGTACTTGTCCTGGATTGTCTTGCCGACGGCCACGGGAATTGCCGAGCCGCCACCGGCCGCAAATCGCAGGCTCGAGATGTCGGCGTTGCCCGGCGGCACGGCGGCGGCCGCCGCCAGCACCGTCGGCACGCTCGAGAGCGTTTCGGGCTTGTATCGCTCGACGAGGCCCCAGACGTTCTTGACGCTGGCCGGATTACGCCAGCCGGCAGGCGACAGCACGACGAGGCAGCTGCCGTTCGAGAGTATCGTCAGCGCCTGCGTGAGCGCGCCGCCGACGTGAAAAAGCGGCAGGCCGAACAGCAGATTGGCGCCGGGCGTCGCTTTGAGAATCAAGTTCATCGCCCAAGCCTGGTAGACTTGGTTGGCGTGGGTGTGGCGGACGAGTTTCGGCGTTCCGGTGGTGCCGCCGGTGTGGAAGTAAGCGGCGGTCTCGTCACCGGATATCCGTCTGCCGCTCACAAGCCGCTCGGATGGCTGCGCCGCAATGAGATCGCTAAACGAATAGATTGCGTTGGCGGGATCGCCGGGACCGTGCACCTGCACGATCGCCTTGAGGTGTTTCAGCTTCCGGCGCACTTGCTCGACTTTTTGCCAGATATCCGTGCCCGGCATCGGGCCAAGCGCGACCAGGACCTTGGTGCGCGCGGCTTCCAGGATTTCCGCGATTTGATAGGGCTCGAGCAGCGGGTTGACGGGATTGGCAATGCCGGCTGCCTCGGCGCCGAACAGTGAAATAAAAGCTTCGGGCAACAGCGGAAGCAGAAGCGTCACCACATCGCCGCCGTTGACGCCGAGGGCGTGAAACATGTTGGCGGCCTGAGTGACGCGCGCTGCGAAATCGCGATGGCTGACGACAACCGGCGTCTCGGACGGGTCTGCGTTGGGGAGGAACTGGATCGCGGGTGCGTCGGGATTGTGAGCGGCACCGAGCTTGATGGCATCGAACGTGCTCGCCGCCGCGATACGATCGCCGTAACGGACTTGCTCAAAGGCGCGTATGTCGGCGTTGGTGGCAAAGCTTGGATAATTGCTGCCGATGACGCGATCGAGCAGATGTGCGCCGGCCATGCTGAGCGTCCCCCCTCGTCGTGCGTTGTCCGCTCTTAACCCGTCTCGCGGGGACAACTGGTCTACAGTGTAGCATGTCCGATTGCGGCGGTTTATCGCTGGAAGACCGACGTCACCGGGGAAGGGGTCCGCCGCCAATCGGCTCGATGCGGTTTCGAACCACAAACGTAACGGCGGGCATTCGGCGGGTGCCGTCCAACAGGACTGTCCTGTCAGGCAACGGCGGGGATCGTGAGAGTCAGACGTCGACGCTGGCCGTGAGCGCGTGCGTCTCAATGAACAGTCGGCGCGGCTCGACCTTATCGCCCATCAGTTCGTCGAACACGGTGCCGGCTTCGTCGATTTCCCGGACGCCCACTTGCAGGAGCGAGCGGGCATTGACGTCCAGCGTCGTTTCCCACAATTGCTGTGGGTTCATCTCGCCGAGACCTTTGTAGCGTTGCAGGGCGATGCCTTTGCGTCCCGCCGCGGTCACCGCGTCGAACAGGCTGACCGGGCCGTGGATCGGCGTCTCTTCGTCCTTGCGCCGCAGCATTGCCGGCGGCGTCGGTCGCGGGAAAATCTGCTGCAGCGACGGGGCGAATTCGTCGAGCTTACGCGCGTCGGCCGAGCCGAGTATGGCCTGGTCGAGCATGGCCACTTCCTTGACGCCGCGCACCATACGTTCGAACCGGAAACCTTCGCCCTCGGTGAATTGACCGTGCCAGCCGCGCTCGGTCTCTTCGGCCAAGGCGTCGAGGCGCCGTGCAATATAGGGCGCCGCCGCCTTGGCATTCTCAGGATCTCCGACGATGTTGGCGTTGAGCACGCCGAGGATCGCGGCCTGCTCGACGACCTGCCGGTTATACCGGCTGTGCAAGCCGCGCAGGATGTTGCGGATGATCCGCGCATCCTCGACCAGCCGGCGCAAGTCGGCGCCGGCACGCACTTCGCCCGACGACAGCCGCAACGATGCGTCTTCGAGGCCGGTGTCGATCAGATAGTCCTCGAGCGCACGCTCGTCCTTGAGATATTGCTCGGACTTGCTGCGGCTGACTTTGTAGAGCGGCGGCTGCGCGATGTAGAGATAGCCGCCATCGATGACTTCGCGCATCTGCCGGTAAAAAAAGGTCAGCAGCAGCGTGCGGATGTGCGCGCCGTCCACGTCGGCATCGGTCATGATGATGATCTTGTGGTAACGCAGCTTGTCGATGGCAAATTCGTCGGTGCCGATGCCGGTTCCGAGCGCGGTAATCAGCGTGCCGATCTGCTCGGATGACAGCATCTTGTCCATCCGGGCGCGTTCGACATTCAAAATCTTGCCGCGAAGCGGCAGCACGGCCTGAAATGCGCGATTGCGACCCTGCTTGGCGGAGCCGCCGGCGGAATCGCCCTCGACGATGAACAATTCGGATTTGGCCGGATCGCGCTCCTGACAATCGGCGAGCTTTCCGGGCAGCGAGGTGATGCCGAGCGCACTCTTGCGCGTCATCTCGCGCGCCTTGCGCGCGGCTTCGCGGGCGGCGGCGGCCTGGATCACCTTGCCGACGATCGCTTTGGCTTCGCTGGGATGCTCTTCGAGCCAGGACTTGAGCGAGTCGTTGATGACGCCCTCGACCACGGGACGGACCTCGGAGGAGACGAGCTTGTCCTTGGTTTGTGACGAGAATTTCGGGTCGGGCACCTTGATCGAGAGCACCGCGGTCAAACCTTCGCGGCAATCCTCGCCGGTAAGCGCGACCTTTTCCTTGCGCGCCGCGCCGCCGGATTCCGCGTAAGCGGTGATCTGCCGGGTCAGCGCGCCGCGGAAGCCGGCGAGATGGGTGCCGCCGTCACGCTGCGGGATGTTGTTGGTGAAGCACAGCACCGTTTCGTGGTAGCCGTCGTTCCACCACAGCGCGCAGTCGACGACGATGCCGTCGCGCTCCACTTTGATCACGATCGGCAGCGGGACGAGCGGCGTCCTGTTGCGGTCGAGATATTTGACGAACTCCTCGACGCCACCTTCGTAACGCAGTTCGACCCGCTCCTCGACCGCGTGTCGAGTGTCGGAGAGGACGATGCTGACGCCGGAATTGAGGAAGGCCAGTTCGCGCAGCCGGTGTTCCAACGTGGCAAAGGCGAACTCCGTCATGGTGAAGGTCTGCTTGGACGGCAGAAAGGTCACCTCAGTGCCACGCTTGTCATAAGCGCTGCCGACGACGGCGAGCGGAGCGACCGCCTCGCCGTCGCGGAATTCCATGAAGTGCTCTTTGCCGTCGCGCCAGATCGTCAGCTTGAGAGAAGTCGACAGCGCGTTGACCACCGATACACCGACACCGTGCAGGCCGCCGGAGACCTTGTAGGCGTTCTGGTCGAATTTTCCGCCGGCATGCAGTTGCGTCATGATGACTTCAGCCGCCGACACGCCTTCGCCTTTGTGGATGTCGGTCGGAATACCGCGGCCGTCATCGCGCACGGTGCACGAGCCGTCGGGATTGAGGATGACGGTGACCTCCTTGGCGAAACCGGCAAGCGCCTCGTCGATGGCGTTGTCGACGACCTCGTAGACCATATGGTGCAGGCCCGAACCGTCATCGGTGTCGCCGATATACATGCCCGGCCGTTTGCGCACGGCATCGAGCCCCTTGAGCACCTTGATCGATTCCGCATCGTAATCGGAGGGTGCCACAGGGGGCGTTTTGCGGGCGGCCTCGGCCATGCGAAAAGCTCTCGAATCGCTTGCTGAAATCGACGATGAATCGTTTCGACTCTTGTACACCAAAACTGTGTCGCGTACAGGGCAAAGTGAACCTGATTAACATATTGTCAAAGCGCCATTTTTCAATGATTCCGCGATGCGAAAAATGCCCCCGATTCCGGCCCCGATCCGGCCGTTGCGAAAGCGTCAACAAGTGCTTTTAGAGGCGGGTGGTCCGCGCCTTGCGGAGCGGCAAAAGGTATTCGGTCTCGGACTGATATTCGGGAACGGGTTTTTGAAAATCGCTGAGCACGGCCGTCCAAAGTTCGACGCGATCCAAATCATCGTGCAGACGTTTCAGCGCTTCCAGCAAATTGCGGACAATCATTTCTTCCGCTGGTTCCGTCATCGGTGCCGTGTCTTTCATCTCAGGTAAAGACACAGCGCTGATTGTGGTTCCCGATCCGTGAGGTTCTAAGTCACCAAAACAACTACCGAATTTCGGAAATTGGAACCGTCCTTTTGGTTCGGCGCCTCGATGCGTTCCGCTGTAACCGGCCGGAATTGACTTCAAACATCGCCACGTCGCGCGCGACCTCTGCGAACTGGGCAGGGTCGGCGCCGGTCATCCAGACTTGCGCGCCCAACGTGGCGAGCTCGGCATGCAGGGCCGCGCGCCGCGACGGATCGAGATGCGCGACCACCTCGTCGAGCAAAAGTACGGGAGTCGAGCCCGACATCTCGGTGATCAACCGCGCCTGCGCCAAAACGAGCCCGATCAGCAGCGCCTTTTGTTCCCCCGTCGAGGCGTCGGCGGCAGCAATACCCTTGCGCGCATAGACGACGGCCAGATCCGTCAAATGCGGTCCGTCCAGTGTGCGTCCGGCTGCCGCATCGCGAGACCGATTGTCGCGCAGCACGCCACGATAACGTTCCTCGACTTCGACCGCCGGATGCGCGGGCAGAAGCTTCTCCATCCAGCCTTCGATCGCAATCTCCGCCGGCGGAAAGTTCGAGTCCTTGCGGCTCGCCAGGACAGCGGCGAGCCGACTGACCGCCTCGGCGCGCACCGCGGCCACCGCGACCGCAAGTTCGGCAGTCTCATGCTCGATGGCATCGAGCCAGTGCCGGTCCGGCGCCGGCTCGCTCAGCAGCCGGTTGCGCCCGCGCA
>JAGXAC010000195.1 GCA_019075925.1 Hyphomicrobiales bacterium | reverse complement strand
GGAGAACCGGCGGCCACTTTTCCGGATCATGCCTGATTATTTGCGGAGCATGATCTGTTCGGAAAACCGGCGGCCACTTTTCCGGATCATGCCTGATTATTTGCGGAGCATGATCTGTTCGGAAAACCGGCGGCCACTTTTCCGGATCATGCCTGATTATTTGTCGGAGCATGATCTGTTCGGAAAACCGGCGGCCACTTTTCCGGATCATGCCTGATTATTTGCGGAGCATGATCTGTTCGGAAAACCGGCGGCCACTTTTCCGGATCATGCTCAATGCCGGAAGTGCCGGACGCCGGTGAACACCATGGCGACGCCATGGTCGTCGGCGGCCTTGATCACCTCGTCATCGCGCACCGAACCGCCCGGCTGAATGACGGCGGTGGCGCCGGCCTCGATGGCGACGAGGAGCCCGTCGGCAAACGGAAAGAACGCGTCGGACGCGACCACCGAGCCTTTGGTCGCCGGCTCTGTGCGCTTGGCTTCATGGGCGGCGTCGGCGGCCTTGCGCGCGGCGATGCGCGCGGAATCGATGCGGCTCATCTGTCCGGCGCCGATCCCGACCGTGGCGGAATTCCTGGCATAGACGATGGTGTTCGATTTGACGTGCTTGGCGATGCGGAAAGCGAAACGCAAATCGCGCAGCTCCGCGGCGGTCGGCGCGCGTTTGGTCACCGCCTTGAGTTCCATCTGGTCGACCACCGCGTTGTCGCGCGACTGCACCAGCAATCCGCCGGCCACGGTCTTGGCGGTGAGCCCGCCGGCGCGCGGATCGGGCAAGCCGCCGGCAAGCAGAAGCCGCAAATTCTTTTTGGCGCCGACAATGGCGATGGCTTCTTCGGTCGCGTCCGGCGCGATGATGACTTCGGTGAAGATTTCGGTGATGGCGCGCGCCGCCTCCGCGTCGAGCGTGCGGTTGAGCGCGACAATGCCGCCAAAAGCGGAAACCGGATCGCAGGCGAGCGCCTCGCGGTAGGCGGCGGCGAGGCTGTCGGCTTCGGCGACGCCGCACGGATTGGCGTGCTTGATGATGGCGCAGGCGGCGGTGCGTTTGGGATCGAACTCGGCAACGCATTCGTAAGCCGCGTCGGTGTCGTTGATGTTGTTGTAGGAAAGCTGCTTGCCCTGAACTTGCCGCGCCGTGGCGACGCCGAAGCGCGCCGGGCCGGCCCGATAGAATGCCGCGGTCTGATGCGGGTTCTCGCCGTAGCGCAGCGCCTCGATCAACCGACCGCCGAAGGTCCGGTAATCGGGCGCCGTTTCGCCAAGCTCGCCGGCGAACCAGTTGGCAATGGCCGTGTCATAAGCGGCGGTGCGGGCATAGGCCTTGGCGGCAAGCCGCCGGCGCAGCGCGAGCGTGGTCATGCCGTTGTGCTGCGCGAATTCATCGAGCACCGCGGCATAATCGGTCGGCTCGACCAGCACCACGACGTCGCCGTGGTTCTTGGCGGCAGAGCGGATCATCGCCGGACCGCCGATGTCGATATTCTCGATGCAGTCCGCAAAGCCTGCGCCGCGCGCCACGGTTTCCTCAAACGGATAAAGATTGACCACGACCAGATCGATCGGATGAATCTTGTGCGTCCGCATCGCTTCGGCGTGGGTCGGATTGGCCCGGATACCGAGGAGCGCGCCATGCACGGCCGGGTGCAGGGTCTTGACCCGGCCGTCCATCATTTCCGGGAAGCCGGTGACATCGGCAATGTCGAGCACATCGAGGCCGGCATCGCCCAGCGCCTTGCGGGTTCCTCCGGTTGAAACCAACTCGATGCCGTAGCCGGCCAGCGCGCGGGCAAATTCCACCACCCCGGTCTTGTCGGATACGGAGATGAGGGCGCGCGAGGCGCGGCGCAGATGCTCGGTCATGGCTCTCCTTACACTCGCTTGCGCGTTTCGTCATTCATAACGGCAGCCTCGGTTCCTTCTCGCGGGTGCGCCGCGCGGCGGCAGCAGTTGCGACGGCGCCCTGGCTGGACTGCTGGAAGCTCCAGCTCACGCGCGGTGTCGACCGCGCCTCGCCCTTGACGACCAGTTGCACCGCACGGCGCGGTCCGTCGTTGCCGGCGAGATATACGCCGTCCTCAAGCTGAATGTGGTGATCCGCGGCGCTGAAGGTCCATACTTCCCGGTTCGGCATCACCAGCAACACGGCATGCCCATCGGTCAGCCGGGTCGCCTTGACCGAGGGATGCAGATGAAAGCGGACCGCGTACCGGTCCTGGCCGTCGCGCAGTTGGCCGCCATCGGCGGCAAAGAAGAGATCTTCGCCGCTAAGCCGCGTTCCGTCGGCCGCGAGCGTCAGCGTACGCTGGTGCACCAAGCCGTAAGCCGCCGCGTAGCCGTCATGACTGGCGCGCAACTCGATCGCGCCCGCATGTTCTTCGCGCGCCGTGGATATGTGCCTCGGTCCGGCCAACATCGGAGAACCGCCGAGCATTCGCCGCAGCGCAGACGCTTCGACAAATTGCGCCGACGACGCATCGTTGAACGTGACCGTCGAATGCGCGGCTGTGGCGCGCGCATGCTGCCGCCACTCGTCGCGCGCCATGGCCGGCATTCCGCAATTGACGACGATAAGATTTTGCCTCGGTGAGGAAAATTCAAACGACAAGCAACCGGCATGCGCATCGAGGCTCATCTCGATCGGCGGCGCGCCTCCGGTATCCACGATCAAAACAGCGTCGCCGGCCTCCAGCCGCTGATAGGCGGAATAGGGCGCGCTCGACAGCGGCGCGCCGCGCGTCTCATCATAGGCGAGCAGCGTCAACAACAATTCAGCCGGCGTCGGGCCCATGCCGTTGAAATGCGCGAGCGTGCCGTCCGAGTGGCGGAAGAAGCGCAGCATCGGCATCATGCGTTCGGTGGCGGCCAATAGCGCCTGCGGCGGCGCGATGTTGCGCGCGGCAAATGCCTGGCGCAGCGGCAGAAATTCGAGCAGCACTTCGACGATGGCACCGGGATCGCGGCTGATATGTCCGCCGTCAGGCAGAATCTGTCGATCGATCTCGGCGACCAGCCGCGTCGTGGTGGATTTGATGTGGCGGCTTTGGCCGGCGATGCATAGCGCGGCGTAACTGAGCGCGATCGTCGTCTGCATGCGCGAGACGCCGCGATGGGCGTCGCCGGCGGTATGGCGCAAGTAGCGCACCTGGCGGACGAGGCTTCTGACGAATCGGCGATAGAAGCGCATGTCGGCGTCCTGCAACAGCATTGGCGCTTGGCTGAGCCAGGAAATGATCCGACGCGACAGCACTTCCGGTCGCCAGCCGAGTGGGTGCCACGCCCCCTGATGGGCGATCCATTCATCGATCAATGCGCGCGCATTGGCACGGGTGATGGCGGAATCGGCGGCGCGCAAATGGCGAAGCCAGGAAAAACCCAGCAACGACACGGCCCACTCCTCCGAAGGCGGCGCCATTTCGAAGATCGAGCGATCGTCGCAGACCACGACCTTGCCGACGAATGCAAACCGGCCGGAATAAATTTCAGCGGCGCGCGTGGCGTCCGCGGTGCGAAGCTCCTGCGGCGCAATCAACAGGCGATCGGCCTTGAGCGGTACGATCGGCCAGCGCAGCACCGGATGGCCGTTAATCCGGCCCGCAAGCTGCCGCAACGCACCGCGCAGCAGAAGCCAACTGAGCTTCGTCTGGTTCGCGAGTGAAACGCGCGCCATTTACCCCGCTTGGCCCCCTCCTGCGGCAGGATTTCCCGGCCGCCTCGCCGTTTTGGCAACCATAACGGGTTGCCGCTGCGACGGCCAATAAGGCGCGGTTTTCCGCCCGCGCTCTAACGCTTTGTCAGTCGCGCCGCGTAAAAGCCGTCGAGACCGGCAAAGCGCGAATCGGCATCGGGCAAATGGCAGGGCAGGGTACGCAGATCGCCGTCGGCGGTGAGCCATTCGTCCCGGCCGAAGACCTCCGCCGCTGTGATCGGCACGCGCCGCACATCGTCGGTGCGCGTGAGCAAAGCGGCCACGATGGCTTCGCCTTCCTCTGGTTCGAGCGAGCACGTGCAATAGACGATCGTGCCGGCCGGTTTGGTGAGGGCGATTGCCCGGTCGATCAGCCGGCGCTGGAGCGCCGCGAGCTTTTCGATGTCCGTCGCGTTTTTCAGCCACGGCACATCGGGATGGCGGCGGATGGTGCCGGTCGACGAGCAGGGCGGGTCGACCAGGACCGCGTCGAACGGTTCGGCGTCCCACTTTTCGACCTCGGTGCAGACGATTGCGGCGTCAAGGTGCAGCCGGCTTAAGTTTTCGCGCAGGCGCGCCAGGCGCGCCGGCGCGCGATCGACCGCGGTGAGATCGGCGCCGGCGGCGGCAAGTTGCGCCGCCTTGCCGCCCGGCGCCGCGCAAAGATCGGCGATGCGCATGCCGGCGACGTTGCCGAGCAGGCGGGCGGGCAGCGCGGCCGCGGCGTCCTGAACCCACCAGGCGCCTTCGGTAAATCCGGGCAGCGCGGTGACCGCGCCAGGTGCGGCCGTGCGTACCGAGCCGGTCGGCAGCACACGGCCGGCAAGCTGGGCTGCCCATCGCTCCGGATTGCTTTTTACCGTCAAGTCGAGCGCCGGCTCATGGCCGTTGGCGGCGGCGATGGCGCGCGCCGTCGTCTCACCGTAAGCCGCGATCCAGCGCGCCATCAGCCATGGCGGCGTATCGAGCATGACGGTGTCGAGCGCGGCGAGCCGTTCGGCGCCCTCGCGCGCGACGCGCCGGAGCACCGCGTTGACCAGCGCGGCGAAGTGCACCGCCTGCCGGTCTGCCCGCGCCAGCCGAACCGAAAGATCGACCGCGGCGTGGTCGGGTACGTCGAAGAAGAGAATTTGCGCCGCGCCGAGAAGCAGTGCGGTCTCCACGCGTGGCGCCTTCGCCGGCAACCCGCGTTCCAGCAACGTGCCGATAAGATGACGCAGGGTGCCGAGCCGGCGCAACACGGTTGCAGCCAGTGCGCGCGTTAATGCACGGTCGCGCTCTTCGAGGCCCGCAAGCGCCGCCTGCGCGGCGCCACTGTTCATTTCGTCATCGAAGGCGTGGCGCCGGCGCAGGACGCTTTCGATCATTTCGGCGGCAAGCGCACGCGCGGCAAATCCCGGCGCGGCGGCCGGGTCGGCGGAGCGATTTTTGCGCCTGCGCGCGTCGTTCACGTGCGAAATTCCTCCTTGCATGCCGGGCAGGGCTACGCCAAGTCACAGGCAATGCCAACCGATCAGCCGCCACCGCCGCCACAGATGCCGCCGGACGTGGACGTCGCGGCGAAGTCCGCCGCCACCGCGGGCAAACTCAGTGAAGCGGCCCGGCGCGCGCTCGCCGAAGCCGCCGCGCGCCGCGCTGCGCGCGAGGCAACGGCGGGCGAACAGCGGAAGGAATTGGACGGCCGGGACGGTCCCGAACCGACGCGCTACGGCGACTGGGAAAAGGACGGACTAATCTCGGATTTTTAGCCTCGGTACCGTACCGGAGGTCTTGACTTTATTCCGGTGATATCAGAATATAATCCTGCAACTTAAGATACTTTTTATTTAAAATTACAATTAGGACGAGTTGATGACGTTAGCGCATCATTTGTCCTTTGCGTTATTCGGATCGCGCCAACGCGGCGGGTTGTTTGCGGTCGTGGCCGTGGTCTTTGCGGCCGGTTTTGCCGCAGGGGCAACCTTGCGTCCCATCCTCATGCAACATCCGATACGGACCGACATGGCGCGCGCGTCAGCGCGGGGCCGCGACAAGGTCCCGCTATCGTCGCCAAATCCGCAGTTCGCCTATCCGGCCGATGTGCTCCGCACCATCGACGGCGACACCTTCGAGGCGCGCGTCCACGTTTGGCCGGGACTTGAGGTCAGCACCAAAGTGCGCCTGCGCAACGTCGATGCGCCGGAACTGCACGCCCGATGTGCCGACGAACTTGCCAAGGCGCAAGCGGCGCGCGCCGCGCTCGAAACCACGCTCGCCGCCGGCGGAGTCACGCTCTCGCAGGTCGGCATCGACAAATACGGCGGGCGGATCGATGCGCGGGTGGCGACGAACGACGTCGCCGATGTTGCCGCCGCCCTCCTCA
>JAGXAC010000194.1 GCA_019075925.1 Hyphomicrobiales bacterium | reverse complement strand
CGAAAGCCAGCAGGGCGCGCCGACCTCGTCAGCGACACCGCCCTCCGGCAAGCAGTAAGCCGACAAGGATCTGGCTTCGGCGGGCGGCCCCGGCGCGCGCCGCCCGCCCAGGATCTGATTTAGCCGGAAATCCGGCGGGCGCGGCTTCGGCCCCAGCTCACGGTTTATGAGCTCGCCGGCCAGCGCCTTATTGAGCGCAGCCCTGCGGGCAGCGACGATCAGTGGGTATTTATTTGACGCGGGCGATAGCTGCCTTTGCCGTCATGGATGAAAACCTCGGCAACTTGCGGATGCCGCAGCGGTTCGCCGCTGTCGTCGGGCAGCAGATTTTGTTCCGATACGTAAGCGACGTATTCGGTTTCGTCATTTTCAGCAAACAGATGATAAAACGGCTGATCCTTGTGCGGACGTGCATCCACGGGGATCGATTCGTACCATTCTTCCGTGTTGCTGAAGATCGGGTCGATGTCGAATACCACGCCGCGGAACGAAAACAGCCGGTGTCTCACCACCTGGCCGATCTGGTATTTCGCGCTGCGAATTTTGTTCGGGGTCGCTGACACTCGCTAGAACCTCTCATTACCTTTTCGGCGGCGTTTTCGTCGCCAGCAGGACACGACAGAATTGTGGCGGCGTGCTGGCGGAGCGCCGACCTTACGCGTTCACCGCGCGTCTTCATAGTGCGTAGCGTGCCGCCATGTCGGGATCCTTCGCCGCCACCAGCCGCGCGAGATCGACCAGAACTTTGGCCTGTTTCCAGGTCGCGTCGTCCTGCATTTTGCCGTCGATCATCACGGCGCCGCTGCCGTCGGGCATGGCGGTGATAATCTTTTTGGCGAAAGCGACTTCATCCGGATCGGGCGAAAACACCCGTTTGGCGATGGCGACCTGCGATGGATGCAAGGTCCAGGCGCCGGCACAGCCGAGCAGGAAACTATTGCGAAACTGCGCCTCGCAGGCGGATGGGTCGGAAAAATCGCCGAACGGACCGTAGAAGGCCTTAATGCCGGCGGCGGCGCAGGCGTCGACCATTTTCGCCATGGTGTAGTGCCAGGGGTCCTGTTGGTACGTGGCGCGAGGGGCTCCAGCGTCGGCACCGGGGGCGAGGTCGGCCAGCATTTTATAATCCGGGTGGCCTCCGCCGACGCGAGTGGTCTTCATTGCCCGGGAGGCCGCGAGATCGGCCGGGCCGAGACTGATGCCGTGCATGCGCGGCGACGCCGTCGCAATCGCCTCGACGTTGTTCACGCCTTCGGCAGTCTCAAGGATGGCGTGAATGAGGATTGGTTTGTTGATGGAATGCTTGGCCTCGAGCTGGGCCAACAACTGGTCGAGATAGTGAATATCCCACGCGCCTTCGACCTTCGGCAGCATCACAATGTCGAGTTTGTGCCCGACCGCGGCCACCAGCTCCTTGATATCGTCAAGTACCCAGGGTGAGTTGAGCGCGTTGATCCGCGTCCACAATCCGGTGGCACCGAATTCGTTGGCCTTCGCCATGGCGATAAATCCGGCTCGCGCAGCTTCCTTGGCATCGGCCGGTATCGCGTCCTCCAAATTGCCGAGCACGACGTCGACTTGGGAGATGAGTTCCGTCACCTTGGCGCGCATCTTTTCGATATGCGGCGGCACGAAATGGATCATGCGCTCGAGCTTGAGCGGTAGTTCGCGCAGCGGCGTCGGCGCCCCGATGGCGAGCGGTTTGAAAAAGTTGCGCGGCAGCTTCATGCGTCAACATCCTTGGCCCGAAACCAACGGTAGGATGAACCGGCCGATCTCGCCAAGGCATTTCTCATGACGGGGGCCCGCGGAGTTGGCTGTTTTTCACACCATCTCGCCGCGCATGAGGCGCGGTTGCGACGTCGCCGGCATGACGCCTTCGCGCATGAGCGTGCGGCGCAGCGGGCCAATGCGATCGACCAAGTAAAGCGAAAGCCCGCGCAGGCCGTGGACCGGAAGAAAGTCGGTCAACAGGCTGCGGTTGAGCAGATCGACCGCGATGCGCCGGCTCACGGTGTCGGCTCGGCGCATGGCCTCATAACGTGCGAGCAGGGCAGGCGAGCCTACATCGGCGTTTTGCCGGTGCGCGTCCGCAACGAGTTCTGCGAGGGTGGCTGCGTCGCGCAGGCCGAGGTTGAGCCCCTGCGCACCAATCGGCGGCACCACATGCGCGGCCTCGCCGATCAGCGCGATGCGCGCTCGCGCAAACGAATGCGCCGTCTCGATCGCGAGCGGAAAGACGCCGCGACCGGGCTCTACGGTCATTTTGCCGAGGAGTGAATGCGCGCGCCGTTCAATTTCGGCCGAAAGGTCAGCGTCCGACATGGCGGCGAGTGCTGCCGCGCTTGGTGCGTCCAACACGCACACCAAGCTCGAACGTTGCCCAGGCAGGGGAACGAGCGTGAACGGACCGCGTTCGGTGTGGAATTCGGTCGAGGTGTCGTCGTGTGGGCGTACGTGCGCAAGATTGAGCGTTAAAGCGGTCTGCGGATAGGCGCGCCGGTCGCTGCCGATGCCGGCCGCCTTACGACAGAGCGAATGTGCCCCGTCAGCGCCGACGACGAGCCGCACGCGCGCCGCACCGTGGGCAAATTTGATGGTGACGCTTGCGGCATCGCTGGTGATTGCGAGCGCCATGTCCGTGCGCCGTGCGATGTTCAAATGCTCGGCGTGGGCGGTGAGCGCGGCAACGAGATGGCGGTTCTCGATGTTGTAGCCGAACGCATCGAGGCCGATTTCGGTGGCGTTGAAATGAACTTCCGGCGCGCGCAACAGCCGTCGCGTATCGTCGATAATACGGATTGCGGCGAGTCGCGCCGCATGCGGAGTGCAGGCTTCCCACACTCCCAACGTTGTCAGGGCGGTGACCGAGCCGGCAAGAAGCGCGGTGGTGCGGTGGCTTTCTTCCGGAGTAGGCGCGATCAACAGCACGTCGACACCCGCCGACTTGAGCGCAATGGCCGCAATCAGCCCGGCCGGGCCGCCGCCGACAACCGCAACTTGGGCGGTCAGGTTTTCCGTTGTGCCATTGCCTAAAGCCATGCGCGATCCCGGCGGATGTTCGTCCGCAAAGGTATGTCCGGAGAGTAGCAAGGGCGGCGGCATCCTGCACGCCGACGATTTTGCACGGTGCGGGTGATAGGGAACCTGAATCCGTCGGACCGGCAGGCATGCCGTGTCTCGCTGCCGCAGTTTCCTTTTAGTGCCGGCGATCTATTTCATTGCCGTTGGGCGGTCGCGCATCGCCGAACGGTCCCTTGCGCGGCCCCGAGGGCCACCTATGATCGCGCTCTCGGTGTGAAGGCCGAACGAATTTTAAGGGAGATGGAGAATGGTTGCGGCGGTGCGCGTGCATAAAGTTGGCGGTCCCGAAGTCCTGACATACGAACAAATCGACGTTCCGGCTCCGGCCGCCGGTCAGGTTCGGGTGAAGCAGCATGCGATCGGCGTGAACTTCGTCGATGTCTATTTCCGCATAGGCCTTTATCCGGCGCCCGGCGGTTTGCCGTTCGTCGCCGGCAATGAGGCGGCGGGCGAGGTTGTGGAGGTCGGTCCCGGCGTATCCGACTTCAAACGCGGCGATCGTGTCGCCTATGTGCAAGGACCCGGCTGTTACGCGGCCGAGCGCAATGTTCCGGCGGATCGTGTCGTCAAGCTGCCGGCCGACATCAGCTACGAGCAGGCCGCCGGCCTGATGCTCAAGGGTTTGACGGCGCAGTATCTTTTGCGCCGTACGTTCAAGGTCGAAAAAGGCATGAACGTGCTCATGCACGCCGCCGCGGGCGGCGTCGGCTTGCTCTTGTGTCAGTGGGCTAAACACCTCGGTGCCACCGTCATCGGAACAGTTGGCTCGAAGGAAAAGGCCGAACTCGCGCGTGCCAATGGCTGCGACCATACGATCCTTTATCGCGACGAGGATTTCATCGCGCGTGTTAAAGAGATAACCGCGGGCAAGCTGTGCGACGTCGTTTACGACGGCATCGGCAAAGCCACCTTCCCGGGATCGCTCGATTGCATACGGCCGCTCGGCATGTTCGTAAGCTTCGGCAGCGCGTCCGGACAAATTGAAGCCTTCAACATCAATATCCTGCAGGCCAAGGGCTCGCTTTTTGCGACGCGTCCGACGCTCAATACCTATGCCGCCAAGCGCGAAGATTTGCTGGCGATGTCGGCCGACCTGTTCGCCGTGGTCGGCAGCGGAGCGGTGAAGATTCCAATCAACCAAACCTACCCGCTGCGTGACGCGGCGAAATCGCATCGCGACTTGGAAAGTCGCGCAACGACCGGCTCTTCGATCTTGATCCCGTGAGGACTTAAGCCGCCGCAATGAAAATCTGGGGTTACGGGGCGACGCTCGGCTGGGCGTTACTCGCCTTCGTGGCGGGCCAGTTCATCGCGCTCGCGATGTTGTTGTGGTTTCGCTTCAGCGACCTAAACTCGCTGTTGGCGGCGCCGTTCGACGGCGCGATGGTTACGCTGTTCATCCTGATCGCCAATCCGATCACCATTGCCATCATCGTGGCCGCCGTGTTGCTTGCGCGCGCGCGACCGGTCGACTATCTGGCGCTACGGCTGCCGCCGGCGCGTGATCTGGCGCTGGGCCTGGTTTTGCTCGTCGCGCTGATCGCCGCCGGCGATCTGTTGCTGTATCTCGCCGGCTACCCGCTGGTGACGCCATTCCAACTGCAGTCTTATACAACAGCCCGGACCGAGGGATGGTTGCCGGCATTGCTGCTCGCCGCCGTCATCGTCGCGCCAGCCGGCGAAGAGGTTATGTTCCGCGGCTTTTTGTTTCGCGGCTGGGCTCGTGCGGATCGCAGTTCGTGGCCGGCGATTGCGGTGATTTCGGTATTATGGGCACTCCTGCACGTCCAGTACGACTGGACCGGCTTGTTGCAGATCTTCATCATCGGGTTGTTTCTTGGCTGGATGCGCGCACGCAGCGGCTCAATTCTGCTGACCGTCCTGCTCCACGCGCTGTTCAATCTGGAAGGCACGCTGGAAACGTTGGTGCAGGTCTGGTTTTTTTCCTGACGATGCCGGTCACCCGCGCCGCCGCGGCAGCCCGATCACCGGCGCCGCGAACCGCCCGATGCTTGCGACCACGTCGTCGAGCGGAACGTTGCTGCCCGCCGTTTCGCTGACGATGATGGCGAGTACGTTCATGTCGCGGCGAAACAGCGAATCGAGCGCGGTTAGAGTGTGACTGACGGCTCCGGCATACGACCCGGTGACCAGGATCAGCGGCAGACGGAGCGCCATCATTACGTCGAGGATCGTGCGCCGATCGTCGAGCGGCGCCATCAGGCCGCCGCCGCCGTCGATCAACAGCACGCTGCGCCGTTTGCGGATTTCCGCTTGACAATAGGCGATGACCTCATCGACGCCGATGCTGCGGCCTTCCTGGCGTGCGGCAAGATCGGGGGGAAGCGCAGCGCGAAAACGCCACGGCGAGACGTGGTCGATCGACTCGGGCGTGAACGGAAGACCAAGCGCCGAGACAAGCACGCCGACGTCGCTGCTTGCCGCCTGTGCAGGGTCATAGCCGCTTGCGATGGGCTTGATCGCATCGACCGGACGCCCGATCTGCCGCAAATGCCGAACCAGGGCGGCGACGACGAAAGTTGTTCCGACGTCGGCCCCGGTCGCGGTGATGAAGATCGCGGTCACGATTTAGCGCCTCGCGCGCATGAAAGCGCCGAATGTCGGTCAATTCCAGCGAAAACGGATGCTCGCCCCGATGAAGCGGGATTAATACCCGACCGCGGTGCCGTGCAGATCGTACTCGTCGGCACTTTCGATCTTCACGGTGGCGATTTCACCGACCCGCAACGGGCGGCGGCTTTTGACAAAGACGCTGCCGTCGATCTCCGGCGCATCACCGCGGCTGCGGCCTTTGGCGGTCGGCGGGCTCGACCCGGAGGTCGGGCCGATTTCGTCGATAATCACGCGCTCGCGGCTGCCGACTTTGCGCTTGAGGCGCTTGCGTGAAATCGCCTGCTGTCGGGCCATCAGCCGCTCGTATCGCTCCTGCTTGACCGCGTCGTCCACCGGCTCCGCAAGTGCGTTG
>JAGXAC010000023.1 GCA_019075925.1 Hyphomicrobiales bacterium | reverse complement strand
GGCTTTTGTTCCGCACCATGGGCCTGCCGGCACGCGACCATGGCGAGATCCGGCGAAAGGTCATCCTCGCCGTCTCGACCGATAAAAGCGCCAAGGGGCGCACTCCGGAACACATCGCCGCATTCAAGGAATTAAGCGACTTCCTCACCGCCGAGGTCGCGGTGCGGCGGGCCAACCCGACCGACGATCTGATCACCCATCTCGCCGAAGCCGAGATCGGCGGCGACCGGCTGAGCGAGCGCGAGATCGTGCTGACGACCGCCACTTTCGTCATGGCCGGCGTCGAATCGCTATCGAGCTTCATGAGCATGTTCGCGCTCAATCTGCACGATCATCCCGATGCGCGGCGCAAGCTGGTTGCCGATCCGGCCCTGATTGCGCCCGCGATCGAGGAATCGCTCCGCTTCAACACGTCCGCACAGCGCTTCAAGCGCACCGCAACGCGCGACGTTGAACTGCACGGCCAAACCATCCGCGCCGGCGACAAGGTGGCGCTTGCTTTCGGCTCCGGCAATCGCGACGGGCGCAAATTTGCCGACGCCGACCGCTTCGATATTGCGCGCCGGCCGCAGGGCCATCTGGGCTTCGGTTCCGGCAAGCATTTCTGCCTCGGCGCGCAGATGGCGCGGATGGTCACCGAAATCGCCATGCGGCGCTTCCTCGAGCGCGTGCCCGACTATCACCTGACCGCCGAGACCGTGGCGTGGAATTCGTCGTCGAATTTCAGGAGCCCGAGTGCGCTGCCGTTTGCGCGCGGCTAGCCGGGCTTTACGTCGAATTCCGCCGATCGCACTTGCCGCGCCAACTGATCGAGCACGGCGTTGACCATGCCGGTCTCGTCCTTATCGACGAAAGCGGAGGCGACATCGGTATATTCGGAGGTGACCACGCGTGCCGGCACGTCGCGCCGACACGCAAGCTCGTAGGCGCCGGCGCGCAGCACCGCGCGCAACAGCGCCTCGATACGCTTGAGCGGCCAACCGCGTTGGAGCGCCGCGTCGATCTGCGGGTCAAGCCGGGCCTGTTCGCGCACCACACCACCGACAATGTCGCGAAAGAATGCCGCTTCGGCCGGCCGGTATTGCGCACCTTCGACCTCGCTGCCGAGCCAGTGAGTCTCGAACTCGGCCAAAATATCGTTCAGGCCGGTTCCGGCGAGGTCCATTTGATAAAGCGCCTGCACCGCGGCAAGCCGCGCCACGCCGCGCTTGTTGGCTTTGCGGTCTTGCTTCGTCGCGGGGCGCGCCATGGGCCTACTTTCGCCGCGCCAGCCGGCGCTTGAGCTGCACCATCGCCAACGCCGCGCGTGCGGCATCGCCGCCTTTGTCCTGCTCCTCAAGGCGGGCGCGGGCGAGCGCCTGCGACAGCGTATTGACGGTGACAATGCCATTACCGATCGGCAGGCCGCGCGCGACCGAAAGGTCCAGCAATCCTTGAGCGGAGAGTTGCGAGACGATTTCGAAGTGAATGGTGTCGCCGCGGATCACACAGCCGAGCGCCACCACCCCGTCATAAGGCCGCCCCTTATGCTTGGCCGCATCGCAAGCCAGGACGATGCCGGCGGGAATTTCGAGCGAGCCCGGCACGGTGATGCGTTCGACCACCGCACCGGCTTGCTTGAGCACTTTCATTGCACCGGCGAGCAGGAAATCGGCGATGTCTTCGTAATAGCGCGCTTCGACAATCAGGATGCGTGCGCCCTTTGCAACTGCCGTCGCGCGCTTGCCGTTCCGTGCACCAGCCATCGCCCTACTCCCTCGTATTCAACGCGGCGCCGCCGCTTGCAAAAGCCGCGCTGCGTAACGCGCCATCCGATCCACCTCGAGATTGAGCCGCGCCCCAACCCGCAATTCGCCGAAAGTCGTGACGTTCAGCGTATGCGGAATGATCAGGACCGAGAACGTGTCGCCTTTCACCTCGTTGATCGTCAGCGAGACGCCATCGAGGGCGATAGACCCCTTCGACGCAATGAAGCGCGCAAGGTCCCCTGGCACCCGCAAACTCAAGCGCGCCATGTCGGCCAAATCCTCGCGCGCGGTCAGCTCGGCAACGCCGTCGACATGACCGCTGACCAGGTGGCCGCCGAGTTCGTCGCCGAGCCGGAGCGATCGTTCCAGGTTGAGCCGGGTGCCGCGCCGCCACGCGCCGGCGGTGGTCACTTGCAAGGTCTCCACGGCCGCATCCACGGCGAACCAGCCACGGCTGCCGTGACGACCGCGTGCCACCACGGTCAGGCACGGTCCGGAGCAGGCGATTGAAGCGCCAATATCGATGCCGTCGGGGTCATAGCCGCAAGCGATGGTGAGGCGTCGCAGGCCGGCCGCCTGTTCGCTGACTTCAACAACCTCGCCTATGTCACTGATAATACCGGTAAACAAAGCCGTCACCTTCGCCCGTAAACGTCGCAGATATCGCCGCCCATGGGCAGGGCGGCAAGTGCCCTCAATCGCGGCGATTGGGTCAGCTCGCTCAGCGGCAAGCCCTCCAGCGCATCAATGCCATCGGCACCCACGGTCTTCGGCGAGCGGAACACCATGGCCTCATCGACGAGATCAGCCGCGACGAACGAGGCCGCGACCGTCGGACCGCCTTCGACCATCAGCCGGGTGATGCCGCGCCCAGCTATTAATTTCAGGACGACGGCGAGGTCCAAGCGGCCGGCGTTCTGCTCCGATTGGACCGCCGCCTCTATCCTGAAGATGTCCACGCCTTGCGCCAGCAGTGCCTGTTCCGCCGCCTGCGGCGCGTCCGCCCCGCAGACCGCCCATAGCGGCGTTTGCCGGGCCGTTTGCGCCAGCCGCGACGACGGCGGCAGGCGCAATGCGCGATCGAGCACGATGCGTACCGGTGAATTCTTCTCCATCCCCGGCAAGCGGCAGGTCAACAACGGATCGTCGGCGAGCACGGTGCCGATGCCGACCATAATGGCATCGTTTTGCGCGCGCAGGAGATGGACGCGCGCCCGTGTTTCGGCACCGGTGATTGCCAATGGCTTTCGCCCTGCGGCGCCAACCTTGCCGTCGGCCGAAACGGCAAGCTTGAGCGTCACATTCGGGCGGCCGTCGCACACGCGCCGGATATGGCCCGCATGGTCGCGGCGCGCCTCGTCGGCGCCAACGCCGGTGACAACGGTGATCCCGGCGGCACGCAGCCGCGCGTAGCCTTGCCCCGATACCTTCGGGTTGGGATCCCCCAGCGCCGAGACGACACCCGCCACGCCGGCGGCAACGATCGCATCCGCGCACGGCGGCGATTTGCCGTGGTGCGAGCAAGGTTCCAGCGTGACGTAGAGCGTTGCGCCGCGCGCCGCTTCCCCCGCGCGGCGCAGCGCTTCGACCTCGGCATGCGGGCGGCCGCCGGGCTGCGTCCAGCCGCGACCGACGATGATGCCGCCATTGACGATGACCGCACCCACTGCAGGATTAGGCCAAGTGCGGCCAAGACCGCGGCGGCCCAACGCCAGGGCGAGCGCCATAAAGCGTCCGTCGTCGCCGGCGTCCGGGCCCATGCCCGCCGAAGCGCGCGCCGGCCTCGTCCCCTGGATACCCGCCTGTGCATTCACTTGCGTGCGATCTCCGCCGCCTCGTCGGCGGACAGTTCCGCGAGCGCGGTCTCGAAGTCCTTGGCTTCACGGAAGTTGCGGTAGACGGAGGCGAAACGGACATAGGCCACGTCGTCGAGATCGCGTAGATAGGCCATCACGGTTTCGCCGATGGTCTCCGAGGAGACTTCGCTTTCGCCCTGACTTTCCAATTCGCGCACGATTTTCGATACCATCTGGTCGATGCGCTCGGGCTCGACCGGACGCTTGCGTACCGCGATCTGCACCGAGCGCAGCAGCTTGTCGCGATCGAACGGCACCCGCCGGCCATTGCGCTTGATCACGATCAACTCGCGCAATTGCACGCGCTCGAAAGTCGTGAAGCGGAAATTGCATGACAGGCACACGCGGCGCCGACGGATGACCGATGAGTCTTCGGCCGGCCGCGAATCTTTCACCTGAGTGTCGAGGCTTGCGCAACTCGGACAACGCATTGCTGGCCCCTAACGCTCGTAAATCGGGAACCGGCCGACCAGATGTTTGACTTTTTCACGCACGCTTGTCTCAGCAGCAGAATCAGCCTCGGCGCCCTTTTGCGAAAGCGCATCGAGCACTTCGGCGATCAACGCGCCGACCTGGCGAAATTCGGCAATGCCGAAGCCGCGGGTGGTGCCGGCCGGGGTGCCGAGCCGGATACCCGAAGTGACGGTCGGTTTCTCCGGATCGAACGGTATGCCGTTTTTGTTGCAGGTGATGTGGGCTCGCCCGAGCGCAGCCTCCGCCACTCTGCCGGTCAGCCGCTTTTTGCGCAGATCGACCAGCATCAAATGCGTGTCGGTGCCGCCGGAGACGATATCGAAGCCGCCAGACTTCAGCGTTTCCGCCAGCGCTTTCGCATTTTCCACGACGTTCTTGGCGTAGCTCCTGAATGACGGGCGCAGCGCCTCGCCAAGCGCCACCGCCTTGGCCGCGATCACGTGCATCAGCGGACCGCCCTGCATCCCCGGAAACACCGCGGAGTTGAGCTTTTTCCCCAGCTCGTCGTCATTGGCGAGGATCATGCCGCCACGTGGCCCGCGCAACGTCTTGTGCGTCGTGGTGGTAACCACATGCGCATGCGGAAACGGGGACGGATGCGCGCCGCCGGCGACGAGACCCGCGAAATGCGCCATGTCGACCATCAGATAAGCGCCGACCCCCTCGGCAATCTCGCGGAAACGGCGGAAATCGATGATGCGCGGATAAGCCGAACCGCCGGTGATGATGACCTTGGGCCGATGCTCTTTCGCCAGCCGCTCGACCTCGTCCATGTCGATCAGATGATCGTCGCGGCGCACGCCATAAGGAACCGGCTTGAACCAGCGGCCGGACACGTTGACCGGCGATCCATGGGTGAGATGCCCGCCGGCGGCGAGATTAAGCCCCATGAACGTGTCGCCCGGCTGCATCAGCGCCAGAAACACTTCGGCGTTGGCGGACGCGCCGGAATGCGGCTGTACGTTGGCGAATGAGCACCCGAACAGCTTTTTGGCGCGGTCGATGGCGAGTTGCTCGGCAATGTCGACGAATTGGCAACCGCCGTAATAACGCTTACCCGGAAGGCCTTCGGCGTATTTGTTGGTCAGCGCCGAACCCTGCGCTTCGAGTACGGCGCGGCTGACGATATTTTCCGAGGCGATCAGCTCAATTTCGTCGCGCTGCCGTGAAAGCTCCAGCCGGATCGCCTCGGCGACTTCCGGATCGCTTTCGCCTAAAACGGCCGAGAAAAAGCCCTCCGGCGATACCGCTGCGTCGTGCCGAACCGACATGGCTTGTCCCCTGCCTCATCCCGTTGATCCGCCCGAGCGCGCTATCCGCCGAACGACCGCTCGCGATAGCATACCGGAGCGCGGGCGCAAGGTCTTGTGAAGGAAGCCAAGCCAACCCTGTCGGCAAAACCGTTACAAATTCGTGGTCGCGGTCTGCGCACCGGCCAGACCGTCCTTGCCGTAAATGTCTTCGCGGAATTGCACGACGCCGTCGGGCGTCTCCCAGCCGGTGATGTAGACCCAGTGCAACGGCACCGGCTTTTTCAGCTCGACGTTCTTTTGTTCGCCGGACTTGATTACTCGATCGATGTCTTCGAGCGACCAACCCTTCATTCCTTGCAATAGCCAGGCGACCAGCTGGCGTACGTTCTGCACGCGCACGCAGCCCGACGAGTGAAAGCGGAAATCGTCGCCAAACAAGTTCTTCAGTGGCGTGTCGTGCATATACACGCCGTAGGGGCTTGGAAAATTGATGCGGATCGAACCGAGCGAGTTGAAGCTGCCGGGGTCCTGTTTGAACGAGTAATGGGTGGCGTCTTCCGAGTACCAGTTGATCTGCGACGGCTGCAGCTCCCGGTGTCGGGCATCGAAGATGCGGATGTGGTTGCTGGTGAGATAATCCGGCTGATCCTGCATTTTCGGAATGAGATCGCGTTGCACGATCGATGGCGGCACCGTCCAATACGGATTGAAGTTGATCTGGATGATCTTTGAGTTGATCTCAGGCGACGCACGGTCCGGCTTGCCGACAACGGCGGTATGGCGCGACACCGCCATGCCGTTCTCGATCGCTTCGATACGGGCGGCCGGAATGTTGCAGACTACGTAACGCGGCGACAGATTCGCGCTCAACACCCGCAGTCGCGTCACGTTGATCTTGAGCTGGCTGAGCCGCGTCGGCGCCGGCACGTTGATCGCCGCCAAAGTCTCCGGCCTGATGATGCCGTCGACAGTCAGCCCATGCCGTGCCTGGAAGCGCCGCACCGCGGCTTCGACATAGGAATCGTAGATGTCGTTGCCGGCCGCGTTCGGATCGATGTCGCCGGAAACCGCCAGACGGGCGCGCAGCACCGGCACCGCGGCATGCCGGTCGCCGACGCGAAGCACGCTGACCGAAGGCACCGACGGCCAGCCGCCGCGCGCGACGATGTCGGCATAGCGATTGACCGCCTTCTCGGTGGTTTGCGCAGTCGCCGCAGAAACCGTGGGCTCGGTGGCCCGCGGCATTCGGATGGTGCGCGAAGCGTCATCGAAATTCTGTCCAAACCCGCCCCGCTGGGTATCGCCGATCAGCCGGTCAAGCGCGGAATCCTCCGCCGCGGCGGCGCGTGCAAAGGCGCCGCTCAGCATGGCGCCGCCGGCCAGACGAAGAAAACCACGCCGGTCGGCGTGGCGATTAGACGGCTCGTCGGTATCGCTCATGGAGCTCTATCTAGCAGGGCAAAAAGGCCGAATTTGGCCGGGCAACGGCGCTGCCTGTTAGCACAACAAGGATGCCGCCCAAAGAGGTCATGGCATCTCACGCGCAACCACGTTGTATGATCGTGCGCTTTGACCGGAGAATCCGGCAGAAGAAACCGGCAGGAGAATTATGGGCCCGATCCGGCTTATTGCCGCCCCGATACGCGCCATCGCGCGCTCGCGACTGGTCCAACTGGTCGGCGTGCTGGCGATCGTCCTGTTGCTGGACCACTACTCCTTCGACTACACGCTGCCGCACCAGATTTCGGCCGGTCTGAAGGTGCTGGTCGACGCAACCGTACAGGTCTGCGCCGGAGTGTTTCGGGTCGGGATATTAGCCGATCCCGTGCTCCAGGTCGGCCTGATCATCGCCTATGTCTATTTGCTGTGTTTGTTCATCGCCTTCATCCTGCGCGCCGTGATGAGGGGCGTCGTCGATCTGGCAGGGCGGCATAATTTCCTTTGGCTGCGCAATCCGATTGCGCGCGAGCGCGGCATCGCCGCTTATCGCGCCTGGCTACCGCTTGAGAACATCCGACCGGCTCATATCGCGCCGGGTAAGTGGGAGGAGACGTTCGCCTGGCCGCCCGGCAACAAGCCACCCTACCCGCCTCTGGCGAAACAGATTGCCTATGGCGCGGCGGCATATCTGATCTTGGCCGTAATTGCGGTCGCTCTCCTGCAATTGTTCACGCCGTTTCCGGTCGTGACCTGGCTGACCAGGCTCGCGCAGTAGGTTTTCGGCCAACAAAAAGACCCCGGCCGTTACGCCGGGGCCAGTTCGCGCCAGTACGACGAAAACCAATGGCGCTTAAAGCCGATAGAGAATCTGGTCGGTCCAGAACCGCTCGAGCCGGTGCAGCGCCTTGTTGAGGACGCTGAACTCGTCGGCGTTGATACCGCCGACCTGCTCCACGGTGCGAACGTGCTTCTGGTAAAGCGCATCGACGACGTCGCGCACCTCGCGGCCCTTGTCGGTCAGCTTGATGCGTACCGAGCGCCGGTCGACGCGCGAGCGCTGATGATCGAGAAAGCCCATCTCGACCAGCTTCTTGAGGTTGTAGGAAACGTTGGAACCGAGATAATAGCCGCGGGTGCGCAATTCGCCCGCAGTCAGCTCCTTGTCGCCGATATTGTAGAGGAGCAGCGCCTGCACCGAATTGATGTCGGCGCGGCCACGGCGATCGAATTCGTCCTTGATGACGTCGAGCAGACGCCGGTGCAGACGCTCGACCAGCGTGAGCGCCTCCAGATAGTGAGGACGAACATGGTCGAACCGCGCCTCGCGTTCGGCGGGCTCGACCGTCTTGACGACGGCTTTCATCGTGACGCCTTTCCCAAAAATTCTTTTGTTTGTGACGGGCCCTGTTTCCCGCCGTATGGCGCGAACCTACCGTTGAGGGTCTAAGATCAGTTTAAAAGACAGACTAAAAATAGCGTTTATTCGCGGCGCTGCGAGCCGTGATTAAGCGTTGATTTACGCGGGTTTTGTGAGGGTTTTGTTCACCCTTTCGGTCCCGCGACACCGCCATTTCCCGCGCCCGATTTGTCAATTCAACCGGGTGGCGCACCTTGGCGCGAAGGCACGGTTTTTTGCCCGCAAAGACGCGGCGAAGGTCCGCGATGCTTTCGACAATATAAACGTATTCCATTGGGCCCGCCTTCGCTGCCCTTCGGCGCGGCAGTCCTCGCGCGATCTCCATGGCCTGCCAAGTCGTAGCGCGCT
Source organism: Hyphomicrobiales bacterium (assembly GCA_019075925.1). Taxonomy (GTDB): domain Bacteria; phylum Pseudomonadota; class Alphaproteobacteria; order Rhizobiales; family Xanthobacteraceae; genus BOG-931. Next base: position 20,684 of record JAGXAC010000023.1, on the reverse strand, counting down.
TTAACGCGCGAAGACTGGTGGGAGAGGTAGGACTCGAACCTACGAAGGCGTAAGCCAGCGGATTTACAGTCCGCCCCCTTTGCCACTCGGGACACTCTCCCGCACCAAGCATGCGGGCACCAAGAGAGCCGGCGGCCGGCCCGCGGCCGCTATATGTTGGCCGCTGAAATCAGAGTCAATCGAAAACCGGCCGAATTGCCAATCCCCGCCCCGCGTGACAGAACCGCGCCATGCGGGAACGTCCAGGACGGGGAAAACGGCGCGTAAAGTCACGCATGCCACATCGCCGTGGCGCTCGCCGTGACCATGGATCTCGCGGACGCGGCCGCCACGGAGACCGACACGACGCGGACGCCGCGGTCATTCTTTACGGTTGGCATACGGTGATAGCCGCACTCACCAATCCGGCGCGCCGCATCCGCAAGATTTTGGTGACTGAAAATGCCCTACGGCGGCTTGCCGATGACGGCTTGGTGTTGCCGATCGAGCCCGACCTGGTGCGGCCGGACGCCATCGCCGCGCGACTTTCGCCTGACGCAGTGCATCAAGGCATTCTTGCCGAGGCCGATCCGCTGCCGATGCCGGCACTGACCGACCTGGGCGCCGCCGGCATCGTCCTGGTGCTCGACCAGATCACCGATCCGCACAATGTCGGTGCCATCATGCGCTCGGCGGCGGCGTTCGCGGTCTCCGCGATCGTCATCACCGCGCGCCACAGTCCGGAAGCCACCGGCGTGCTCGCCAAATCCGCATCTGGCGCACTCGAACTGGTGCCGATTGTCAGCGTGCAAAACCTTGCGCGCGGGCTTGCCGAACTCAAGGAGCACGGATTCCTGATTGTCGGACTGGATAGCGGCGGAGCCGACGACCTTGCCGCGATGCCGCTTCGCTCGCCGCTCGCACTCGTTCTCGGCGCCGAGGGCAAAGGCTTGCGGCAAGGCACGCGCGCCATCTGCGATCGGCTGGCCCGGCTCGATCTGCCGGGCGCCATCAAAAGCCTCAACGTATCGAATGCAGCGGCGCTGGCGCTCTACGTCGCCAGCCGCGCGCTAGGCTCGAGTTAAGCGACTAGCCGCGCGAGTGCAGCGGATAGCGGCCATGATAGTAGTAGCGATGACGATACGGATGATATCCGTAATAAGCGTGCGGGTGATAAGGCCCGACATACGGATACGTTCCAGGTCCGGCCACTCCCTCGCCCGGTGCATAGCCCAGTGACGGGATCATGATGCCCGGGCCGGAGTATTGCGGACCCTGGTTGACGATGTAGACAGGCCCCGGCGTGACGAACGCGCCGCTCGTGAAAAGCCCTCGGTTGCAGCAGCAGCCGCATCCGCCCCAATTGTTACCCCAGCCGCCCCAGCCGCCCCAACCACCCGTGTCCCAATGATCGACAGCGATCGGTGCCGGCGCGATCGTGATTGGCGCCGGTGCCGGAGCGTACACGACCGGTGGCGGGACCGGGATCGCCGGCGCGTAGGTGTATCCGACGATGTAGGAACCACCGCAGCCGCCACAGCCGCCGCAGCAGCCTGCAAAAGCCGCCGAACTGAAAAACGTAGCAAGCAAAGCGCCGCACGCTACGAAGACAACGCGAACGAAAGGCATGGACACTCCCCTTTACGATCGGCCTGCGTCGGCAAGCCGGTTACTTGTGATGATCGTGGCCGTGATCGTGGTGGTGGTAATTGCCGCCGCCCCCGATCGACAGACCGATCGGCGGCAGCGGGTACGGCGGATAGTCAGTGACCGGACCAGGCGCCGACTGGCTCGACCAGCTTTTACGATAGCTCTGCGCGGGCGGCGGCAACGGACGATCCGGCGCGGGCTCGATCTCCAGCCGGCCGTAACCGGGTTTCTTGTCGCTTTTCGGAAAAAAACCCCGCTCATTGGCACCACCCGGCGCGGCCCAGTAGGGTGCGCTTGGAGGTGGCGCCGGCCGGTAGATCACCGTCGGCGTCACTATCCCCGGGCGCGCCAAGCCGAAGTCGCCTTCGATCACCGACCACGACACGTCGACGCCGTTCATCAGGACGGGGACGTCCGGGCGGCCCGGAATGACAATGACAGGACCGCGCTGCGCCAGCGCCGGCGAAGCGGTCAGGGTGAGCAACACGGCCGCATGGATGATCCGCATGAAGGACCTTTTGTTCCGATCCCCGATGGTAAGTACGGCGCCCGTCAAATTCGTTTAAAACGCCCGGATTCCATTGGTGAATTGCGCGGTAATATTAATTGGCCGCTACACGGGCATTGCACGTACAGCCCAGGATCGATTGTCCTTTCGTTCAAAGACTTTTGGCTTACGACGTGTGGCGCACAGACAGGTCCCCCTCCGCACAATAGCGTCGTTAACCGCTTAAGGCGGACGACGCGTTCGCGCGCAACGGGGGACGATGTCATGACGACGATTGCGATCAATCGACCGCGTGCAGGCGGCATGACGAGCGAAGAGCGGCTCGTGATCTTTGCCTCATCGCTCGGCACGGTCTTCGAATGGTACGACTTTTACATTTACGGCACGCTTGGTGCGTTCCTGGCGAAATACTTCTTCTCCAATGTTCCGGCGAACGTCGGTTTCATCTTCGCGCTCCTTGCGTTCGCCGCCGGCTTTGCGGTCCGCCCGTTTGGGGCGCTGATTTTCGGCCGCCTCGGCGACAAGATCGGCCGCAAATATACCTTCCTCATCACCATGAGCCTGATGGGTATCGGCACATTCCTGATCGGCGTGATCCCCGGCTATGCAACCTGGGGCATCCTCGCTCCGATCCTGCTCATCGCGTTCCGGCTGGTCCAGGGCCTTGCGCTCGGCGGCGAATACGGCGGCGCGGCGATCTATGTCGCCGAACACGCCCCGGCCAACAAGCGCGGCTACTACACATCGTGGATCCAAACGACGGCGACGCTCGGTCTTTTCCTCGCGCTTTTGTTGATCCTCGGCATTCGCACCAGCATGGGAGAGGCGGCGTTCGGCGATTGGGGCTGGCGGATTCCGTTCCTGCTGTCGGCGATTTTGTTGGCGGTGTCGCTGTGGATCCGGCTCAAACTCAACGAGTCACCGCTGTTTCGCCGCATGGTCGACGAGGGCAAGCAATCGCGGCGTCCGCTGGCGGAAGCTTTCGGCCAGTGGAGCAACGCCAAGATCGCGATCCTGGCCTTGTTTGGCGCGACCGCCGGCGAGGCTGTGGTGTGGTATGGCGGCCAATTCTATGCGCTGTTCTTTCTCACCCAGACGCTCAAGGTTCCAGGCGTCACCGCCCAGATCATGATCGCAGTCGCCCTCGCGATCGGCACGCCCTGCTTCGTGTTGTTCGGTTGGCTGTCCGACCGGATCGGACGCAAGCCAATCATGTTAGCGGGCTTTTTGCTCGCGGTGGTGACCTACTTCCCAATCTTCCAGGGCATCACCCACTTCGCCAATCCGAAGCTCGAAGCCGCATTGGCCGCCGCACCGGTTACGGTGACTGCCGACCCGGCCAGCTGCTCGTTCCAGTTCAAGGCGACCGGTACCGAGAAGTTCACGACGCCATGCGACATCATCAAGTCGGCACTGGTGGGTCTGTCGGTGAACTACGACAACGTCGCCGCGCCGGCCGGAACGGTAGCGAGCGTAAAGATCGGCGATCAGACGATCGCCGGCGACGCGCCGGGCGCCGCCAAGGCGATTGCCGCCGCGATCAAGGAGCATGGCTATCCGGCGGGGGCCGATCCGAACGACATCAATTACGTGATGACGGTGATCATGCTCACCATCCTGGTCGTTTACGTGACCCTGGTGTACGGGCCGATCGCCGCGTGGCTGGTGGAACTGTTCCCGACCCGCATCCGCTACAGCGGATTGTCGCTGCCCTACCACATCGGCAACGGCTGGTTCGGCGGCTTCCTGCCGGCCACCGTGTTCGCCATCGTGGCCGCGACCGGCAATATTTATTCCGGTCTGTGGTACCCGATTGCGGTGGCGGCGATGAGCTTCGTTGTCGGACTGATCTTCCTGCCCGAGACCAAGGATCGCGACATCAGCCAAATCTGACGCAAAGCTGAAACCAACAACGAACGGGACGGCAGCGATTGCCGTCCCGTTTTGTTGCAGGCGCCTTTGACAAGCTGCACGTCGATGTTGCCGTTATGCGGCGCGGATGAATTCCGCAACGCGCTCGCCGATCATCATGGTCGGCATATTGGTGTTGGCACTCACGATCGACGGCATGACCGACGCATCGGCGACGCGCAGGCCCTCCACGGCGTAGACGCGGCACTCGGAATCGACCACGGCAAGCGGATTGTCCGCTGAGCCGATAGCGCAGGTCGAAGTCGGGTGAAAGCTCGCACCGGTCGCATCGAGAATATCGTCGTCGGAGAGCGGCAACGTATCCTTTTCGTCGGCGATCAGGCGCCCGGGCTTGATCGCGGAACCGATGACGGCGCGGCGGAGCGCTGCCGGAGCGTTGAGCACTGCGGCGGCTCCGAAAGCTTTGGCAAGCCCGGCAACGCCGGCTCCGTTGATCAGACGGAGCGGCGCCATCCGGGGCATCAGATAAATCTCTTCGAAGCACGATCGCACCGCCGGGTTGAGCAACAGGCGATGGGCCAAACGCGCCGAAATGATCATGCGCTGCCGATCGAGCGGTTCGGAAAGGAATCCCTGATCCACCCGCGGCGGCACGGTCGCATCGGCGGAGCGTAACGCCACTGCGCCACGCGAGACCGGCGCATAGAGACAGCAGGCCACCATCGCCATTCGCAATCCGAACGGCTTTGGGCTGACGCGCCCGGTGTAATAGTGGAACAGGTCGCCGGGACTGCCGCCCGCCACTCCAGACGAAAACCGCTGGCTCGCCATGATGTAGTGCTTCGCCTGCGCCGGCATGCGCGAACCGCGTTTGAGCGCCATCGCGAAGTGCAGTTGCGGGTGGTTCTGGTAGTTGCGTCCGACGCCGGGACGATCCGCAACGACGGCAATGCCGAGCTTGCGCAGCTCGTCGGCCGGACCGATACCCGAGCGCAACAGTAAAGTCGGCGAGTGAATACCCCCGGCCGACACCACTACCTCGCCCGCCGCTATGGTCCGTTGCCCGGCTCCGCCTTCGATCACCACGCCGGTGACGCGGGCACCGTCGAACGCGATGCGCAGCACCCGCGTACCCGTCATGATCGTGAGGTTGGGACGCGCCCTCACCTCCTGGCTCAGGTAACATCGGGCGCTGGTCGCGCGTTCGTCGTCGTGGCTCAGCGGCGTCGGAAAGAAACCATCGGCGTCGGTGGCGTAGATATTTTCGCGCGAGGTTATGCCTTGCGCGTTGACCACTTCTTCGAGCCGGCGCATGTACAGTGGCCACACCTGGCGCGGCAGTCGGCGAACCACGTTCGGGCCGCGCGCGTTGCGCCGCGGCGCAGACTCGTCGAGATCGTCAGTCATCGCCTGGAACGTCGGCAACACGTCGTGCCAGCCCCAATTGCGCGCACCCTTCTCTTCCCACCGCCGGTAATCGTGCGGCAGCCCGCGCAGCGCGATCATGCCCATGACGCTCGATCCGCCGCCCATCACGCGCGGCTGCAGGAAAGGCACCGGCGTTTCGCCGTTGCGGAAGGTCGTGGTCAGCGGCCAGAAATAATTGCGGTTGGCGTAGGCAATCGGAAAAATGCTGCGGATGTCTTCCGGCACGTCGCCCGGAGGCGTGTCGCGCCCGGCTTCAATCAAGATCACGCGGCGGAAGCTGTCTTCCGACAACCGGGCGGCCATGACCGCGCCGGCCGAACCGGCGCCTACCACGATCACATCGGCTTTCTGCATGCGCTGCTTTCCGGCAAGCGGCCTGCTTAGCGAATGTCCGGCCAGATGAAACGCCGCGCGACGACATTACGCAAATAAGCCGCGGTGGCGCACAAAGCCGCAAATACCGCCGCAGCCGCCGCGATTTCGAGTACGTGTTGGAATGGCGCGCCGTCTGCATGCGGCGGCCCGAAGGTCTTGAACAATGCCGCGATCGTGCCGATGCCGGCGCCATAGACCGCAGCGCGCGTGATGTTCCAGGGCCGCAGTTCACGCGTCGAAACATGGAAAGAAGGAAGCGGCATTTATTCGGCAGCTCTGACCTGCGCCGGGAGAAACGCAAGCGCGGAAAGATCGGGCAACACCAGGCGAAGCAACTCGGTTTCATCGCGCGCCACCACCGTGGCGGTTTCCCCTTGCGCAAGGTGCAGAGCTGTAAGCTGCCGATAGGGAACATCTTGTGCGACGCCCACGCCCGTCAGCACCAGATAGACGCTACGCCCACCGGCGCGATACGAGGCGCCAGGCGCAATTGCGATGAGGAGCGCCGCGCATTGCCGCTCGGTGAAGGCGCCGAGCGGCTTTTCGCGCACGCCCGGCATCCCGGCAGCCGGCAACCAATCGTAATTCCGCGGATCGACAATGATCGGGTCGCGGTAGCGCGGCTTCGGGTAGTCCATGCGGCGGCCGTGCACATGCTCCCAGATCGCCTGATAGGCGTCGGAGTTGCGGCGGCCTTCGCCGTCGTCGTTGCGGCGGAAGACACCACCTTCAAATGTGCCGATTTTTTTAAGTTCCTCCGTGCCGGCGGCGACTTCCCGCGGCGACAGATAGCCGTTGCCGCTGGCGCCGCCGAATTGCAGCACGGCGGTGACCGAGCGGCCTTCGGAGCTTTGCGGCCCGTACGCCGCGCCTTCCGGAAAGTAGCCGAGCATGCCGGCCGTCATCTTTCCGTTACGGTTGAAGTTCGAAACGCCCTCGAGCTGATAGCGGAACTGATCGAAATTGTGCCGGTGACGGGGCGAAACGAAATCGCCTTCCTGCTGGCCGATGCCGAGATGAAAATTACCGACCGTGCCGGGTTCACCTTCAAGCAGATGCCGGTAATGAAATGTGCCGCCGCGATGTTGCAGCCCACGCTTCCATTCGACCTCGTCGCCTTGAACGATGTTCATCGGACTTGTTGCCTCTCGACGAATTCAGTGTCGGAAATCCTTCATCGACTCGCAATGGGGTGCCCAACTGGGCAACTTTGACGCGCTTGTGTTCTTGACTTTAGTCCGAGCCGGTCTCATGCGAGAGGGCGTGCAAAGACCCTGGATCAGCCGGGTTAGCTCAGCGGTAGAGCAGCGGTTTTGTAAACCGTTGGTCGGGAGTTCGATTCTCTCACCCGGCACCACGCAAAATCAACATAACGTCGATGCCGCGGACGCAAATGCCTCTCCTGCGAGGCGAAATTCGACGGCCAATCCGCCGCTTCGTCGCAAACTTACTTCGGCATCGGGCGCGCCACGTTATAGCTGGTAACCGGCCTTATTTCTTCGCACCGGGGTCGTCGATTACCTGTTTGATGAAATCGACGGCCGCTTCCGGCGTTGGGTGCCCGGAAGGCGTGGTAATATACTCACTATCGGCGTCCGGAATGCCAGCGACGGGCCGCCGCCGCAACGACCTCTTGGTCTCCGCCAGCCATAGCCCCGACCAATCCTCGTAGACGCGGATGCGAAAGCCCTTATAGAGTTCGTACTGGTCCATATCTGTTTCTCGCTGAACGGCCCTTCTGGAAAGGCAAGTGCGGCGACCGCGCTGAATATATCGCTAACCGATCCGAATTACGCCAGCGCGAGGTCCGACAATCGCTTCAAGATCGGCTTGGCTGAGGCGCTGGCGCTCCAACAGCTTTCCGGCAACCAGTTGAATACGAACCCAGTGCGCTTTCACCATGTCACGGGCAACGACCTCGCGCCATCGGATAAAGGCATCGGCTTGTTCGTCGGAACGACACACGCGCGAACCCAGTTCTGCGATCTTGTCGTAATCCCACTGGCCGTGCGCCCGGCGCCATGATCGCGGATTGTGAAGCTTCTGCGTTATCGGGCCGGCAAAGCAAACCGTGATGAAGTTCTCAACACGAAGCCGCACCTCATCCGAGCCGTCGATATCGTTTTGAAAGCCATGCAGTGGATTGTCCTGAACGATGTGTCCGGCCGCATCGCGCGTCGGAACGATTGTCACGGACTGCGGCCGATAACCCAGCGCATAAGCGATGACCGCGTGACCGGCCTCATGGTACGCGGTCGCTTCGATCTGGGATTTGCTTAGTCTTTTCATTGGCTGGCAATCGAGTGGCGGGCGAGCCCAACGCGGGTGTTCCGACGAATTTTTGTCAGTCGCGCGGTTTGCTCATCGGCTCCTTCTGTATCTCTTCGACCACCAGGCCACCCTTGACGCGCGCATCCGCAATCACCCGCCAGTCCACCTTGCCATCGAAGCCAAGCTTGGGAACGAGCTTCTGCTTGAGGTTGGTGCTGGCCTGTTCGATTTGTGCAGGCCGATTGGAGAACTCCGCAATGGCGGTAAAGTATTGTGCTGCTGCGCGCTGCAGTTCGGCGTCCGCCTTGATGTAGGTGGGCGATAACAGTGTACGCCTGAGAACTTTTGCCGTGTGTTGGGCGGCCTTTGGTTCGGATTCGGTCATTACCATCTCCCGTCCATGTTCGCCTGCGGCGAAAACGATCATACTAACGGCTTTCTGCATGAGGATCGCCTGGCCATCGGCGCGCCGCTGGTCATCGAGAGGTCGAAGCGCCGGTCTGCGCCTCGATCCACGCGTGATAGTCTGGATCGACGCTCTCGATCGGCAGCACCAGGATGGCCGGCATACTGTATGAGTGCATGCCCTTCACCGCGGCGCGTACATTCTCGGCCAGGCTGGCGCGAGTTTTGATCAGCATCACCACCTCGTCGCCGCGTTCGATAGCGCCCTGCCACCAATAATAGGAGACCATGCCCGGCAGTATGTTGACGCACGCGCATAGCCGGCGCTCGACCAAGGCGCGTCCCGCCGCCTCCGCCTCGACAATCGATGGATAGGTTGTGTACACGAACACAGCGCGTTCCATGACCCACTCCGCAACCGTTAGGCCGCCGCCCCGAACCGATATGCCAAAGCGCCGCTCCGAACCCCGTTTCAAGCGTATCGCCTTTGTGGCCAGCGATACCGCGGCCGCGCAAAAGGCGCGGCGCGCGCTGGTCCGCCGCTACGGCGATGCGCTGCCGGAGGCAGCCGACGTCATTGTCGCGCTTGGCGGCGACGGCCTCATGCTCTCGACCCTGCAACGGTTCATGAATTCCGGCAAGCCGATCTACGGCATGCATCGCGGCACCGTTGGCTTTCTGATGAACGAGTTTTCCGAGCAGAAACTGCGGCAACGGCTGGCCGCGGCACGCGTCACCGTGATTCATCCTCTGGTCATGCGCGCGCGCGATGCTTCGGGCCGCGTCCACAGCCACCGCGCAATCAATGAAGTCTCGCTGTTTCGCCAGACTTATCAAGCGGCGCGGCTACGCATCCTGGTCGATGGAAAGGAGCGGCTCGGCGAGCTTGTCGCCGACGGCGTACTGCTGGCCACGCCGGCCGGCTCGACCGCTTACAATCTGTCGGTGCAGGGACCGATTATTCCGATCGGCTCATCGCTGCTGGCGCTGACGCCAATCAGCCCGTTCCGGCCCCGCCGTTGGCATGGCGCGCTCCTGCCTAACCGGGCGCACGTGACCATCGAAGTCTGCGAGGCGACCAAGCGGCCGGTCGCCGCGGTCGCCGACAACAATGAGGTGCGCGCGGTCCGCTCGGTCGAGATCAGCATGGATCAGTCGGTCGCCATGCATATGCTGTTCGATCCCGGTCACAGCCTCGATGAGCGCATCCTGCGCGAACAATTCAGCTATTGAGCGCGCCTTTTCGCGCCGTATTCTCCGGTATTTCCCTCACCATCGGCCCGCTTATGCTTAACCAAGCCTTAACGGCGGAACTCTACCTTGCGTTGGTAGGCGACGGGCGCTTTGGCGTCCGCCGGGCGAGGCTTTATGGTCCGTATCAACTTCAACCGCCTGCGCTTTCTCGTCATCGACGACAACGCCCATATGCGGCGTATCCTGCGCACGCTGCTGCATGGTTTCGGCACTCGCGAGGTGTATGAGGCCGAAGACGGCGCCGCAGGGCTCGAGGCATTCACCCATTACATGCCGGATATCGTACTCACCGACTGGGTGATGCCGATTTTCGACGGGCTGGAATTGGCGCAGATGATCCGTCAGCCCGGCGCCAACGCCAACCCCTACGTTCCGATCATCATGCTGACCGGCCATTCGGAAAAGAAACGCGTGGTCAGTGCCCGCGACGCCGGGATAACAGAATTCCTCACCAAGCCAATTTCCGCCAAGGCGCTGTACGAGCGAATCCTCAACGTCGTCGCCAAGCCGCGTCCGTTCATCAAAACCAAGACCTATTTCGGTCCCGACCGGCGGCGCAACGTCAACCCGAATTACGTCGGGCCGGAACGGCGCAAGGGCGGCAAGGCGGACGTGATTCGGCAGCAACCGCTGCTCGATAAAGTCGTCAGCTGATCGTCAGGAGCAAAACCAAAATCATGGCCCGCAAGGATACTGCCCCCTTGGTCGCAACCTTCGCCGATCACGAAGTCATCAGCCCGCCGGCCGAACTGCGCAAGGCGATAACGCATGTGCCGGATGATGATGACGATCCGGTCGCGCGCGCCGAAGCGGCACTGGCGCAATTGTCGGCGGAATTCGACGAGTGGATGCATGCCGAGTGCGCGCGGCTCGACGCCGCGCGGCACGAAGTCAAGCGGGTCGGCTTCGCCAAAAAGACCCATGACGACCTGTTTCGCGCCGCCCACGACATCAAAGGCGAGGCCGCGACATTCGGTTATGCCGCCGTTGGCCCCGCTGCCGATAGCTTGTGCCGGCTGATCGAACATACCCCGGACATGACGCGTATTCCGCTCACGCTGGTCGATCAGCATGTCGACGCAGTGCGCGCCATCGCCCGCGAGCAGGACCGGGCCGATCTTGCGGCCGTCGCCGCCGCGCTGACCCAAAAGCTGCGGGAAGTCACCGACGAGTTCCTGCGCGTCGAGAACAGCGAGCGACCGGATTATCTGGAGAACATTTTTGAGCCGCCGCTGGCGCCCGGAGCCGCTTAAGCGGCTTCCGATTGTTCGTCCCGGCAGGCTTCGGCCACCAATTCGTCGCAGAACAACCGCGCCTCCTCACGTGCCGCCTCGGTCGCGAAGCGGCGCAACAGCGTAAGCAGCGGTTCCACCTCGCCGGGCATTTCGTCCTCACATCGGGTAAGCACGCGCTCGATCATCCGGCGTTTGAGTCGCGCGCCGCCGCCCGGCTCGCTGTCAAAGCCTCCCTCGCGCATTGCACCAATCGCTTCCTTGAATGCAGGATAGGTCGATGGCGGCAGCCCGGCCTGGCCGAACAACGCGTGCAATCCGGTGTTTCCGCCGTCATGGACAAGGCGAGAAACCCGCTCCACCGGCATTTCGGTCAGTTCCGACAAAGCTTCCTCGAACAACGCGATGTTACCGCACAGGAGCGCGCGCAGAACGAGCCCCCCGGTGAGTTGGCCGCTGGCGCGCAGATGATGAACCAGCGGCCGCATCTGCGGCATCGGCGCCTCGGCGGCCAGCACCAGGGTTGCCTTCTCACATGCTTCACGCGCGACGCGTTGTGCATGATCCGGATCGAGCCATTGCCGTTCGGCAACGAAGCCGGCGAGCGTGTCGGAAAGCTTGGCGACCAGCGTCAGCCGCGTAGCTGCCGCCACATCGGCGCGCGCCAGCAACTCTTCGCGGATCGCAGCCAGATGGCCGTACCGTTCGGCAATGCGGTCGATCGAGAAAACCGCAAGGTCGGCGTCGGGATTTTCCAGCAACACCAGGCATGATTCGGCCGTACCGACCTCGGCGATGGCGGCGGCGACAGCGCGCGGCAGACCGGCGCGGCTCGCCACCGCCGCCTGCACTACCCCGCCGCCGGTTGCCACCGCCTCGACGAGGTCGGCGTCGACAAGCAGCGGCGATAGCGCCAGCACCGGCGCGGCGATCTGCGGCTGGTCGGCCGCCAGCGCCAGCATGATCGCGGGGGGCGCGCTCGGACTTGCCGCCAGGGAGTCGGCGAGCGCGCGGCGCACCAGCGGCGAAGCGTCGTCGAGCAGCATCAGCATCGCGCCTTCGGCGGCGGCGGCATCGTGCGCGGAAAGATCGGAATAAAGATAAGCGCGTTCGAGCGCACTGGTGGCTTCGGCCCGCTGGCTGGCCGGCGCAGTACGCACCCAGTCAAGAAAATCGCGGACGATCATGGTAACCGCTCACGCCACGCGGGTTTTTTCTCAGGCTCGAAACTAGACCCACGGCCTTAACAAACCGTTCACCAAAGATTTTTGGAAAGCTTAACGGATAACCCCTTCGCCCGCCGCTCATGTGTCCTTGGCGACCGGATCCTTGAATAGATTGAGCAACCCGCCCGGCACCGTCCGCGATCCAATTGCCGCGCTGGCATCGGGCACGCCCCACAACGCGCTCACAAGCGGCGCGGCGCCGTTGGCATCGGCGAACAAGCCGCGAAAAACCTGCTGCTGCGGTCGATCGGCCCGCGCGGGCGCGAGCGCGGCGACCTTATCGGCAATGCTGCTGCCGGTAGCCGGAGCCTGCTGGCCGGCGGCAAACGCGTTAGCAATGCCGGCGGTATCGGGCGCCGATACCGCCGCCTGCGCCACTGCGGCCAAGTCGTTTTGGCTGTTGCGGGCCACGTCATAGCGTGCAGTCAATATGTCGCGAACCTGCGCGACGTTGCGGGGCGCTCCGCTGCGATCGTAGAAAATCGAGGGATTGGCCGCCGCGGCGTGCGAGAAGAAATGCGAGGCGCGCGCGGTGGGATCGCTGGCAGCAAGCGAGATCAGCCGCGCCGCGCCGCCGACGCCCAGAAAATGCGCAATGTAAAGCTCGCCCTCGCTGGGGGCGCGGCCGAGCCGCTGGCTCAGAACATCCGCATTGGATTTGGTGAAGGCCCCCGCCATCACGGCGTTTGCGGTCGGGTCGCCGCGCAGCTTGAGAATCTCGCGGCGAAGCGACGGATCGGCAACCTCGTATTTGCCGGGCGCCGTCTGGCTGATGGCGTCGGCGTAGCGGCCGTAACCGAGCGCCGCACCCGCCTGTTTGATGGTGGCAAGCCATGTCTGCTCGATGAACTGGAACAACCCGCGCGCCGACGAGGTTGCGGCCCCGGCATTCGGATTGAGCCCCGATTCCACTTGCGCCGTCGCCAGCAGATAGTTGAAGCTTGCACCGGTGCTCTGCGACGCCTGTCGAATGGCGCTCGCAACTCCCGCAAATACGGAAGAATTGCTGGGATCGACCAGCATTGATAACTCCCCTTGCCGGCTCCCACCGGCCACCCTTTCGGGCGTTAAGAAGCATCAATGATTATGGTAAATGGGAACTTAACGGCCAGGAGGCGCCAATGACGCAGCACGCAGCAATCCGGCACAAACGCGGCGGGCTCTATTACGAGGATTTCGTCCCCGGCGAGGTGATCGAGCATCGCTATACTCGCACCGTCACCCAGATGGACAACATGCTGTTCTCGAACATGACCCTCAACCCCCAGCCGCTCCACATCGACCGGCATTTCTGCGAGCAGGAAACCGAGTGGGGGCAGCCGTTGATGAACTCGCTGTTCACGCTCGGCCTGATGATCGGCATGTCCGTCTCCGACCTCACCGTCGGCACCACCATCGCCAACCTTGGCATGACCGACGTGAAATTTCCGCTGCCGGTGTTCGAGGGCGACACGCTGCACGCCACCACCGAGATCATCAGCAAGCGCGAATCGAAATCTCGCCCCGGCGCCGGCATCGTCGAACTGCATCACCGCGCCTACAACCAGCACAACAAGCTGATCGCCGAATGCCGACGCCAGGCGTTTATGCGGATGCGGCCGAAATAAGATTCTGTCGCCACTGGCGCGAGAGCTTTTTGCCATCGTTCCAAGTTTTGCCGATTGACTCCGCCCATGCCGGTTCGCATGATAAAAGCCGGGCCGGGCGATGGGGAATGTTCAAAGCAGGCACCAACAGCAAGCGTTTCTGGCGGCCGCTTATCGCGGTCGTGCTTGCCTATGCGCTGGCGGCGCAATCTCTGCTCATCACCATCGGCGGATTTGCTGCCATCGCGCAAGCCGACACCGGCGCGACCCCATTCGTCCTATGCGCCCATAATTCCGAAGGGGCGCCGGCCCAGCCCGCGAACGCTCCCGCTCCCGGCTGCAATCACTGCATCTTCTGCTTTGCCGGCGCGCATCACGGGGTCATCGGATCGCCGCCGGTCTTACTGGCGCGCGCCGGCACCAGCGTCGTCGACGGAATGCGAGTTGCGCCCGCGCAAGTCGCGCCGCCCCTGCCCGATCACTCGATCGCGAGCCCGCGAGGTCCTCCGCTTCGCGCGTGACGTCGAGCGGCCCGATCGCGGCCGCTACCTTTTGGCTCACGCACGATTGGAGACTTGAATGTTCCGCCTTTCAAGGTGTCTGCGGGCCTGCGCGCTGTTCGTTGTGTTTGTCTTACTGCCGTTTTCGCACGCGTCCGCCCATTGTTTTGTCGGTCCACGCTTCTTCCCCGCCACGCTGACGGTCGACGATCCTTGCGTGGCCGACGAAATGTCGCTGCCGACTGTCGATTGGTTCAAGACCGGCGACATCCCGTCGGCAAGCCAAACTGACGTTTCGGCTGAATTCGACAAAAGAATCACCGAAGACCTCGGTTTCGGGATCAGCGACGTTTGGAGCCAAATTCGCACGCCCGGCGGACCGGTTGCGGTCGGCCTCGGCAACCTCGAAACCACGTTGCAATATCAGTTGCTCAAAAATGCGTCGACCGAAACGGCGATGCTGCTCGGTCTGGAGGTCGATTGGGGCGGCACCGGCAACACCAGCGCGGGCATAGCCACGCAGTATTCGACGCTGACGCCCACCTATTATTTCGGCCAAGGTTTCGGCGGATTGCCCGACGAACTCGGATTCGCTCGGCCGCTCGCTCTCACCGGCCAAATCGGCTATCAAATTCCGACGACATCGTTTGACACCAGTGCGGGAGCATTCATTCCGCAAGTGCTCGTCTACGGTGCATCGTTGCAATACAGCATGCCGTACCTGAAGTCGGAGGTTAAGGACCTTCAGCTTCCGGACTTCTTCAATCATCTGATTCCGATTGTCGAAATGCAGTTGTTCACGCCGGTCATGAACAATATGGGCAATCCATCGCTCACCACCGGCACGATCAACCCGGGCGTCATCTATGTCGGCAGCACTTACCAGGTCGGATTCGAAGCAATCGTTCCGGTCAACGGCGCCAGCGGCAACGGCGTCGGCGTGATGGGGCAACTGCATCTCTATCTCGATGACATGTTTCCGAAGACGCTGGGGCGGCCGCTGATTGGCGGCACGTCCGCGCCGCCCGCCAATTCATTCTAAGGAGCAAGGTCATGCGTAAGGTTATCCTCATATCGCTTCTGCTGGCCGCGCTCGAAGGCGGCGCCGCCCACGCCCACGCGTTCCTGGATCACGCCAGCCCACTGGTCGGCAGCACCGTGCAAAAACCACCGCGCGCGGTCACCCTGACGTTTACGCAAAGTCTCGAACCGGCATTCAGTAGCGTGCAGGTGACGGATCCCGGCGGCAGGCGCGTGGATCAGGGCAAGGCGCAAGTCAGCGGCAACACCATGCGCATCGGCCTGAAAGCGCTTAAACCAGGATCGTATCGTGTCCGTTGGCACGCCCTGTCGGTCGACACCCACAAAACGGAGGGAAGTTTTACCTTTACGGTCGGCGGCTCATGATCCGCCATGCCTATCGCGCTGGAGGATCGCGTGAATGACCCGCTGATCGTGACGCGCGCGGTGCATTTCGCGGCGACGCTCTCGGTGGCCGGCACCGTGTTCTTTCAGGTCTTCATCGCTGCACCCGCGTTGCGGTCTGGCGGCGGGGACGCCGCGCTATCGCGCAATATTCGACGCCAACTCGCATCCATCGCGTGGATCGCTCTGGTGCTATGCGTGATTTCGGGCGGGGCATGGCTCGTGATCACAACCCAAGTGATGAGCGGCGTCGACCTGAGCAACGTTTTTTCGGAGGATGTGCTCGGCACCGTATTGCTGCAAACGGGCTTCGGTCAGGATTGGATCGCCCGGTTCGGGCTCGTTGTCCTGCTTGCGATAATGTTCGTTCCGCTTCTGTCGCCACGCCAACCGAGGCTGGCCTGGATCGATGTGGCCGTTGTGGCGCTCGCCGCCGCGCTCGCCGGCAGCCTCGCCTGGGCCGGGCATGCGGTGGGGGCGGAAGGGATCGAAGGCGTCGTCCACCCGGCCGCCGACTTCGTACATCTGGTCGCCGCCGCGGCGTGGGTCGGTACGCTTTTGCCGCTTGCGCTTCTGCTTGCCGCAAGCGGCCACGATGGCGCGTCCGTCGCCATCGCGCGGACGGCGACGATGCGTTTTTCGACCTTCGGCGTCGGCAGCGTTGCCATGCTGATGATCACCGGCTCGATCAACACATGGTATCTCGCCGGCAGCGTTCCGGCGCTGACGGAAACGACTTACGGCCGTCTGCTGCTGGTCAAAATCGCGCTATTCCTGGTCATGGTGGCGGTCGCCGCATTTAACCGGCTGCATCTGACGCCACGTCTCGTTCGGGGCGCGGGCAGCGCCAGCACCGTCGGCACGCTCCAGCGACTGCGCCGCAACGCAACCGTTGAAGTCGCCATCGGCGCCGTCATCATCGCCATCGTCGCCGCGCTGGGCACCAATCCGCCGGGCTTCGAGGCGATCGTCCACGCCCATCATTACCATTGACCAACCATCACGTTCGTTGGACACCGGCATAACAAGCGAGGGAAAAGGCCATGAAATCAGCAAATCTCTGGACATTCGTCTTGATATCGATCGTTGCCGCATTTCCGATGGCGGCAAAGGCCGCTGACTACGATGTCGGCGCGATCCACATCAGCCAGCCGTGGGCGCGAGCGACACCGAAAGGCGCCTCGGCGGGCGCCGCCTATATGACAATCACGAACAAAGGCACGACGCCCGACCGCGTGAGCTGCGCGTCGAGCAATGCCAGTGCCAAATGCCAAATTCATTCCATGACCATGGACAATGGGGTGATGAAGATGCGGCCAGTAGAGGGCGGACTGGAAATCAAGCCGGGCGAGA
Source organism: Hyphomicrobiales bacterium (assembly GCA_019075925.1). Taxonomy (GTDB): domain Bacteria; phylum Pseudomonadota; class Alphaproteobacteria; order Rhizobiales; family Xanthobacteraceae; genus BOG-931. The sequence goes on along the minus strand of JAGXAC010000023.1, from coordinate 3,620 downwards.
CCATCGCGCTCAAGCCTTCGGGCTTCCACATCATGCTCACGAATCTCAAAAATCCCCTGGAGCAGGGCAAAACGGTCGAAGCGACATTGCAGTTCGAAAAAGCGGGAACCGTGAAAGTCGAATTTCCCATAGCGGCAATCGGCGCCGTCATGCCCGGCATGGACCACGGTGGCATGCGAATGGATCACGGCAACATGATGCAAATGAATAAGCACTGATAGTACGCAAGGCCCACTGCGCCGCCACCATTGCCGACGCCTCTGTGCTTGGCACCAATCCACGAAGCTTCGAGGCGATCGTCCACGCTCACCATGACCATTGACGCGGGCAAACGCCCGCTGTGACATTAGGCTTGGAAGGAAGCATGATGCGCTCGCTGCTGTTCGTTCCGGCCGACAGCCCGAAAAAACTCGACAAGGCGATGACCAGCGGCGCCGACGCCCTGATCGTGGATCTTGAGGATTCGGTCGCCGCCGGCGGCAAGGCGGCCGCGCGCCATCGCGCGGCGGCATTCCTCAAGGAGACCGTTGCGCACAAGACGCGTCCGCATCTTCTGGTCCGCGTCAATGATCTCAAAACCGGCCTGATCGACGCCGACCTCGACGCCATCGTGCCGGCAACGCCCGATGCCATCATGCTGCCGAAAGCGGAGGGCGGCGCGTCTATCATCCACGTCGACGCCAAGCTTGCGGTGCGCGAAGCGCAGAACGGACTCGCCGAAGGTCAGATAAAAATCGCGGCCATTGCTACCGAAACTGCCTCGGCTTTATTTCTGGCCGGCACCTATGCGGGCGCCAGTAATCGGTTGAGCGCGCTGACATGGGGCGCGGAAGACCTCTCCGCCGAACTCGGCGCCGAGAGAAACCGCGACGTTGAAGGGATGTTGCTCGATCCTTATCGGCTGGCGCGCGCATTGTGCCTCGCCGCCGCCGCGGCGGCCGGCGTGCCGGCAATCGACACCGTGTTTGTCGACTTTCGCGACACCGAAGCCTTCCGTCGCGAATGCGGAGCGGCACGCCGCGACGGGTTTTCGGGAAAAATGGCTATTCACCCCGCCCAGGTGCCGATCATCAATGCGATATTCACGCCGACGCCGGAGGCGCTGCGGCAGGCACGCGCCATCGTCGAGGCGTTCGCCGCCAATCCTGACGCCGGCGTCGTCGGCATCGACGGCCGGATGTTCGACCGGCCGCACCTGACGCGCGCCAAACGACTGCTGGAACGCGCCGAGCCGAAGCACAAGCCGAACCCTTGACAGACGACCTACGTGGTCCGCGGTACAAGCAGCACAGGAATTTCGCTGACGGTTCGATGGCTCCGCCGAAAGCCGGAGCCATGTTGCCATCTGGAACTTGGTCCCGGAAATGTCGTCGCCGAACGGCAGCAAATCGCGCCCGATCATCCCAATTGAAAAGCAGTCGCGGCGCGGGAGCGGGCCGGCATTACGACGGCTTGTAGACCGCCTTAGGATCGAACACTCGCTCGTCGGAAAATTCGAGGGTTGCCGCACCTGCTTTGCCGAGCGGCACCGTGCGGTAGAAACACGTGCGGCGGCCGGTATGGCAGGCGCCGCCACTCTGCTCGACTGTGAGCCAGACGGCATCCTGATCGCAGTCGATTCGCAACTCGACAACGCGCTGGGTGTGACCCGACTTTTCGCCCTTTTTCCACAACGCGGCGCGCGAGCGGCTGAAATACCAGGCCTCACCGGTGGCTATGGTCTTCGCCAGCGCCTGCGCGTTCATATGCGCCACCATCAGCACCGCGCCGGTTTTGGCATCGGTGGCGACCGCGGTAACCAATCCGTCAGCATCGAACTTCGGGGTCAACGCGGTGCCTTCTTCCACCTCGGTGGCGGTGCCGGGCGCTGCGAACGGTGCTGTCTCGGGCATGACTGGTCTTCGTGTTTGCCGGCAACCGGGGTCTCTCGCCGCCACCGCGCCATACCTATATAGTTTGTCGGCTGTTCAACAAAGCGGTTCGAATCGCTGCCGCCATGATCAACGACGTCTATAATCGCCGAATTATCGAACTGGCCGGCACGATTCCGCGGATCGGACGGCTTGCCAAGCCGGACGCCACCGCCAAAGCACTGTCCAAGCTTTGCGGTTCGACCGTGACCGTCGACCTCAAAATGGACGGCGACAAGGTCGTCGATTTCGCCCACGAGGTGAAGGCCTGCGCGCTCGGCCAGGCCTCGTCCTCGATCATGGCGCGCAACATTATCGGCTCTACCGCCGACGAACTGCGTGCATTGCGCGAGGCCATGCGCAAGATGCTCAAAGAGAACGGCGCGCCGCCGGCGAATGGCAAATGGGCCGATATCGCGGTGCTCGAGCCGGTCCGCGACTACAAGGCACGCCACGCCTCGACGCTGCTCACCTTCGATGCGGTGGTCGACGCCATCGGTCAGATCGAGAGCAAGCGCGCGGCAAAAACCGCAGCGGAGTGATTTTGCTTCGTTCGCCAGCGCCGAACTTGATTCGGGAATCCAGCGGCGAAGCGGCGTGTGACAGACATGCTTGACCTCGACCAACTCTTCGACATCTCCCGCCGTGCGCCTCGTTCCGCCGCCCGCGGAGCAATCAAGGCGTATCGCATCACGTTGTCGCCGATGATCGGCTTTCATTGCCGGCATCTGCCGACCTGTTCGGATTACGCGGATCAGGCGATCGAGCGGTACGGCCTGTGGGCCGGGGGCTGGATGACGCTGGCGCGTCTGCTGCGCTGTCAGCCTTGGGGCACATCCGGGCTCGATTTCGTCGCCGCGGCACTGCCGGCCAAAGCGCGCTGGTATCTGCCCTGGCGCTATGCGCGCTGGCGCGGCACCAATACAGCATCGCAAACGGGCCGCTAAGACCTCGCCCATATTTGCCTTCCCGCGCGCATGCGCTAAATAAGAATCAGTCGCGCTTACCTGCGCTCGTTCGCAGGAGTGAGCAAAAGGAGTCCAATATGGTCGCCGTGACCTTTCCCGACGGCGCACGCCGGGAATACCCAGCGAACACCACCGGCCTCGACATCGCCAAGCGCATTTCGCCGTCGCTTGCCAAGCGCACGGTGGCCATGGCGCTCGACGGCATGCTTGCCGACCTCGCCGATCCGATCGAGCGGGACGCCAAGATCGAGTTCCTCACCCGCGACGATCCGCGCGCCTTGGAGCTGATCCGCCACGACGCCGCGCATGTGCTTGCCGAAGCGGTTCAGACGTTGTGGCCCGGCACGCAGGTGACCATCGGGCCGGTGATCGACAACGGCTTCTATTACGACTTCTTCCGCAACCAGCCGTTCACGCCGGAGGATTTCGCGGCGATCGAAAAGAAGATGCGCGAAATCATCGCGCGCGACAAACCCTTCACCAAGGAAGCCTGGTCGCGCGATCAGGCGAAGAAGGTTTTTCGCGACAAGGGCGAAGCCTTCAAGGTCGAATTGATCGACGCCATCCCGGAAGACCAGCAAATCAAGATCTACAAACAGGGCGATTGGTTCGATCTCTGCCGCGGCCCGCACATGACCTCGACCGGCAAGGTCGGCAATGCCTTCAAGCTGATGAAGGTCGCCGGCGCCTACTGGCGCGGCGATTCAAACCGCGAAATGCTGTCCCGCATCTACGGCACCGC
>JAGXAC010000193.1 GCA_019075925.1 Hyphomicrobiales bacterium | reverse complement strand
ATCAGCATTATCTGGGCGGCGGCTTCGGTCGCCGGCTGGAATCGGACATGGTTGTACCGGCGGTCGCTGCGGCCAAGGCGGTCGGCAAGCCGGTGAAGCTCATCTATTCGCGTGAAGACGACATGCAAATGGATTTCACGCGGCCTCTGACTTACCAGAAAGTCAAAGTCGGACTCGACGCCGACGGCAAAGCCATCGCCATGGAACACGATGTGATTGGCGCTTGGCCGACCGTGCATTGGGGAATTCCTGCCTTCCTTGTTCCTTCCGTGGACAAGAAGGGCAAGATCGACCCGTATGCGGCCAGCGGCGCCAATTATTGGTACACGATCCCGAACCACACGGTCCGCAACTTCATGAACAATCTGGCCGAGAAGGCGACCCCGCCTGGCCAGCTTCGTTCGGTGGCCCCCGCGTGGACCTTCTGGGCCGTTGAAAGGACCATGGACGACATCGCCCATGCCGGCGGTCAGGACCCGGTCGACATGCGGTTGAAACTGCTTGATGGCGCCGGCGAAAACGCCGGCGGCGACAAGCCATGGAATGTGGGCGGCGCCAAGCGTCTTGCTAACGCGCTACGCGTGGCGGTCGGACGCTCCGGCTATGGAGCCACGAAGCTCGGCAAGAACGAAGGAATGGGTGTCGCCTGCGTCAGTTCGCAGGAACGCACTTTCCCGACCTGGACGGCCTGCGTCGCCCACGTGAAGGTCGATCCCGACAGCGGCGCAATAACACTTAAAAAGATCACGATCGCCATGGACGTCGGTACGGTCGTCAATCCTGACGGAGTCCGGGCCCAGATTGAAGGTTCGGTCTTCTGGGGAACTTCGCTCGCGCTCCTGGAGAACGCGACAGTGAAGAACGGCGGTATCGAGCAGACTAACTTCGACAATTATACGCCGATGCGGATGAGCCAGATTCCCGAGCTCGACATCAGCCTCATCGGCAATGGCGAGCCGGCAGTCGGCTGCGGTGAGCCGGCGGTGACGGTGGTCGCGCCGGCGATCGGCAACGCCATCTTCAACGCGGTCGGCGCGCGGGTTCGCTCGCTGCCGATCACGGCCGAAGCGGTCAAGGCGGCGATGAAGGCGTAAGCGGAGGTATTCTCTACGTCCGCTTTCAAAGCGAAATCAGGAGCGGCATCCAAGATGCCGCTCCTTTTTCTTTGCGTGGCGCGGCATTTCGCCTATCTATCGGGATGCCGGGCACCGTCTAAGCGAAGCGTCGGGATGTCGCCGCAGATGATCGAAGTTCAATCCATCGGCCGTGTCGAGATTGCGGTCGAGCGATGGAGTTGGGACTTCGCCACAAACCGCCGCGCCGAAATCGACCGTCACTTCGCCGCGCGGCAACGCGCGCGGCCGACGTTGTGGAACGGCCGCGTTCTGCTGCTCAATCGTTGCGTCGTCACCCAGCGTGTCCTGCGCGGCGCCTGTTTCGAAACGGATTTCGCAAGTTTTCTCGCCTGGCGCGATTGGAAATTCCCGGACCCGGACGTCTTCAACATATTCGCCGCGGCGGCGTTGCAAAGCGCCGACGGTGCTTATCTGGTCGGAGAAATGGCGCCGTCGACGGCTGCGGCGGGGCAAATCTATTTTCCCTGCGGCACGCCGGATCCCCGCAACGTCGGCGGCGGCACCCTCGATCTCGACGATAGTCTCCGCTGCGAGCTCCTGGAGGAGACCGGGATCGAGATCGCAACGCTCGACGTCGCACCGGGGTGGAACTTCCTGCGCGATCGCGGCTTTTTAGCACTGATGAAGCGGGTGACGGCGCACGAGAATGCGGATGCACTTCGTTCGCGTATCATGCGCCATCTTGAAAACGACAGGCAGCCGGAATTCTGCGATATCCGCATCGTCCGCGGGCCCGGCGATCTCGACCCGCGCATGCCGCGTTTCGTAACTGAGTTTCTTGAAGCAGTCTGGCGGCAATGAGCCCGCCGCGCATCCGGCCGAGAGCGCCATGAAGCTTGCCAAAGCCGTCAAGGTTTGCCGGATCGACAAGCCGGAGCATTTCCGGCTCGCCGACCACGATCCGTCCGAATCTTTCGGCCTTTCCACTGACATCGACGACGTGAAGCCCGTTCTCGCCGACGCAATCGCGCGGCTCGAGAAACTTCAGGAAGACCTTTACGCCGACGGCCGCTGGGCCGTGCTGGTCGTGCTCCAAGGCATGGATGCCGCGGGCAAGGACGGCGTCGTCAAGCACGTCATGTCCGGCATCAATCCGGAAGGTTGCGACGTGTATGCGTTCAAGGCGCCAAGCGCGGAGGAACTGGGCCACGACTTCCTGTGGCGGGGCGCAAAAGTGCTGCCGCGGCGCGGCACCATCGGTATTTTCAATCGCTCGTACTATGAAGAAGTGCTGGTGGTGCGCGTCCATCCGAAGATGCTCGCGGCGCAGAAGCTGCCGCCGGACGACACCGGCAAAACCATCTGGAAAAACCGTTTCAAAGACATTCGCGCCTTCGAGCGGCGCCTCGCGCGCAACGGCACGCTGATCCTGAAATTTCACCTGCGCATCTCGATGGAAGAGCAGCGCAAACGCTTCCTGGCGCGCCTCGAGGAGCCGGCGAAGCGTTGGAAATTTTCGATGAATGACGTCACCGAGCGCGGGTACTGGAACGATTACATGGCGGCCTACGAGGAGATGATCCGCGAGACCTCAACCAATTATGCGCCATGGTACGTCGTGCCGGCCGGCCACAAGCATGTCGCCTGGCTGGTGGTTTCCGCTGCGATCATTGGCGCCCTGGAGAAGCTGTCGCCCCGGCCGCCGCAAATCTCCGGCGCGAAGCTCAAAGAGCTCCAGGCGGCCGAGCGGGCGCTTCGCGCCGAAGTGCCGCGCAAGACCAAAGACAGCAGCGGCAAACGGTAGGCGCTGCCTTGCGGTTTTCGTCGCGCTTCGACTGGCCTCCGCCCTTACCTCGATCGGGTTCGCAAAGGCCTGTTCGGACGTCGAACCACGGACGCGACGCCCGGTGCTTTCGTGCTAGGGTAGCCGCGCGCGTGAAGAGCGTGAGGAGCGCGTTATGAGCCAGCCATTCCCAGCCGATCCGTTTTTTGCCGGCAATTATGCGCCCCTGACCTTTGAAGCCGACGCATTCGATCTGCCGCTGCGCGGCGAATTGCCGAAGCATCTCGCCGGTACGCTCTACCGCAACGGACCCAACCCGCAATTCGCGCCGCGCGATACGCATCATCACTGGTTCATCGGCGACGGCATGATCCATGCCTTTCATATCGACGGCGGCCGCGTGTCCTATCGTAATCGCTGGGTACGCACGCCGAAATGGCAAGCCGAAAATGCGGCGCACAAGGCGCTATTCGGAAGCTGGAGTAATCCCGCCACCACCGATCCATCCGTGCTTGGCAAGGATGGCGGCGTGGCCAACACCAATATCGTATGGCATGCCGGCAGGCTGTTCGCCCTGGAGGAAGGTCACCGCCCGTTCGCGCTCGATCCGAATACGCTTGCGGCGCAAGGCTATTGGGATTTTGCCGGTGCGTTCAAAGGTGCGCGGTTTACCGCGCATCCGAAAATCGATCCGGAAACCGGCGAAATGATTTTCTTTGCCTACTCTGCGGCCGGCCACTTCTCGCCGACGCTCGGTTACGGCGTGGTCGACCGGACGGGCAAGCTCATCCGCTACGATCAATTCGACGCTCCCTATGCCAGTATGGTCCACGATTTCCTGGTCACGCGGAATTACGTGCTATTCCCGATTCTGCCACTCACCGGCAGCATGCAGCGTGCGATGACCGGCAAGCCCGCCTTTGCCTGGGAGCCGGACAAGCGCTCCTACGTCGGTGTGATGAAACGTAGCGCCGAGACCTCGGAGATTCGCTGGTTCGAATGCGATCCGTGTTATGTGTTCCACCCAATGAACGCCTACGAATCTGGCGGCAAGATCGTCGGCGACGTTATGCAATATGAGGCGGCGCCGTTGTTTCCGGATTCCGAAGGCCGGCCTGGCGATCCAGCCAAGGCGGTCGCCCGTCTCACCCGCTGGACTTTTGATCTCGCCGCCAACACCGATACGTTCAGGCAGGAAAGCCTCGATGACTTGACCGGCGAATTCCCGCGCTTCGACGAGCGCTTTGCCGGCCTCGAATATCGTCACGGTTTCTTCGCCGCAAGAAGCAATGAGGGCAGTCGCGGTGACGGCTTCGATACGCTCGCGCATATTGATCTCAAGACCAACACACGCTCGACATACCGGCTGCCGTCGGGCGATTCGGTATCAGAGCCGGTCTTCGTGCCGCGTAACGTGGAGGCGCCGGAGCGCGAGGGTCACCTTCTTGCAACGATCTATCGCGGCGCCGAGCACCGAAGCGATCTCGCCGTGTTCGATGCAACCGCAGTGGAAAAGGGCCCGGTCGCGATCGCTGAACTCGCCCATCGCGTGCCGTTCGGGTTCCACGGCAATTGGCGGCCTGCAGCGTAAAGGATCTTTCGCTGCCGCCGTTGTTTCGGTGGCTTACTCCGCCGCTTCCGCCGGAGCATTGGGCGGATATTCGGTCACCGTGCCGGCCTCGTTGTCGACGATCATGGTCAAATCGAAATAGTGGATCGTCGGGGTGGCTCCGGTGCGCGCCTTGATGTTGGCGAGCCATTCGGCATTGTGGCCGCGCTGCGCGGCTTCTTTCGACGGCCAAATGTAGATGCCGCCGCCGTTGCCGTTTTCGTCGGCGATGTAGTGCTTGCGGATCAATTCCTTGTTGCCTTGCCAACGCGGCAGGCTGGTGCGGGCGTCGGCCACGATCTGCTCGCGGGTCCAGCCCGCCGGATATTTGAACGAGACGTATTCGACGATCATAGGTCAGTCTCCCTGTCGCTTTTCAGTCTAGCGCGGCGGCCGCCGTTTTGCAGGTAACTCTTGCACAGCCGCCGGCCGATCCGTTAAAACGGCCACGGTCTTGAGGTTTAAGGCGGCTTTTACCGTTCTCCGCGACCTTGGGCCGATGAGGATGTGCATGTCGATTCGCAGCGATTTTCGCGCGACGAACCGGGCGGCCGGCCAGGCCGCAGCCGGCGCATCCATCGTTCTCGTCCAGAGCCTTGGCGGGCTGCTGCTGCTTATTGCCCCCTGAGGGCCGGCCGGGCGTCGACGCCTGGGCACTCAGGGGAGACGGCCTAAGCCAGCAAACCCACGAGAGCCCGAAGCCCGAAACCACGGCAGGCGGGCGGTAGACCGGAAGGACCAGACACCATGACCGCTGCAGCCCAGTCCGAGAAGGACCGCGTCGTCATTTTCGACACCACCTTGCGCGACGGCGAGCAATGCCCCGGCGCGACCATGACGCACGACGAAAAGCTCGAAGTCGCCGCGCTGCTCGACGAGATGGGCGTCGACATCATCGAGGCCGGCTTCCCGATCGCTTCGGAAGGCGATTTCGCCGCCGTCAATGAAATCGCCAAGCGCACCAAGAATGCCGTCGTGTGCGGGCTTGCGCGCGCCGCGTTCAACGACATCGACCGCTGCGCCGAGGCGATCAAGCCGGCGGAACGGCGCCGCATCCACACCTTTCTGTCCACCTCGCCGGTGCACATGAAATACAAGCTCCAGAAGGAGCCGCATCAGGTCTACGAGATGGTGATTGCGCAGGTGACGCGCGCGCGCGGCCACACCGACGATGTCGAGTGGTCGAGCGAGGATGGCACCCGTACCGAGCACGATTTTCTTTGCCGCTGTGTCGAGGCCGCGATCAAGGCCGGCGCCAACACCATCAACATTCCCGACACGGTGGGCTATTCGACGCCGGAAGAATATTTTGGGTTGATCGAGATGGTGCGCGAACGCGTGCCGAATTCCGACCAGGCGCGCTTCTCCGTGCATTGTCACGACGACCTCGGCATGGCGGTGGCGAATTCGCTCGCCGGCGTGCGCGCGGGCGCCCGCCAGATCGAATGCACCATCAACGGCATCGGCGAACGCGCCGGCAATGCCGCGCTCGAGGAAGTGGTGATGGCGATGCGCGTGCGCAACGATGCGTTGCCGTACTGGACCGGCATCGATGCCAGGATGCTGACGCGCGCCTCCAAGCTCGTTGCGGCGGTCACCTCGTTCCCGGTGCAGTACAACAAGGCGATCGTCGGGCGGAATGCGTTCGCGCATGAGAGCGG
>JAGXAC010000192.1 GCA_019075925.1 Hyphomicrobiales bacterium | reverse complement strand
ATAGGTGGCGGAGCGGGTCACGTAGCGCGTATAGGCCTGCTCGACCGTGAACTTGCCCGGTGGCCGCCGCTCCTGCTCGTAGGTCGCCAGCAAGTCCGGCCCGGCCAGTCCTTTCAGCACCAGCGCAATCTTCCAGGCGAGGTTGTGGGCGTCGTGAACGCCGGTATTGCCGCCGAAGCCGCCGTTGGGCGGCATGACGTGCGCGGCGTCGCCGGCGATGAAAACGCGGCCGGCTTGATAATGGCGCGCGACGTCGGATACCGAGCGCCAGCGCGCGACACCATCGATCTTCAGCGGATAGTCGGGAACGCCAATGCCGATACGCACCAGTTCGGCAAGCCTGGCCTCGCTGACGTCGGCGGCGGCATTGCCGGCCTCCGCCTTCGAGGGATCGCCGACGGTGTTGACGACGAAGAAGCCGGTTTGCGAATCCTTGTCGAGGCGGAAAAAGCCGGTGAGCGCCGGATTATTGACATAGATGACGCTGTAGCCGCGGCCATCGACGAACTTCGCCAAATCGGCGTGGAAGTAGATCGTGATGCTGTTGGAGAAAACGCCGCGGCCCTCGAACGGAATGTTCATGGCGTCCCGCACCCGGCTGTGCGCGCCGTCGGCGCCGAGCAGATATTGGCCGGTGAGCCGCCGCTCGTTGCCGCTGTCGACATCCTTGGCAATGACCGTCACGCTGTCGCTGTCCTGTTCGACGCCGACGACCTCGAGACCGTCGACGACCTTCGCGCCGGCTTTTTCTGCGCGCCGCCGCAAGATCGGTTCGAGACCGGGCTGGGTGACGAACAGGCGACGGCATGGGCTGAGTGCATCGACTCCTTCGTTGAGGCTCGGAATAAATGCCGCAATCTGCTTGCCAGCGAGGTAATCGACCGCCACGACCGCGCCTTCCGGCGTAAATTCCTTTTCCGACTGCGCGCGGACCTCCGCTTCGATCCCACACGAGCGGAACAGCTCGATCGTGCGCATGTGAAAGAACGCGGCGCGCGGCAACGGCAGAACGTTGCGCAGCCGTTCGATGGCGAGCGAGCGGACGCCGTACTCGGCCAGGAACATCGCCATCGACAATCCGACCAATCCGCCGCCGGCGATGAGAACCGGCGCATCGAAGTTTTTCGTCGCCATGTCACTTGCTCCCTGTCGAATCCCCTGTCGAGAAGCCCGCTTTTGCGTTGCGGGTCGTGACGCAAAGGGTGGGCGGGAGCGGGACCTGCGGCTTTCCAGAAACGGCACACTATTGTAAGAATCCTGACCGCGAGACGCGAAATCGCGTGCGATCGGGGGGGCGCATGGCAGTCGCAGGATCGAGGATCGCGGCGAGGGCCGCGGCCGCGTTTCCGATCGAGGAAACGCACGGCATTCCGCATTACCCGGGCAACCAGTTGATCGCGCATAGCGGAGGGCTCGGCTGGCGCAATGTCTACGCCTCTTACGCCGCCGAGCAACCTTGGACCGCAACGCTGCGGCCGCTCTGCCATCCCTGCATCGCGTATTTCGTCAACGGCGGGGCCTCGATCACTCGCCGAGTGGACGGCGAAGGTCCGCAGAGCACCGCGCTGCATGCGCGCCAGTTCGGCATGGTGCCGACCCGCGCAGCCTCGCATTGGAATCTGCATGGCGCGCCCGACATCCTGACGCTCTATCTGCGCAACACGACGATCGATCGCGTCGCCGAGGAGGTGTTCGGCCGCGACCCGAAACGCGTTGAGTTGCGGCCGCGACTCGGCGTTACCGATCCGCTGCTGGAGCAATTGGCGCTGGCGATCCTGCGTGCCACGCGCGAGGGCGACGCCAGCGCCGGCCTCTATGTCGACCAACTGGCGCAGACCATGGCGGTACACCTGCTGCGCCATCATTGCAGCGGCATCGGCGGCCGCACGCCGGCCGCGGCCACCATGCCGATGTCGAACCTGACCCGGGTGGTGGACTATATCGATGCGACCATCGACGGGGACCTCTCGCTCGACGCCATGGCGGATGTCGCATGCATGAACGCCTACTATTTCGCCCGCACGTTCCGCCGCCGCTTCGGCGTTTCACCGCACCGCTTCGTGCTGCAGCGTCGAATCGAGCGCGCGAAACAGCTGCTCGGCGAAACCGCAACCCCGATTGTCGAAGTCGCACTGGCCTGCGGCTTCGCCAGCCAAAGCCATTTCACCGCAACCTTTCACCGCCACGTCGGCGTTACTCCAAGCGGATATCGCCGGGGTTAGCGAAAGCGGGGCGAATGCGCCCCCTCGGGAAAAGCCGCGCGCCGGCCCCGCAACGCGGCGTCGGACGCGGATTTGCGCGGATGGTGCGAAACGCCCTTAGCGCGTGATGACGTCGACGATCTTGCGGTCGGTCGGACTCACGATCACCAGCTTTTTCTGCACCATGGCGAAGTTGTATTGCTTGAGCGTGGGCACGTCCGTCGCCGCCTTGGCGGTGACATTCGCCGTGGCGACCCTTGCCGGCATCGTCGCGCCGATGGTGGCGTTAAAGCCGGCAGGCGTCTTCTGGTTGAGCGCGCCGGTAGACAGATCCTTCCACGCCATCTTCTGCTGGGTGCTCGAAAGCCTGATGGTTTCCTTCGGTGCCGGTGCCAGGTTGGAACTGTGCATCGGCGAGGCCGGCGCAGTCGACTTGGGCGGCGCGGGTGCGGCCGATGCGGCCGAGACCCCGGCCAGCAAGGCTGCGGCCGCCAATGCGATCGTGGTTTGTGTTTTCATTGCGATCTCCATTTTGGCGATCTCCATTTTGGTTTTGGGATGATCGCCCTGAGCAGAAACGAACCGCGAGGCCGCGCTGTTTCGTTAAATATCGTTCATTCCCGCGGTGGAACCGCCGCGCGACGGGGTGACGCGATCAACTCAGTGCCCTGTGGATGGCGCAACGAAAGTTCTTGATTTTTAAGTGATTTTATAGGAACAAATAGAGAACATCTTGAGAGGCGATTCGATGAGCGCACCAGCCAAGATTGTAAGACTGCGCGCCGACGCGCAGGTCCGCATGGAATGCGAGAACAATCTCGATTTCATGCGTCGACTTGACAGTAAGAGCGTGAAGCTGATCGTCACGTCACCGCCCTATAACCTTGGCAAGTCCTACGAACGAAAAGACTCGCTGGAGAATTACGTCAAGGCGCAGACGCAGGTTATTTCTGAATGCGTGCGTTTGCTTCATGATGCTGGGTCAATTTGTTGGCAGGTCGGCAACCACGTTCAAGATGGGGAAGTATTTCCGCTCGACATCATTCTCTTTCATATTTTCAAGGATCACGGGTTACAGTTGCGAAATCGCATCGTTTGGCATTTCGAACACGGTCTACATTGCTCAAAAAGGTTGTCAGGGCGTCACGAGACCATTCTTTGGTTCACCAAATCGAAGAATTACACCTTCAACCTCGACCCTATCAGGGTGCCGTCAAAATATCCGAACAAGAAATACTTTAAGGGGCCAAAAATTGGGCAGTTATCTGGAAATCCACTTGGAAAAAATCCAGGAGATGTCTGGATTTTTCCAAATGTAAAAAACAACCATGTCGAAAAAACCGAGCACCCTTGCCAATTCCCTGTGGAGTTGGTGGAGCGCCTCGTGGTGTCAATGACGAACACGGGCGATACAGTTTTTGATCCCTACATGGGTGTCGGCTCTGCCGTTGTCGGAGCGATCAAACATGACCGTGTCGGCTACGGTTGCGACATACAGCCGAAATATGTTGAACTCGCCTGGGCGCGCGTGCACCAGCTACGCGCAGGGACATTGGGGACACGTCCAATGGATCGGCCGGTGTACGATCCAAAAAAACCTTATGGTGGCCATCGTCAGCGGAATTCTTTAGCTTGAAGATCGCGACGTACTATTCACATTTAAACGGCCTTGAATTTCTTCTGGTCCATAAACCGGCCCTTTGGAAAGAAATTCAAGACGTCATCAAAACGTGCAGATGCCACGCTTTGTCAGACAAAGGTTTCGAAAGAGATCAGAACCAGGGGCAAGCTTTTTTATTCGCCCAAGGCGACGAACAAAGCCATTCGAACCGGATTCTCGCGGCATAAGTGGGGCGAAAGACGCATATCTTACTGGGTTACATCGGATGCCCGGCTGATCCGCAAAACCATGTTCAGGGACCCGTCGCAACAGAGGGCTGAAATTGAAGGGGCGGGTCTCAAACCTCTGTCATCATATAATCAAACTGATTTTGTTAAGGAGCGCGTTGCTGTTGAAGTTCAGTTCGGCAAATATGCGTTTGTCGCTTACGATTTGTTTGTTAAGCACCTAGCGTTTTTCGTTAACGTTGGCGTGGAAATACTCCCGATGAAACAACTGCAACAACAAATGTCGTCTGGCGTCGGCTATTACGAAGGCGAGCTTTACAATCTTGTTCGTGAAGGGCGAGGCGTACCCGCGGTACCGCTTATTTTAATTGGCGTTGTACCGTAGCCAGCTCCCTCAGCATGCCTTGGTATTGGCCAAAGCGCGCGCTGCTTGTGCGATATGCGTTCCCCGGCACCGACAGCACGATCAGCAAGGCGGCGCGGAACCATTCTGCGCATGACCTTAATCAAGCCCGCGCCATGCGTTCACGCAACATGCTCTAACGCGGAAGCTTTTCCAGCTCCGGAAACGGCGCGTAGGTCGCGCCGGTGCAGGCATCCTTGGCGGGATCGACGAAGTGATCGAACCGGCCGGCCAAGAACACCGCGGCAATTTCCCTGACCCCGGCATAATGCGTGCCTTGCTGTCTGGCGTTGAGCCGCAGGCACACCACGTACCGCCGGCTGTTGCCGATGCTTTTGAGCGCCGGCTCGGCGATGCCGGCGTCGCGGATGCCGGTCGGATCGTTCAGGTAGGCGTGCATGGCCGCGAGAATGTCGGGCTTGTATCGGGCCGGCAAAACATTGGCCGGATCGTCGGCGCCGGCGTTGGGATCGTCGCTGATCTGATGATGGTGCGCGCAGGCGGCGACCAGCAGCAGCAAACCGAGGAGTCCGAAGGCCCGCCAGCGATTGCCCCTTGGCATTGCAGTCTCGATCCCCCGCGAATGGCGCCGGGCCGGGTTTTAACGGCAAATGGCCGCCGGCACCATTGCGGCCTACCCGCGCACTCGCCATCCGCAAATTTCCCCTGTAAGGATCGGCCCCGGCCCCGCCGTGCTCCATAGGTTCGTTGTAATCCGCCGCCATGCCCTCCATTGCCCATCTCGTTCACGTGTACGGCCTCGCCGTCGTCGCCGGCGTGGTCGGTCTTGAAAGCATCGGCCTGCCGGTTCCCGGCGAATCGGCGCTGATCTTGGCGTCGATTTTTGCCGGCACCAAACACGATCTCAATATCGTCTGGGTGATCGTTACCGCGGCGAGCGCCGCGATCGTCGGCCAGATGCTGGGTTATCTCATCGGCCGCGAATTCGGCTATTGGCTGCTGCTGCGCTATGGCAGCTACCTGCGCATCACCGAGGGCCGCATCAAGCTTGGCGAGTACCTGTTTTTGCGCCATGGCAGCAAAATCATCGTCATTGCCCGGTTCGTGCCGTTCTTGCGCGCGCTGGCCGGCATCCTGGCCGGCGCCAACCGCATGCCGTGGCGCCAGTTCATGGTGGCAAATGTCGTCGGTGCAACGGCATGGGCTGTTTTCTTCGGTGTTGCCGCCTACATGTTCGGGCGCCAGATCGAGCGGATGGCGGGACCGATGGTGGTCGTCGTCGGCATCGCCACCGTGATCGCTATTGCCGTCGGCATCGTTTTCGTCAGCCGCCACGAAGCGCAGCTGATCGAGGAAGCCGAACGGGCGCTGCCGGGCCCGCTGAAGTGGCCGTGACGCCCGGCTTGCGGCGCTTCTCCAGCAACGCCATATAGATAGCCCAAGGAAACCGGAAATCCACTTTTCCGGCGCACCTTTCTGGAGTGCCATAAGGGCTCCACAAAGTCGCTTGGCCAAGGACTTTGCAGTCATGTCGAGGATGTCGCCGCTTTCGAGTCCGTTTTTGCTCGGTTTCGATGAGATCGAGCGCGCGCTCGATCGGGTCGCCAAAGCCGCTGACGGCTATCCGCCCTATAATATCGAACGCGTTGCGCGCGACGGGATCAGCCCGGAACGCCTGCGCATCACGCTGGCGGTGGCCGGATTTGCCTGCGACCAGCTCGACGTCACGCTGGAAGAAAACCAGCTGGTGATCCGTGGTCGCCAGCACGACGACAAAAGCCGGCACTATTTGCATCGCGGCATCGCCGCGCGCCAATTCCAGCGCAGTTTCGTTCTGGCGGAGGGAATGGAAGTGCTCAGCGCCGACCTCAAGAACGGACTG
>JAGXAC010000191.1 GCA_019075925.1 Hyphomicrobiales bacterium | reverse complement strand
CCGCGATCTCGCCGGCGGCGTCGCCCTTCACGACGCGCGGCGCTTCGGGCAGTTGCAGCCAAAGGATCGACGCGCCCGGTGGACAGCGGCTTGGGTCGAGCGCCGCCGGCTGACCGACGCAGATCGTCGGCACCGCAGGCAACATGCCGCGTTCGGCTTCGTTGGCGGCCTTCGATACGCCGTCGAGCCCGGGCGTCAGATGCGTGAGCGCGACGCCGGCCAGTGCCGGCGCTTTCCATTTGGGCGGCGCCTTCAGCGCATAATGAACCTGCATGTTGCCTTTGCCGTAGCGATATTGGGCGACGGAGGCGGTCACATCCGGCGGCAGCGTCACGCCGGCCAACAGCCGGGTGTAGAGCTGGTTCGGCGTCACCGAGCAGATCACGCCGTGCGCCGCCTCGATTTCGCGGCCGCCGGCGAGGCGGACGCCACGCGCAGCACCACCTGCATCGAGCAGCACTTGCTCCACGTCGGCGCCAACGACGATGTCGCCGCCCTGATCGCGGATCAGACGTTCGAATGCTGCGAGTATGTTCTTCGCGCCACCCTTGACGATCGGCGCGCCGGCGGCTTCCAGCGCAAACGCGATGACCTTGGCCATTTCGCCGGAATAAGCGCTCTCGGGACCGAGGCCTGTATGCAGCACCCAGGGCGCGAGCAGGGCGCGAAGGAGCTCCGATTGAAATCGAGTCTCCAGCCAGCCGCGCGCGGTGCCGAGCGCGTCGCCGAAGAATGTTGCAAGGCCACGCAGCCCCCGACGCCAGGCTTCGCGCGCCACCAGCTTGGCCATGGTCCACGACCACAGCGAGCCGCCGAGCAACGCGAAGATGAACGGAGCATCGGCGCCAATGCGATTGATGTCGGCATCGAAGCGGCCGCCGTCGCCGGAAGCCAGCTGCTCGAACGCGGCGATATTCGCCTTGCGATCCATTTTAAGGATGGCGTGCCGGCCATCCGGAAGCAGCACCGCAGTCGGCGTCGGCGAATGCGCGAACACCAGTCCGCGCTTTTCCAGTTCGGGGCCGAGTTTGGCAAAAGCCGGCGAGGTGATGAACAGGACGAACGTCGTCGCCATCACGTCGTGGAGAAAGCCCGGCGCCGTGATTTCCTCGGTGCGGATGCAGCCGCCGATGCGGTCGTTGCGTTCGACGACGACCACCTTGCGGCCCTTGCGCCCCAGCAATGCCGCGGCCACCAGCGCATTGATCCCGCTGCCGACGATGACAAAGTCGGTGGCCGCCATTGCCGTGCGCCCGGCTTACTTCCTCGGCACGAGCGCCAGCACGCGCAGCGGGCTGCCGGTGCCTTTGACGATCTTGAGCGGGGCCGCGATCAGGATCGCGCCTTTCGGCGGCAGCTTGTCGAGCTGACAAAGGCTGGCGAGGCCGTAGCGGTTGCTCTTGTGCATGAATGTGTGCGCGGGAAACGGCGGATCCATGCCGCCGGCGGAACCGGCGTCGGTGCCGATACATTCCGAGCCCCAGCCGATGACGCCCTTGTCCACCAGATAATGTATCGTCTCGGCGGCCGGCCCCGGCGAATGCGGGCCCTTGTCGTCGGCATTGAGGAATTTCGCTTCACTGTCGTTGCGCTTGTACCAATCGGTGCGCATCAGCACCCAGCAGCCGGCCGGAATGTCGCCGTGCTTTTTCTCCCACGCCTTCACGCCGTCGACGGTGAGCAGGAAATCGGGATTCTTCGCCGCCTCCGCCGAGCAGTCGATGACGCAGGCCGGCGCCACGAAATTCTTCACCGGAATGGTATCCGTGCTGCCGTCCTTGTAGTCGCGGCCGCTGATCCAGTGCACCGGTGCGTCGAAATGCGTGCCGGAATGCTCGCCGAGCTTCAGCCAGTTCCACGCCCAGAACGGGCCGTCCTTATCGTAGTTTGAAATCGCGTGCACCTCGATCGGCGGCGTGTTCTTGCCGATCTGCGGCGGCAGCTTGATCAGCGGGGTGTCGGGGCCGAGCGGCGCGGACAGGTCCACTACCTCGATGGCGCCGGATGCAAGCGCCGAAGCAACATCGCTGAGAACTTGGGTACTGGTCATGCGGTTTTCTCCGTCGCGCGCGATGAGAAGAGATGAATAGGCGGGATGCCTAGCCGGAACATTTTAGATATGAAATATCTGCGCTGGCAAGCGAGCAAAACATGGCATTATTGGCTCATTCCTGTGCCGGCGGGAGGCGAAAATCGACTCCCCGTTCGGGCGCGGACGCGCGGATTAGACGAGAGAGACGCCGATGGCTTACGACGCAATCGTAATTGGCGCCGGAGTGAATGGCTTGGCGGCGGCGCTGCATCTTTCCGCCAAAGGCTGGAAGGTGCTGGTCGTCGAGCGCGCGGCGGTTGCCGGCGGCGCGGTCAAGACCGGAGAAATCACCCTCCCCGGCTTTCGCCACGATCTCTACGCCATGAATCTGGGGCTGTTTGCCGGCTCGCCGTTTTTCACCGCGCATAGGGATCGCCTGCTTGCCCACGGCCTCGATTTCGTCGGTGCGGAACGCTGCTTCGCGACCGCTTTCCCCGACGGCGGCTGGCTCGGGGTGGAAAAGAACGCGGCCGCAAACGCCGGGAGGATCGCCCGTTTCAGTGCGGCCGACGCCGCGAGGTGGCATGCCATGACGGCGGCATTCGGCGCGGACGCGCCGCATATTTTCGGGTTGCTCGGTTCGCCATTGCCGTCGTGGCAGGCGCTGCGCGTCGCATACGGAGCGTGGCGAACGCGCGGCACCGCGTGGGTGGCCGAAACCGTGCGCCTCCTTCTCGCTTCGCCGCGCGAATGGCTCGACGACAATTTCGAGAGCGAAAAACTCAAGACCATGCTGGCAATGTGGGGCATGCATCTCGATTTTTCACCGGATTGCGCCGGCGGCGCGCTGTTTCCGTATCTGGAGGCGATGGTCGATCAAGCCTTCGGCATGGCGCTCGGACGCGGCGGCGCCGACATCATCATCACCGCCATGGTGCGGGCGATCGCGGCGGCGGGCGGCGAGGTGCGGCTCGGCGCGCCGGTGCAAAGCATCGCGGTCGAGGCCGGCGCGGCCAAGGGCGTCGTGCTTGCCGGCGGCGAGCGGATCGAGGCCACGCGCGCCGTCGTCGCCAATCTGCATCCGCGCGTCCTGTTCGGCAAACTGGTGTCCGCGCCGCCGGCGGCGGCGCAACGGCTGACCAAATTCCGCTCCGGCCCGGCGACCATGATGATCCATCTCGCGCTCAACGACCTGCCAGCCTGGAGCGCGGATGCCGAACTGCGCCGCTTCGCCTATGTGCACCTGGCGCCCTCGCTTGGCGCGATGGCGAGGACCTATACCGAAGCGCTCGACGGACTGCTGCCCGCGGAGCCCGGTCTCGTCGTCGGCCAGCCGACTGCCATCGATCCGTCGCGCGCGCCGGCCGGCAAGCATGTGCTGTGGGTGCAGGTGCGGGTGTTGCCGTCGCGCATTCGCGGCGATGCCGCCGGCCAAATCGCCGGTCGCGAATGGGATGAAATCAAGGATGCCTATGCCGACCGGATCATCGGCATCATCGAACGTTACGCACCGGGTCTTATGGCCAACGTCATCGCGCGCACGGTGCATTCGCCCGCCGATCTCGAACGCGACAATCCAAACCTCGTCGACGGCGACAGCCTCGGCGGCAGCCATCACCTCGATCAGAATTTTATCTTCCGCCCGGCGTTCGGCTGGTCGCGTTACCGCACGCCGGTCGATCGGCTGTATATGGTCGGTGCCTCGACCTGGCCGGGCGCCGGCACCGGCGCCGGCTCCGGCTTCATGCTGGGCAAGATGCTCGCCGGAGCGTGAGGCTGTTCGTCATTGCGAGCCAGCGGGTCCGGCCCGAAGTGGCCGGCCCGATGATAAACTCAGCGAAGCAATCCAGGCCACCGGTCAGTGTCGATTGCCTCGTCGCTATCGCTCCTCGCAATGACGGTGGCGCGATGGGTCAATTCCTCGGCTTCAGCAAATCGCGGCCGATGATCAGCTTCTGCACTTCGGTGGCGCCCTCGTAAATGCGCAGCGGCCGAATCTCGCGGTAAAGATGCTCGACCACCGAACCGACTCCGACGCCGAGCCCGCCGAAAATCTGCACGGCGCGATCGATGACGCGCTGTGCCCCCTCGGTCGCCGCCATTTTGGCCATCGCCGCTTCGCGCGTCGTCGCCACGCCCTCGACGTCGCGCAGCCACGCCGCCCGATAGGTCAACAGAGCGGCCGCGTCGATTTCGGTCGCCATGTCGGCAAGCGCGGCCTGCGTAAGCTGAAAGTCGCCGAGCGTCTGCCCAAACATCTTGCGCGCCTGCACGCGCGCCAACGCTTCGTCGAGCGCGCGGCGGGCGAAGCCGAGCGCGGCCGCGGCGACGCCGGCGCGGAAAATATCGAGCGTGCGCATGGCGATCTTGAAGCCTTCGCCCGGCGCTCCGATCAGATGGGAAGCCGGAACACGGCTCCCGCCAAATCGCAGCCGCGCGAGCGGATGCGGCGCGACTACCTCGATCCGCTCGGCAATGTCGAAGCCCGCCGTTCCGGCTTCGACCAGAAACGCCGAGATGCCGCGCGCGCCGGGCGCTTCGCCGGTGCGGGCGAACACCACGTAGAAATCGGCGATGCCGCCGTTGGAGATAAAAGTCTTCTCGCCGTCGAGGACGTAATGATCGCCCGCCCGCCGCGCGCTCAATGCCATGGCGGCGACGTCGGACCCTGCTTCCGGCTCGGTGAGTGCGAAGGCCGCAATCGCGGTGCCGTCGCCGACGTGCGGCAGGTAGCGCCGTTTGAGTTCATCCGAACCGGCGAGCGTGATCGGGCCGGAGCCGAGACCCTGCATGGTGAACGCGAAATCGGCCAAACCGGAATGGCGGGCCAGCGTTTCGCGGGCGATCACCAGATAAAGCGACTGCAACGGATCGTGCGCGCCGCCGAAGCCGGCCGGGATGCAATGCCGCAGCCAACCGCCTTTGCCGAGATCGCGTACCCAGCGCCGGCAGAGCGCATCGACGTCACCGTGGCCATGGCCGCCGTTTTCGCCCTTCTCGCCGCCCTCGATTTCAGCCGCGGCCCGCTGCGCCCACTGGTCGAGCTCCTCGGCAAAGGCCCGATGCCTGGCGTCGAAAAACGGCAGGCGCAAATGTGCGGTCCGGTTCATGCGGCATTTTAAGCCTCATAACCATGCCAATGGCAAATCATTGCATTTTTTGCCGCCCGCGGCAGACTGCATCGTCGGTTAACGTCGTTCGCAGGTGGGTTGAGCGAAGCAAAGCCCACCCATAGCCTCGGCGGGTTACGCGGCTTCGCCGTCGGCCATCCGACAGTGGCGTTGCGGGGAGTAAATGTCATGAAAGTGATCATCGCAGGTGGCGGCGTCGGCGGTTTGGTAACGGCGCTGATGCTGCACGCGCGCGGGATCGATTGCGAAGTCTTCGAGCAGGCGGACGTCATCCGCGAACTCGGCGTCGGCATCAACACCCTGCCGCACGCCATCAAGGAACTGGCGGAGCTCGGGCTATTGGAACGGCTCGATGCGATCGCAATCCGCACCCACGAACTTTTCTACACCAACCGCTTCGGCCAGGAGATATGGCGCGAGCCGCGCGGCATCGACGCCGGCTATGACATTCCGCAATTTTCCATTCACCGCGGCCGTCTCCAGGGCGTGATTTATCAGGCGGTGCGTTCGCGGCTTGGCGAATCGCGCATTCACATGAATTGCCGGCTCGGCTCGTTCAGCCAGGACGAGAGCGGCGTCACCGCTTATTTCTTCGATCGCGGCGGCGCCCACCGCCGCACCGCGCGCGGCGACGTGCTGGTCGGCGCTGACGGCATCCATTCCGCCGTGCGCGAAAAACTGTTTCCGAACGAAGGGCCGCCGAACTGGAACGGCCTGATGCTCTGGCGCGGCGCCATCGACTGGCCGGCGTTCCTGACCGGCCGCTCCATGGTGATCGCCGGCGGGCTCGCCGCCAAGCTCGTGGTCTATCCGATCGCCGAAGGATCGCGGCCGGACAAACGACTGACCAACTGGGCGGTGGTCGGCCGCGTCGGCGATCCATCGATGCCGGTGCCACAAAAGCAGGACTGGTCGCGGCCGGGCCGGTTCGAGGATCTGATGCCGCATGTGCAGCGCTTCCGCATCCCTTACATGGACGCGCGCGCGCTGATCGAGGCGTCGAACGAATTCTGGGAATATCCGATGTGCGACCGCGATCCGCTGCCGCGCTGGAGCTTCGGCCGCGTCACATTGCTCGGCGACGCCGCACATCCGATGTATCCGGTCGGCTCGAATGGCGCGTCGCAAGCCATCCTCGATGCACGGTTCCT
>JAGXAC010000190.1 GCA_019075925.1 Hyphomicrobiales bacterium | reverse complement strand
TCACACTCCGAACGAAAGCTTGAAGATGCCATAGGCGGACGCAAGCCCTACGGCGATGCAGAAGAATGTGTTGGCCATGATCAAGGTGAGCTTGGCAAATTCATCGTGCACATAATCTTCGACGATCACCTGCATGCCGATACGCATGTGGGCGACGGTGGATAGGATGAATAGCAGCATGACGATGGCGACCAGCGGTGAGCCGAGAATTTGCGCCACGGCCGCCTGATTGCGGCCGAGCAGCATGACGACAATGACCACCACGGCGATGGTCAGCGGAATATTGGCGACCGCGGTCAGACGTTGACGCCAAAAGTGGTCGGTGCCGGAGTGAGCCGTTCCGCGGCCGAGCACGCGGCCAAGCGGTGTACGGATGTGCCTGGCGGGCGTGTCGCTCATCGCGAGCCTCCCATCGCCAGCAGGCCGATGACCCATAGTAAAACCGTGATTGCAATCGAGCCGATGAGATTGGCGGCGGCGAGCCACTCACGTTCACTCGGACCAAAACCGCGTCCGGTATCCCAGATCAGATGGCGGATGCCGCCGAGCATGTGATGGATCAGCGCCCACGTGTAGCCGAACAGGATCAGGCGGCCGATAATCGAACCGGCGAACCATTCGAATTTGCCGTAGCCGTTCGGCCCGGATCCCGCGGCCAGTAGCCACCAGGCGAGGATCAGCGTTCCGAAATAAAGTCCAAAGCCGGTGATGCGATGGACGATCGACATCATCATCGTCAGCATCGGTCGGTAGATTTGCAGGTGCGGGGAAAGCGGCCGCACGGCAGGAGCCTTGGTTTCGGCCATGTCGATCAATCCGAGATTCGCCTGCCGGACCGCAGGCGGGGGCCGTGATAGTCGTGGCGGTGCCGCAAATGGCGGCAGAGCTTCGCTTTGTACGAAGCATATGCATTGAATATCTCGCAGACAATTGGCATAATTCAAAACTAGACTTCGTCAGATGCGAAGGCAGCCTCTCGTGCGGTTCGACCTTGCCGATCTCAGCCTGTTTCGCCACGTGGTCGAGGCCGGAAGCATCACTCATGGTGCGGCGCGTGCGCATCTCGCCCTGGCTGCCGCATCGACCCGCATCCGCAATATGGAAGAGACGTTGGGCGTGCCGTTGCTCACGCGCGGGCGACAGGGCGTCACCCCGACCCCAGCCGGGCGGACCTTGCTACAGCATGCGCGTGCGATTTTGCGTCAGGCCGAACAACTGCATGAGGATCTCGGTGCCTATGGCGGCGGGCTTGCCGGTCAAATCCGCGTCTTGTCCAACACCAACGCGCTGACGGAATTCCTGCCGGAAGCGTTGTCGTCGTTTTTGGCCGCGCATCCGAATGTCAGCGTCGATCTTGAGGAGCGGTTGAGCGATGAGATCGTTGGTTTGATCGCCGAGGGCGTTGCCGATCTTGGCATCGTTGCCGGAACCGTCGATGCGCGCGCGCTGGAGACCTATCCGTTTCGCCACGACCGTTTTGTGCTGGTGGTCGCCAGCAGTCACCCGCTGGCGAAAAAGGCAATGGTCGGTTTCGAGGACGTGCTCGGCTATGATTTCGTTGGGCTCGATCGCGCCAGCGCGTTGCAGCGGTTCCTCGCCAGCAAGGCGGTGCGGATCGGCAGGCCTTTGCGGCTGCGCCTGCAGCTGCGCAGTTTCGATGCGGTCTGCCGCCTGGTCGAATGCAAAGTGGGCATCGGCATCGTGCCGCAAACAACGGCGCAGCGGGTCGCCAAGACCATGGCGATCACGGTTGTACCGCTGACCGATGCCTGGGCGTTGCGTGAGCTAACCCTCTGCATCCGCAACATGAAGGAATTGCCTTTGTATGCGCGGCAACTGGTCGAGCATTTGCGCGCCCAAGGCTAAGCGGTTGCCTCGAAAAGTTGCGACCCCTGCAAGGAACCGTTCGGCTTGGTGTGCTTTTGCTTTGCGAAGCAATGGCAACCCGGCCGCGCGCCATTCAACTAAGGGGAAAATTGTCATGTTCAGGAATTGTCCGCCGATTTTCGCCCTCGCGATCGTCTGCAGTGCTGTCGCAGTTCCGGCGTCGGCAGCCAGTAAATACGACGGCGACTGGAGCGTCGTGATCACGACGAATAATGGAGCGTGCCAGCCCAGCGTCCGCTACGGCATACAAATCCAGAACGGACAGGTTATCGCCGGCAACGGCGCGGCTACAGTAGACGGACGGGTGACCAGGGTTGGAACCGTGATGGTCAATGTCCAGGCCGGCGGCCAGTGGGCCGAAGGTTCCGGTCGCCTCGGCAAAGTCAGCGGCAGCGGAATCTGGCAGGGGCAGGGTTCCGCGGGTGCGTGCGACGGCACGTGGGTCGCGCAACGCGCCGTGCCGGACGTTGAGCGGAACGCGCCGATTTACGACTACGCGCCGCAAGCGCTCGCGCCGAACGGCGGGAGTGTCGCTGCGCGGGCTGCGGCATGCGCGGCGCGCTTCCACACCTACAACGCGGCGACTGGAACCTACCTAGGAGCGGATCGCCGGCAGCACCGCTGCCCGTGACTCGGGCGTCGCTCAGCGCGGCATCAAAACCCAGTAATCGAGATCGAGCAGGACCGCCGGATCATAATCGTCACCGGATTTGTACGGGAAATCCGCGCATGGGCGGTCGGCGGTCGCCACGGTGCGCAGCCGCACCGCACCGACGTCTTCTCGGCCCGGCAGCGCGGATTTCGCCAGCACCTCCGACCAGGCAAACACAGTTTTGCCGGCGAACAGCGGTGCGACATGGCGGCCGCCGTTGATGGCGGCGACGTGGAAAGCATTGGCAAGCCCGTTGAACGACAGCGACCGAGCCAGGGAAATGACGTGCCCGCCGTAGATCAGCCGGTGGCCGAACCGGCCCTGTTTGGCGCTGAACAAATCGAAGTGGATACGCGCCGTGTTCTGGTAGAGCCGCGTCGCGATCATATGTTCGGCTTCTTCCACCGTGATGCCGTCAACGTGATCGATGCGTTCGCCGATTTGATAGGCGTCGTAGCGATAGTCGCTGCCGGCCAACATCAAGTCGTAGCCGACGTGGTCGATCCGCGGACATGCTTCACCCAAAACCTTGGGATCGAGCACGGTCGGCAAGCGCGGCACGTGATCGCCGGGCGGCGGTGCCGACTCATTGCGCTTGCGCACCATCACCCAGCGCACATATTCGAGAACCAGCGTGTGGTCCTGCTTGTAGCCGGTGGTGCGTACATAGACGATTCCGGTCTTGCGGCTGGAATTTTCCTTCAACCCGATGACTTCGGACCGCGCAGTCAACGTATCGCCGGGAAAAACCGGTTGGCGAAAGTAACAGCCGGCATAGCCCAGGTTGGCGACGGCGTTGAGCGAAACATCCGGCACGGTCTTGCCAAAGATGATGTGGAAGACGAGCAGATCGTCGACCGGCGCGCGCGGGTAGCCGATCGCCTTGGCGAATTCATCCGACGATTGCACGGCAAAGCGCGGACCGAATAGGCCGCCATAGAGAGCGACATCGCCGGTAGTGACCGTGCGTGGCGTGGCGTGACGAATGACTTGGCCGATGCGAAAATCTTCGAAACAATTGCCGGGGCTGGTCTTCGACATTGGCGGTTTAACCCTGAGATGATGCGGCAATTGGGCCGTTTGTCATACCCGAACGTGGATTTGCGCGCAAAGTATCGGAACCGATATCATCACCTGTCGTTCGTATGTTGGCTCAAGGAGGCGTCGGTGAAAGCAATTATGTTGTTTCTATTGGGCCTTTTGGCCGCGTCGTGTGCAGCTCCATATGCCCGCGCGGCAGCCTCCAATCCATTCGACGGCCAATGGGAGGAAGTCATCGTCGGCGAGAACCAGCATTGCGATGTTACTTTGAATACTGCGTTCACGGTCAGCGGCGGCCATCTCAGTCAGCCGGGATCGAGCGGAACGGTGCGTCCGAATGGATCGGCGTCGGGCACCTCCGCCAACAGTGGACTGACCGCGACCTGGACCGGGCATTTTTCGAAGAACAAGGCGGCAGGACGTTTTCGGCGAAGCGACGGCTGCGTCGGGCGCTGGAGCGCCGTTCGACACTAGCCCGGCGCCATTATCCCTTGTCCGCCCCAGGGGCAGGTTCACGCGGCCTAAACGGCGCTGAAACCTTCTTACCGGGCGTCCGTATCTCGAAGCGGTGAAGCGATCATTTCGCGTCCCCCGGCCTATTGCCGGCGCTGTCATCGCAACACGTCAGATATGGAGCTCCTCATGTCCAAGCGTTTCATCATGGTCGCCGCCGTCGCGGCAATCGCTCTCGCCGCCGGCGCGGCCGCCTCTGTCTCCGCCGCTCCGATGTCGGAAAAAACCGTCAATGTCGGCGGTGCGCCGATGTACCCGTCGAAGAACATCATCCAGAACGCGGTGAACTCAAAAGACCACACCACGCTCGTCGCTGCGGTGAAAGCGGCCGGTCTGGTCGACACGTTGCAGGGACCCGGTCCGTTCGCCGTCTTTGCGCCGACCAATGAAGCATTCGCCAAGTTGCCGGCGGGCACCGTCGACAACCTGCTCAAGCCGGAGAACAAGGCGATGTTGGTGAAAGTGCTGACTTATCACGTCGTCCCCGGCCGGATGACCGCCGTCAACCTGATGAAGGCGGTGAAGGACGGCGAGGGCACAGCCAAGCTCAAGACCGTTGCCGGCGAGGACATCTGGGTCAAGCAGGCCGGCCCGGGCAAACTCACCATCACCGACTCCAAGGGCGATGTCGCCATGGTCACGATCGCCGACGTGTTGCAGTCGAACGGCGTGATTCACGTCATCGACACCGTGCTGCTGCCTTAGCCCCGATCGCGATGCCATGCGGGCCGGCGTTCGGCGCCGGCCCGTCATCTTGCTGTAACCGCTCCGTCGGTCGGAACGAAATAGGAATGGCAAGGATCGAGCAAATTCGCTTCCGGACCTCGTGAACCGATGCTCACAAACTCTCAACCGAACGTGATGACTTTATTCGTCGCAGGCCGATTGCTTCGTGGCCCGTTTGCCGCCATGCCGACAGCCGAAATCCGTCTCGGAAAAATTCGGATGACGAAGAGCCAGCCGCCGGTCCGCAGCGCCGAAGATTTGCGCCACGCCAATCAGATGGCGGCGGCGCAGGGCGGCGACCGGGCGGCCTATGAGGCGTTGTTGCGCGACTGCGTCCCACTTATCCGCGTCTTTGCCGCCAGGAAAGGCGTTCCTGCCGATTGCATCGACGACGTGATCCAGGACGTACTTCTCACCGTCCATCGCGCCCGGCAAACGTACGATCCGGCGCGCTCGTTCACGGCTTGGCTGCGCATCATTGCCGAGCGCCGAGCAATAGATCTGCTGCGCCGGTCTGGCCGCCAGCGCGCTCGCGAAATTCATGCACCGCTCGCCTTTGAATCGTACCCCGATGAAAGCCCGGATTTGGCTTACCGGCCGGAGACTGCCGCGGGCTCAAGCCTGGTGAAAAAGGCACTTGCCGCGCTGCCGGCGCGCCAGCGCGAGGCGGTTCAAATCTTGGTGCTGGAAGAGCGCTCGCTCGCCGAAGCTGCGGTCGCCACCGGCGGCAGCAAGGGCGCCTTGAAGGTCAATCTGCACCGGGCGCTCAAGGCGCTACGCGCAAGATTTGCCGGGACTGATTGAGGATGCGATGAGCCTTGGCCGTCATGACCGACTGATCGGGGAACTGGCCGGGAATCTTCGGCCGGTGCAGCGTCTGTCTTCGCCCATGCTGCGCGCGGCAGGTTGGCTTGCCGTCGTCTTCGTACTTGCACTCGGACTCGCATGTTTTGCAAACTTGGAGGTTGTCTGGCACCGCGTCACCACTGCGCCGGATCTTTGGCTTGCCGTGATCGGATCGATGTTGACGGCGATTTTTGCCGCGATTGCCGCCTTCGAGCTTAGCCTGCCGGATGCGCCGCGGGGCTGGGCGGCGCTGCCGCTCCCGGCCGCCTTGCTGTGGGTCGGCGCGAGCGGTTTCGGTTGTTTGCGCGTCTGGATTGTTCCGCACACCCACGTGGCCGATTTGGGCGAGGCACGCGATTGCCTTGTGTTCATCGTGGCTTTGTCGGTGCCATTATCTTTGTTGATGCTGACGATGCTCCGTCGCGCCTGTCCGCTCTATCCCGGGTTGACGGCTGCCGTGGCCGGGCTTGCGGCCGCGGCCGCGGCCGCGACGCTGCTCAATTTTTTTCATCCCTTTGACGCTGCGGCGACGGATCTGACGGTGCACGCGGCCGCAATGGTTCTAGTGGTGGGCGCCAATCGCGTCCTCGGTGGCAGATTTTTCGGACCGGCCGCCCGGATCGATGTAACCGCGGCACGGGCTGGACCGAAATAGGAGGCG
>JAGXAC010000189.1 GCA_019075925.1 Hyphomicrobiales bacterium | reverse complement strand
GTGCCGACGATGTTCGGGCAGTCGGCGGCGTGCGCGGCGCCGGATGCAAACGCCGCGGGTAGCGTGAGCGCAATGAGCCATGAGTTGAGACGCATCCATCCACCTCTCCACTGACGCGCAGTGTGCTGGCGCCGGCTCGGTACGTTGTTGATTTAGGTCAACAGCCACACGATTTTGGATTCAGAGTCGCCTCAATTGGCTGGCTTTTTGATTTCCAGTCGTGGCACATCCGCGGCATTTCGCTGCGGCGCGTCTGTTCCGGTCAAGTTGCAGCTCGCTCTGCTTTTGACGGCTATTTAGGGGCCCGGCCCGTCGCTACCGTTATTTTTGTTGCTGGCAACAAAAGCGGAGCGTGATGATGCCCGGTGTGGGCGCCAAAGGGTTCGGTTCCTTCGACGACAACCGATTTACCGACTGACGCTCGTAACGCCGCCCACAAGGGTCGATCGTCGGCCTGGTAGGCTGGAAAAATCTGGATGCGATCGATTTGTTTGTCCGGACCGATGAATGCGTCGCCCGCCACGCAAATCGGCTTGGGCAAGTGCAGAATATAAGCCGGCTCCGGCTTGTCGCCTTTGCGAACGTCCTGATAGTTCGGCGCGCCCGGGAAAACCTTGTGAGTCAATACGCCCTCGAATCGAATCCGTTCTGACCGCTTCAGGTCGACACACGCGTCAACGGCCGTCGGCTGCGCGGAGCAGTACCCAATCGAAATTATCAGAAATATCAGGCTAACCGGAATTAGACGCACTGGCTTCGTACTTTCTGCTTGCTACGGCTATTTCCATAGGCCGAACAGCTTGCGGGGCTTTGATCTAACGCAAACGGCAAGGGCAGGACGACTAGGGAAATACCGAGGCGGACAAAGCTCGCGCCATGGCTAACTGGCAGTCCATCATCGCATCAACGGAGCAAGGTATCGAAGCCGGAAAAATCGCCACCAAAGCGCCGAAAACACTTCCGCCGCCTCCTTCGCTGCTGGATGTTCTAGACGCCTACAAGGTGCCACTGGGCGTCGGGGTCATGGCTGTGACTGCGGGCGGAGTTCTTCGGGTCGGCGCCTGGCTTCTCCAGTGGCTTGCTCCTCAAAGCAAGCAAGACGTTTGCGTATGGCACGTCGCGGTATTTCCCGGCGGCGCGGCAATTCGGTCGCTTTCGGGGCCGAAGCGGACATTGGCCGGATTTACGAGTAACAGACTAATTCGGCCTTGCCGTAGGGCAGGTCGTGATTAGACTCTTTCGTCATGGTTCTGCGATTCCTACCGACTGTTGCGCTCGGCGTCCTCGTGTTCGCGCCGGCGCTTGCCGCTTCGGAACCGAAGAGCGCTCCCGGCGGCCCGCCCGCGTCCGGCTGGACCGCTCCGCCGAGCGACCTGCCGCAACCCGAGCGCGGCGGACACGACTACGATCTGGACACTCTGTTTGCGGCGCTCAAGATCGCGCCGGACGCCGAAAGCGCCAAGGCGATCGAAAGCCGCATCTGGGCGCTTTGGATGGCGTCGGGCAGCGACACCTGCAATCTGCTGATGGGCCGAGCAAAGAACGCCACCGACGCCAAGGACTACGATCTCGCGATCAAGCTTCTCGATGCGGTGATCGAGATCAAGCCCGATTACACGGAAGCCTGGAACCGCCGCGCCACCGTGTATTACCTGACCGGGGATTTCGGTCATTCGCTCGCCGACATTCGCCAGGTGCTCATTCGCGAGCCGCGTCATTTCGGTGCGCTGTCCGGTCTCGGCCTGATCATGCAGGATATCGGCGACGACAAGGACGCGCTCGACGCCTACCGCAAGGCGCTCGCCATCGATCCGCACCTGGAAAACCTGCACGACGTCGTCAAGACCTTGACCGACAAGGTCGAAGGACGCGACATCTGATATAATCCAATTTCAGTCACTCTGAGGTGCGAGCCGTTAGCGCGTTTACGCGCGGTCTTCGACGCGCTATGGCGAGCCTCGAAGGGTGACGGCCATGCGCGAGTTGCATCCTTTGAGGGCCGCTTCGCGGCCACCTCAGGATGACGGTCAGTTTGACAGCAACTGGAAGAGAAACATGCCCGACATCGCCACCGATAAAGCCGTCATCCGCGAACTGGTGGAGAATTGGGCGGTCTGGCGCGATGCGCGGTTGTGGGACCGCTTCCGCACCGTCTGGCATGCCGACGGACGGATGATGGCGACCTGGTTTCAGGGCAGCTTCGAGGAATTCATCAAAGTCAACGACGAAGGCTGGGCGCGCGGCGTGCGCATCCTGCATTTCCTCGGCGGCGGCTCGGTCGACGTCGCCGGCGACCGGGCGATCGCGCAGACCAAGATGACCATCGCGCAGCGTGCGCCGGTCGACGGCGTTGTCTGCGACGTGGTCTGCACCGGCCGCTTTTTCGATTTTTTCGCCCGGCGCGACGGCCGCTGGGGGATGGTGTTGCGCCAGCCGATCTACGAAAAGGACCGGCTCGATCCGGTCGATCCGGCCGCCAAGCTCGCGCTCGATCAGGATCTGCTCAAGCGGTTTCCCGAGGGCTACCGGCACCTTGCCTATCTGCAAACGCGGATCGGCTACAAGGTGAAGACCGACATGCCGGGAATCGATGGGCCGGAACTGGTGCAGCTTTACGCCCGCGGGGCGCGCTGGCTCAACGGCGAAGCGCTGTGAGGCCGGTGCGGCGGAGAACGCCGGTTTTCCGTAAGCGCGGCGGACGATCGGTTTGATGACCGCACTCATCATAGCCGTCGCGGTCGTTTGCGCCGGTGCCGTCGTCACCGTCATCGGGGCGCGGGTGATCGAATGGCGACATCCGCCGCGGGGCCGCTTCGTCGACGCCGGCGGCTGCCGCCAGCATATCGTCGAGATCGGCGGCGCCGCCGACGGACCGCCGGTCGTACTGCTGCATGGCGCCGGCGCCAATCTCGAAGAGATGAACCTGGCGCTCGGCGCGCAGTTGGCAGCGCGTCACCGCGTCATCCTGGTCGACCGGCCGGGATTCGGCTTCAGCGCCCGCAAGCGCGGGGAAGGAAGTTCGCCGAGTGAGCAGGCCGCCGTGCTGCGCGAAATATTCGACCGGCTCGGTATCGATCGCGCGATCCTGGTCGGCCATTCCTGGGGCGGCACGTTGGCGCTGGCCTTCGCGCTCGACTTTCCGCAGCGGGTCGCCGGCCTGGTTTTGATCGCGCCGGCAACACACCCCGGCGTGTGGAGTCTCAGCGCCGTCAATTCCGCATTGGCGACGCCGTTCGGATCGTTTTTTGCCCGCACGCTGGCGCTGCCGTTCGGCGCGTTGTTGATGTGGCCCGGATCGCGCACGGCGTTTCTGCCGCAAGCGATACCGCCGCGTTACGTCAAAAACAGTGCGGCGATGCTGGTGCTGCGGCCGCCGACGCTGATGAACAATTGGGCCGATGTCGGCAGCTTGGAGGAGGCGCTCGCGCAACTGGCCGGGCGCTACGGGGCGCTCGACGTGCCGACCATCGTCGTCAACGGCGACAAGGATTTGCTGGTGCCGCCGGAGAAACACGCGTTGAAGCTTGCAGCCGCCGCGCCTTGCGTCACCGTCAACGTGCTGCCGGGCTTCGGTCACATGCTGCATCACGCCGCCGCCGACCGGATCGCGGCTGCGGTGGCGCAGCTGGCGGCGGATTCATAGCTGCAACGGCCGCCGCCTACACCTCGGCGGCGCTTTGGTCGCCGACGAAGGCGACGCGGATCATGTTGGTGGCGCCGGGGGTGCCGAGCGGTACGCCGGCAACGATGATCACCCGCTGGCCGGCTTTGGCGAAGCGGTCGCGGAACGCCGTCTGGCAGGCGCGTTCCACCATGTCGTCCTGGTCGCGCGCATCCTCGGCGATGACGCAATGAACGCCCCAGACCAGCGACAATTTGCGGCCGGCGGCGAGCATCGGCGAAATCGCCACGATCGGCGGCTTCGGCCGCTCGCGCGAGACGCGAAGCGCGGTGGCGCCGGAAAACGTCCAGCAAACGATGGCGGCAAGATCGAGGGTTTCGGCGACCTGCCGCGCCGCCGCCGCGATCGCGTCGGCGCCGGTCGCCTGCGGTTCGGTATGCAGGACGTGCAGCGCCGGCGGGTAAAGCGTCTCGTTTTCCACTTCCTCGGCGATCCGGTTCATGGTCGCCACCGCCTCGATCGGATACTGGCCGGACGCCGATTCAGCCGACAGCATTACCGCGTCGGCACCGTCGAAAATCGCCGTCGCGACGTCGGAGACTTCGGCGCGAGTCGGTACCGGGCTGGTGATCATCGATTCCAGCATCTGGGTGGCGACGATGACCGGCTTGCCGGCGCGGCGGCAGGCGCGGGTCATTTCCTTCTGCACGCCGGGCACCTTCTCCAGCGGCATCTCGACGCCGAGATCGCCACGCGCCACCATCAGCGCGTCGGCGAGATCGAGGATGTCGTTGAGGCGGGCGACCGCTTGCGGCTTCTCGATCTTGGCCATGACCGCCGCCCGGCCGCGGGTGATCTTCTTGGCTTCGGCGATGTCCTCCGGTCGCTGGATGAAGGAGAGCGCCACCCAGTCGATGCCGGCCTCCAGCGCCGCTTCGAGATCGGCGAGATCCTTGGAGGCGAGCGCCGCCACCGGCACCACGGTATGCGGCAGGCTCACGCCCTTGCGACTTGATATTTTGCCGCCGACCACGACGCGCGTGACGATGCGTTGCGGCTCGGCCTGGGTGACCGTCAGCCTGAGCTTGCCGTCGTCGATCAAGAGCGCGTCGCCGGGTTTGACCGCGGCGAAGATTTCGGGATGCGGCAAATTCACCCGCGTCGCGTCGCCGGGCGCCGGATCGGTATCGAGCACGAAATCCTGGCCGCCATCGATGGTCGCGGCGTCGTTCTTGAATCCGCCGAGCCGCAGTTTGGGCCCCTGCAGATCGACCAGGATGCCGATCGGCCGGTTGCATTCGGCCTCGAGCGAGCGAATGGTCTCCACCAGTTCCCGCATCCGCTGGTGCGTGGTGTGACTCATATTGATGCGGAAGACGTCGGCGCCGGCGGCGAACAGCCGGGCGATGACGTCGCGGCTCGAAGAGGCCGGTCCCAGCGTCGCTACCACTTTGGTGCGCCGCTGTCGTCTCATTGGGTCTGCGTTCCGGGGGCGGTGACCGACGCCGGCGGTTGTGCCGGTGCGGGCGCCGATTTGCCGCCACGCGTCGCCGCGGCCGGCGGCGCTGTGGTCGGCGGAGCCGGCGTCAGCGGGGTGCCGACCGACAGCGGCTTTTGCGCCGGCTGCTCGCTCGACTCGGTGAGTTGCACGGTCCATGCGCGCTGCTCGCCGGTGTCCACTTCGAAAAAGCCGGTGCGGTCGAAGCCGCGCGCCAGACAATCGCTGATGCCGCGAATGGTGAACTCCTTGTCGCGGGTGCACATATAGGCCTGCCCCATCCATTCACCGCCGCGATCGTAATCGATGG
Organism: Hyphomicrobiales bacterium; assembly: GCA_019075925.1. Classification (GTDB taxonomy): domain Bacteria; phylum Pseudomonadota; class Alphaproteobacteria; order Rhizobiales; family Xanthobacteraceae; genus BOG-931. The sequence goes on along the minus strand of JAGXAC010000189.1, from coordinate 949 downwards.
CATACACATAATAGTAGCGCGCGACCAGATTGCCTTTGAGCACGGTCTCGCAGGTGCGCGACGGCAAATTCCACCAGCCCTCGGTGGCCCAGCCGTCGGCGTCCTTGTAGCCGACGGCGACGCCGACCCGGCTGCCGGTGTTGTTGCACAGCCGAAAATCCGCCGCCGCCGGAGCCGCCGAAGCGACCAGCAATAGCAGCGCGAATGCCATGGCGCCGCCCATTCCCGCGCAAGCGGAAATCCAGGGCTGGCTCCCCGCCGTCGCGGGGGCGAGCGGCGATACCGTGGTTTGCGGAATAGTCCCGTCCCTCATATCCGGTTCAGATTCCGGCCAAATCTTAAGTCCTGTCAACGACGATGGCGCGGAAGTCGGTGACGTTGGTGAACGTCGGCCCCGGTTCGTATAAATCGCCTATGGCGTTGAAAAAACCCGTGGAATTGTTGTCGGCAAGAAAGGCGGCGGGATCGAGGCCGGCGGCCCGGGCGCGCTCTATTGTCGTAGGCGAGACAAAGGCGCCGGCCGGGTCGTCCGGGCGGCCGCCACCGCCGTCGGTTCCATCGGTATCGGCGGCAAGCGCGGCAATGCCGGGCGTCCCGGCAAGGTGGATCGCAAGCGCCAGCGCGTATTCCTGGTTGGGGCCGCCGCGGCCTGTCCCGCGCCCGGTGACGGTCAGTTCGCCGCCGGACAGGATCGCGGCGCGGCGGCCCGCTTGCGCGAGCTCGCGCGCGAGCCGGGCGTGGTCGGCTGCGACGTCGCGTGCCTCGCCTTGCAGCCGGTCGCCGAGCATGACGCATTCGTAGCCCGCGGCCGCTGCCCGCTCGGCGGCGGCGCGCAGCGCATCCGCGGGCCGCGCCACGATCCGGTAATCCGAGCCGGCGAAGACCTGGTCGCCCGGCTTCGGCGTTTCGTTGGCGGGATCGTCCAGCGCGCGCACGACCGCGGCCGGTA
>JAGXAC010000022.1 GCA_019075925.1 Hyphomicrobiales bacterium | reverse complement strand
CGAGACTACCCATCAAATCGTGCAGGGGTTTTTGGACTTCCAGGATCACCCGCGCGGCCAAGCGGGCGACGAGGGGAACGTAGCGGCAGAACTGTATGGTGTCGCCCAAGCCCTGCTCGGCGTGGAGCAGGATGGTCTGTCCCGCGATGTCATCCGACCCGAGCCACAGCGGTTGCGGGAAGTTTCGCTTCGCTGCCGCCAGTTCCTTTTGCCAACGCCATTCGTATTTTTCCCAGCCGCGGGAAAAGTCGCCGGTGAGCAACCGGCACATCGCCTCGTTGTAATGTGCCTGGACGAAATCCGGCTGCACCCTGAGGGCGCCGCCGTAGCACGCCAACGCATCCTCGAAGCGTCCCAGTTCCTGCAGGGTGACCCTGCGATTGAGCAGGGCTTCGGCATAGTCCGGGCGCCGGGCGAGCGCCCGGTCATAGCTCGCCAACGCCTCCTCGTGCCGCCGTAGCTCGTGCAGGGCGAGGCCGCGGTTGGCGAGGGCCTCGGCATAGTCCGGCCGTATGGCCAGCGCCCGGTCATAGCTCGCCAGCGCTTCGTCGAACCGCGCCAGCCCGCCGAGCGCGTTACCCCGGTTGGAATGAGCCTCGGCGTAGTCCGGCTGCAATGCGAGCGCCCGGTCGCAGCTTGCCAGTGCCTCCTCGAAGCGCTTCAATTCGTGCAGCGTCACGCCGCGGCTTGCATGCGCATCGGCGTTGTCGGGTTCGAGTTCGAGCGCGCGGGAGTAACTTGCCAGCGCCTCGTCAAACCGCCGGAGCGCGTTCAGAGTGACGCCGCGGTTGGTGAGCGTTTCGGCGTCATCGGGCCATAGCGCCAGCGCCCGGTCATAACTCGCCGGCGCTTCGTCAAATCGCTTCAACGCCGTCAACGTCGAACCGCGACGGCTGTGCGCGGCGGCAAAGTTCGGTTGCAGCTCGAGCGCGCGATCAAAACTTGCCAGCGCATCGTCGAAGCGCTTGAGCACGTGGAGCGTCATCCCACGGTTGAACCACACGTTGGCATCGCCTGGCCGCAATGCCAGCGCGCGATCGTAACTCGCCAGCGCCTCATCAAAACGTTCGAGCGCGTTGAGGGCATTGCCGCGATTGTAATGCGCTTCGGCGTAATCGGGCCTCGCGGCGATCGCGCGGTCATAGCTCGTCACCGCCGCCCCGTATCGCTTGAGGTCCTGCAGCGTGTTGCCGCGATTGAGCAGCGCTTCGGGGAAATCCGGCCGCACCGCCAGCGCGCGCGCGAAGCTCGCGAGCGCCTCGTCGAACCTGCCAAGCGCGTTGAGCACGAGGCCGCGATTGCTCAAGGCCAGCGGATGGTCCGGCATCTGTTTCAGCGCGGCGTCGATTGCGGCCAATGCTCGGGCGTGGTCGCCATTCTGATGAAAGATCAGCCCGCGCAGGTGGAGGGCGTCGACATGGCCCGGCTCCCGCACAAGAATTTGCGCGTAAATCCGTTCCGCTTCCGCCAAACGGCCGGCTTGATGCAGCGCGAATGCCTCAGCTAACATTTGGAGTGCTGATTGGGCATCTGGGGGAGCCCAATGTCGCACTCCGGTTTTGCGCCGCGCAATGTGTCCAGGCATCTCGGTAAGCCGGCGAGCATCAGAGTGCGAATCACCTTTCCAATCGGTGAATAAATCCGGGGATGGGCGGTCAAATGACGACCGTCCTCGGCTAGCAGGGGGGAAGCGCAATGTATCCCGGCAATCATGCGGTCACCCGGGCCAAGCAGCCGGCCTTCATCATGGCCGCGACCGGCGAAACGGTGACCTATGCCGAGCTTGAGGCCCGCAGCAACCGGCTGGCGCATCTGTTCCGCGCCCGCGGGCTCAAACGGCTCGATCATTATTCGATCTTCATGGAGAACAATGCGCGCTATATCGAGTCCTGCGCCGCCGGCACGCGCGCCGGCCTGTTTTACACCTGCATCAATTCCTTCCTGACGGCTGACGAACTTGCCTATATCGTCAACAACAGCGAATCGAAAATCCTGATCACCTCGCAAGCCAAGCGCGAAGTCGCGCTGGCGGCGCTCGTGCAATGTCCGAACGTCGAGCTTTGCCTGATTGCCGACGGGGCGGGCGACGGCGCGCGCGTGCAGAATCTCGATCAGGCGACCGCCAAATTTCCTGCCACGCCAATCGCCGACGAGACGCTGGGCATCGCTATGCTGTATTCCTCCGGCACGACCGGCCGGCCGAAAGGAATCTTGCGGCCGTTGCCGGAGCAGCCGCCGTCACAGCCGTTGCCGCTCTACAGCTTCCTCGACAAGCTGTGGCGGTACCGCGACGGCATGGTCTATCTGTCGCCGGCGCCGCTTTATCACTCGGCGCCGCAGGCGGCGGTCAGCCTCACCATCGATCGCGGCGGCACCGCGATCATCATGGAGACCTTCGACGCCGAGCGTTATCTCGAGCTGGTTCAGCGGTACCGGGTAACCCACAGCCAGCTGGTGCCGACCATGTTCTCGCGCATGCTCAAACTGCCCGACGCGGCGCGCCGCCGTTACGATCTGTCGTCGCTGGAATGCGCGGTACACGCCGCGGCGCCATGCCCGGTGCCGGTCAAGCAGCAGATGATCGACTGGTGGGGACCGATCATTCTCGAATATTACGGCATGACCGAAGCGATGGGATTTTCGGCGTGCGACAGCGCCGAATGGCTCGCGCATCCGGGCACCGTGGGTAAGGTGCTGTTCGGCGAGCTCCACGTCCTCGACGACGACTCGAAGCCCTGTCCGACCGGGATGCCGGGCACGCTGTGGTTCAAGACCGCAAAACCGTTCGAATATTTCAACGACCCGGGGGCGACGGCGAAGGCGCAATCGGCCGACGGCGCGATGAGTACGGTCGGCGACGTCGGTTACGTCGACGCTGACGGCTATCTCTATCTGACCGATCGCGCGACCTTCATGATCATATCAGGCGGGGTGAACATCTATCCGCAAGAATGCGAGAACCTCCTGATCACCCACCCGAAGGTCGCCGACGCCGCGGTGTTCGGGGTGCCGAACCGGGACCTTGGCGAGGAGGTGAAAGCGGCGGTTCAGCTCATGCCCGGCAGTCACCCGGGACCGGAATTGGCCGGCGAACTGATGGCTTTTTGCGCCGAGCATCTCGCGCACATCAAATGTCCGCGCTCGATCGATTTCGAGGCCGAGCTGCCGCGGCTGCCGACCGGCAAGCTCTACAAACGCCTGCTCCGCGAGCGCTACTGGGCCGGCCACAAGACCTGGATCGTATAACGCGCACCGACTGGCGGAGCGCGCTACTGCGGTTTGCCGTCGGCGACGAGTGCGGCGCGGATATTTTCCATATCGCGCGCCCATTCATTGGTGCGCGCGACAATGACCTCGCGCAGCCGTTCCGCGGCATCCGGGTAGCTTTCAAGCATCTTCAGGAACATCGCGCGCGAAATCCGCAGCACGATCGCGTTCTCGCGCGCGGTGGCGGTCGCCGGGCGCCTGGTTTCGGCGAGCAACGCGGATTCGCCGAGCAAGGTGCCCGGCCCGGCAACCACGGCGGCTTCGCCACCGGTTTCCGGCAGCAGCGTGAACGAACCCTCCTGCACGATATAGGCGCCGTCGGTGGTTTCACCGGCCGCGAACAAGACCTGACCCTGTTCGACGCGATAACTCTCGGCGCCGATGGCGAGGATGCGCAACGCCGGTGCGCCAAGCTGCCGGAGAATGGCGATCCGCTCAAGGAACGCAATATCGTCCTCGATTGTCATGTCGCCTTGGTCAAGGCACCAGTTTGTAGCCGCCAGCCTCGGTGACGAGGATTGCGGGCGCGGCGGCATCCTTCTCGATCTTCTGCCGCAGCCGATAGATATGAGTTTCGAGCGTGTGCGTGGTCACTCCGGAATTGTAGCCCCAGACCTCTTGCAGTAGCGTTTCGCGCGACACCGACCGTTGGCCGGCGCGATAGAGGTAGCGCAGGATCGACGTTTCTTTTTCAGTCAGGCGGATTTTGCCGCCCTTGGGATTCAGCAGCACCTTCGAGCTCGGCCGGAATGTATAGGGACCGATCGCGAAGATGGCGTCTTCACTTGCCTCATGCTGGCGAAGCTGGGCGCGGATGCGCGCCAGCAGCACGGCGAAACGGAACGGCTTGGTGATGTAGTCGTTGGCGCCCGACTCCAGCCCGAGGATGGTGTCGGAATCGGTATCATGGCCGGTGAGCATGATGATCGGCGCCTTGAAGTTATTCTTGCGCAAGATGCGCACCGCCTCGCGGCCGTCGATGTCCGGCAACCCGACATCCATGATGACCAGGTCGATCTGCCCGGTCTTGGCCGCCTGCACGCCCTTGGCGCCGTTTTCCACCGCGACCGCCTCGAACTCCTCGTGCAGCGACAATTGCTCGGTCAGCGCCTCGCGTAACTCGGCATCGTCGTCGACAATAAGGATCTTTCGCGTGTTGGGCATCAATCGGGGATTCCTGCGGCTGCCGGCCGGTCAATAGTGACTTGGTCAATCGATTTGCAGCGCCGCTGGCGCCAAGTAGACATTCAAGGATACAGAAGCAAGCGGATGTTGGGAATTCGGCTTGGCGTCCGGGCCTCCAAAGCATGCAGCGGTCTTCCCTTCGCACCATCCATGTCAGCAGGCGGCCGGGCCGGCGGTGGCAAGGCGTGCTGCGCGCCGGCAGTTTGACCGTCCCGGTGGCACTCGGCCGCGGCGGGGTACGGGCCAACAAGCGCGAAGGGGATGGCGCAACGCCGGCGGGACGGTTCCGGGCGCTGCGGCTGTGGTGGCGGGCCGACCGTTCGCCGCGCCCGGCGTCGTTGCGGCTGCCTTCGCGGCGAATTGGGCGGTCGGACGCCTGGTGTGAAGACCCGTCCGACCGGCGCTACAACAGGTCTTTCCGCCGCTCCACCAAGGAGCCGGGCGACCGGTTGTGGCGGGATGACGGGCTCTACGACGTCTTTGTCGAGATCGACCACAATTGCCGTCCGCGCGTGGCCGGCCGCGGCAGCGCCGTCTTTATCCATGTGGCGCGGCCGGGATTTGCGCCGACGGCCGGCTGCATTGCGCTTCGCCGCGGCGACCTGTTGCGACTGGTCCGCCGGATCGGCCCAAGGACGAGAATTATCATTCATTCCTAGAGAGTGCGGGCCGCGAGCCGAAAATCGCCGTGCCGACGCGCACGTGTGTGGCGCCAAAGCCGATGGCGACCGGGAAGTCCGCGCTCATTCCCATCGAAAGGAGCTCAAGCCCGTTACGCCGGGCGATCTTGGCGGTGAGCGCGAAATGCGGCGCCGGGGCCTCGTTGACGGGTGGAATACACATCAGCCCCGCGATGGCGAGGCCGTATTGATTGCGGCAAGCCGCGATAAATGCATCGGCGTCTTGCGGCGCTACGCCGGCTTTTTGCGGTTCGGCCCCGGTATTGATCTCGACGAACAACAGGGGTTGGCGCCGTTGCCCGGAAATCTCCTTGGCCAGGGCTTGCGCCAGTCCGGCGCGGTCGACCGAGTGAATCGCGTCGAACAACGCCACCGCGTCCTTCGCCTTGTTCGATTGCAGCGAGCCGACCAGGTGCAATTCGACGCTGCCGCGCTGTTTTTGCCGGGCAATAAGCGGCGGCCATTTTGCCTTGGCCTCCTGCACCCGGTTTTCGCCGAATACCTGCTGGCCGGCGGCAAGCACGGGCTCGATTGCCTCTGCGCCGAAAGTCTTGCTCACCGCGACAAGGGTGACGCTTGCCGGATCGCGGCCGGCATCACGGCAGGCGCGGGTGATATCCGAGCGCACCGCAGCCAGTCCGTCCGCTGCCGTCGTGGTTGCCATTTGGTGAACGCCGCGGCTGAACCATTCAAATTTTAACGGTGGCCCGAAGCCAGCTTTTACGCGTTCCTACTAACTTCCGGAACCCAGGGCGTGGGGGAATGCGATATGTCGGAAGTCGACGTCAAGGGTGCCAGCGGCTTGACGAGACGCGCACGGCGCGCCAAGCCGCTCCTCAGCATCCGCGCCCGTCTGATCGTTATCGCATTGCTGGCAATCGCGCCGCTGATGATCGAGCGGGTGCGCGGCCTCGAACGCGCGCGCGCCGGACGGGCCGAGCTTGCCTTGTCACAGGCGATAGATCTGGCGCACGGCGGCGCCGCCGCGCAGCGCGAAATTGTCTCCTCCATGCGCGCGCTTCTGCAAGTCGTGGCCCACGCCTATATGCGCATGCCATCCGATGAGGCCGGCTGCAACCGCGCGCTGAGCGAACTGATCGGCAACGTGTCGTGGCTGCGCGGCTTGAATGTCGCCGGCCTCGACGGCCGCATCAAATGCGCAACCGACGCACGCGCGGTTGGGTTGAACATTTCCGATCGCTCGTACTTCCAGACCGCGCTGCATAACCGCGATTTCGTGCTGAGCGATTATCTGATCAGCCGCGTGCATCAACTGCCGGGACTGATCGCCACCTATCCCGTCCTCAAAGCCGACGGTTCGATCGACGGCATCATCCTCGCATCGATCAACCTGCAATGGATGGGCAATCTGGCAGCGACCGCGGCGCTTCGTCCCGATACGTCGGTCGACCTGATCGATGGCGGCGGCACATTGCTCGCCGCCTCCGCCAATCAGGGTGCGCTGATCGGCCGGAGTTTTGCGGATACGCCATTGGTGCGCGATATGCTGGCGAAGGACGAAGGCACCATGACGACCATGGGCTTCGACGGGGTCCGGCGCATTTTCGCCTTCGTTCGGCTGCCGTGGACGCGGGCTCGCCTCGCTATCGGCCTCGACGAGGCCGTCGTGCATGGCAGCATCGATCACGAAATCAGCGTCGCCTATCTGCAGCTCGGGCTGTTTGGATTGCTGGTCCTGCTTGTGGTCTGGTTCGGCGGCGAGCGGTTGATCCTGCGGCCGATTCAGTCGTTGGCGCGCGTGGCAACGCGGCTTGGTCGCGGCGATCTGCAGGTACGCGCCTCCGACGAGCCGTGGCTCGCCGAGTTCGAACCGCTGGCTGACGCATTCGATGACATGGCGTGCAAATTGGCCGCGCGCGAAGAGGAATTGCAGATCGCCAACCAGCATCTTGAGGAATTGGCGAGTCTCGACGGGCTTACCGGTCTTGCAAATCGCCGCGGCTTCGACCGCGAGTTGAACCGTGAATGGCAGCAGGCGGGGGAACGATGCCGGCCGCTGGCATTGATGATGATCGACATCGATCATTTCAAGCTGTTCAACGACCGTTACGGCCACGTACGCGGCGACGCGAGCCTGCGTGCCGTTGGCGAGACGCTATCGCTGGTGACGTTGGACGAGGCGGTTCTGGTCGCTCGCTATGGCGGCGAAGAGTTCGCGCTGCTGCTGCCGCAATTGGACATCGAGCGCGCGAAGGCTCTTGCCGAAGAAGCGCGCCGGTCGATCGAAGACCTGATGATCGTGCACGCTGAAACGACTGTCGGCATCGTGACCATCAGTATCGGCGTCGCGGCGATGGTTCCTTATCCGGGCCAAGCCGCCGCCGATCTGGTCGAAGCGGCCGACCGGGCGCTTTACGCCGCTAAGCGGCGTGGCCGCAACACGGTCGTCGCGCAGTCGCCGCTGCTGTTGGGCGCGGCGAGCGACGCCGCCTGAGGGTGCATGAAAAGAAAGGAGCCGGCGCGAAGCCGGCCCTTCCCCCAATTCAAGCTGTCCAGCCCATCAGCCCTTCGTCACCGTCGGTGGCGGGGGTGCAGTGGTGCAGCCAGCAATGCTCAGGAGAGAAAGCACTGCGACGAGTGCGAGTGCAATTTTCTTCATTGGTAACCTCTCCTCTTGAACGGCGCGACCTTATAAGCGGCAGCCACTGCGCTCTAGTGCTCGAAAGCCACACTCGCATTGGATCGCGTCACGCCGGCTGGAACCTTCGCATGACCGGAAGCGGTTTCGGTCCTTTTTTCCGAGCTTTTCGCGCTTCGGTCGCCGTTTGCCGCCGACGTGGCAAATATGCCGCACTTCGGAAAATCTAGGCGGCTTGCCGAGAAAATGCCCAACACCCGGGCAAACGATGCCGCTCATCGCGCGCAAACGGCCGACTTTGGCGGCGGCGAATCGCCGGCGCACCGGTTCTGATTGTTCCAATCGAGGCGGCCGGGTTATGATGTGCACAACGGGGAAAGGGATAATCGCTTTGGTACGCACACGGTTGATTTTGCTCACTGCCGCTTTGGCAAGCGCGCATGCTCTTGCGGCATGCACGGCGGCGGCGCCGTCATCCTCGTCCTCGTCAGGTCATGCGAACGCCCAAGACCTTCTCGGGCTGACCCACATGCAGGACGCCAGCGGCATCGGGACACGCGACCTCACACCGGACGAAAAAGCGGTCGTCAGCCACGCCGTCGGGTTGTCGGTGTCCAATCCAAACGGCGCGCAATTCAAATGGCCGCAGATCGCCAACACCGAAGACGGCAATATCAATTATTGCGGGATGGTGAAGGCCAATAGCCCGTACGGGCCCTACAGCGGCTGGCAAGCCTACATCGTCGAAGGCAAGATAGCGGGCGGTAAGCTTTCCAGCGCGGTGGTTGGGCTGATCGCCGGCGGCAAGGATATCGATATCGTTCGCAAGATGTGCAAGAAATACGGCCTCGATCCCGGGCCGGCCGGATAGTCATAGCGGCTTCTTATCCGCTCCCGCCGCCGCTGGCTCCGCCTTTGCCCAGACGTTTCGCGCGGCTAGTGATTACGGCTCCGGCGCGGTCTGTTTCGCTCCGATCTGTTTTTCAATCTGCGGGCGGCCGCCCGCACCGCCGCGATGTGTGTTGGGCTGCGCTATATGCACGACGTGTTCGGTTCTACGCCTTTGGTCGGGGGTTCGATCGACCGATCCAACGCCGGTGTCCTAGGCAGTTGAAGCTTATCTGGCTATCATGCCGCCTCACCAAGAAAGCGGCGGGGACACAACCCCGAGAAAAGCAACATTGCGTCCAGGGGGAGGACTTTGTCATGAAACGGCGAGAATTTCTGAAATACACCGCCGCGACGGCGATAGCTGCACCATTCGTGCGCGCCGCTCAAGCCGATACCGGTGTTTACAAGGTTGGCGTTGTCGGCGCGAAGACCGGTCCGCTCGCGCCCGGCGCGGCGATCACCCACTTTCCACCCTATCAGCTGTGGGCTCACGAGGTGAACGCGCGCGGCGGCCTCAAGCTCAAGGACGGACAACGCAAGGTACAAATTATCGAATACGACGACCACACGGCGCCGCCCGAAGCCATCAAAGCGGTGGAGCGCGCGGCTACTGTCGACAAATGCGATTGGATCGGCGGCGTTTACGCCACCGGCTTCAATCTCGCCACCGCGCCGACCTTCGCTAAGCACGGCTATCCGCAACTCACACAGGCGTGCGTAACGGACCAAGGGCCATCGATCGTTAAGAGATATCCCGGCTTCTTCATGTTCCAGTCCTCGACGACCGCATACGCCAAGGGCGCAATCGATGTGCTGAAGAAGCTCAAGGACAGCGGGCAGATCGGCAACAAGGTTGCCGCCGTCAACGTCGGCGACGACTTCGGCATCGAACTGGCCAATGCCGGTCGTCCGCTGTTCAAGAAAGCCGGCTTTGAGATCGTTTATGACAAGTCATATCCGCTTGGCACGCAGGACTACACGCCGGTGATCAAGGCCGCGAGTGCCGCGAATCCCGATGCATTCGTCGCCTGGTCTTATCCGCCGGATACGTTCGGCCTTCAGGCGGCTGCCAAGGTCGAGGCCCTTAAGGTCAAGGCGTACTACTGTGCCGTCGGTTGCGGATTCCAGGCTTTCGGCGGCGTCCCGGGTTCGGAAAATATCCTCGGTGCCGGCGGCGTCGTCGACACGCCCGAAATTCGCGATTTCTACAAACGGCACAAGGAAGTCACCAAGGTCGATGCCGATTACTGGGGCAGCCCGTTCTATTACTCGATGCTTCAGGTGCTCGCGCAGTCGATCGAGGCCGTCGGCACTACCGATCGGCAGGCGATTGCCGCCTACTTCCGCAATCGAAAATTCAAGACGCTGGTCGGCGAAGTCGAAATGCCCGGGCAGATCTTGGACAAGGTGTACACGGTCGGGCAGTGGCAGGGCGGCTTCTTCAACGCGGTGAACGGCGAAGGTTTTGCCGGTTCCAATTACACGCAGGTCAAGCTGAAGACCAGTTGGAGCTGAGAAGCTTGCAGCCCGACGAGCGCGAAGTGCGTGCGTCGGCTGAATGAGGATCGTGATCGTCTCCGGCCCGAAAACGTGCCGGAGACGATACTGAATTGATCACCAAAGCTGCTGGCACCCCGGCGATCTGCTCGTCGGGCAACCGCAATCGGTCAATCAAGTCTGACATGGATATCGTCATCATCGGTCTGCTGCTTGGCGGCACCTACGCCTTGATGGCCATGGGCCTGCAACTGCAATACGGCGTCGCCCGCATCATGAACCTCGCCAACGGCGAGGTGTTGATCGCCGGCGCGTTCGGCGCGTTCTGGTTTTTCCTCGGCACCAAGGCGAGCCCCCTGTGGTCGCTGTTGTTTGTAGTGCCCTGCGCCTTCGGACTGAACTGGGCGATCTACCGCGTGCTGATCGTGCCGCTGGTGCGCCGTTCGAAAAGCCAGGGCAAGCTCGAAGTCGACAGCATTCTCGCCACCTTCGGCCTGAGCTTTTTCTTCATCGGCATCATGGTAGCGGCGTTCGGCGCGCAATATACCGACTACTCCTATTTATCCGAGCCGGTATTCATCTTCGGCCAGCGTTACGGGCTTAATCGCGTCGTGTCCTTCGGCGCGTCGGTGATACTGTGTGCCGCTCTTTATCTCTGGCTGCACAAGACGCGCGCCGGGCTGGCGCTGCGGGCGGTTTCGGTCAATCCGTCCGCCGCCGGGCTGGTCTCGATCAACGTCATCAACGCGTCGGCGCTTGCTTTCGCGCTGGGCGGGGCGGTGACCGCCGCGGGCGGCGTGCTGCTCAGCATGTATCTGACGTTCGACGCGTCCTACGGCGTCGTCTTCACGCTGAAAGCGCTCATCATCGTCATTCTCGGCGGCGTCGGCGACATTCGCGGCACCATCGTTGCCGCGTTTGTTCTCGGCCTGGCGGAAACCGCGGTCGCTACCCTGATCGATCCGGGGCTTACGCTTGCGGCCGCTTATGTCCTGTTCATGCTCGTTCTCCTGGTGCGTCCGCAAGGCTTGTTCGGGAGACGAGTGGCATGAGCATTGCGGAAGCGGCGCCTGTCGTCCGCGGCGGTCCAGCGATCAGCGCCCGCGAATGGCGCATGCTGCTGGTCAGCGTGCTGATCCTATTGGCCGCGGCGTGCGTGCCGCTGGTGGTTGGCGGCTACGCGCTGCAGGTTAGTATTTCAATCGTCATGTATGCAGCGTTCGCCACGTCGTGGCTGCTGTTCTCCGGACCGACCAACTATATCGCGCTGTGCACCGCTGCATTCTTCGGCATCGGTATGTATGTGACCGCCGCCGGCGTCGACCTCGTGCCTTATCCGGTGCTGATCCTCGCTTCCGGCGTCGCCGGCGCGATCCTGGCGGCGATCGTCGGGCTCGCCACTTTGCGCGTCTCCGGCATCTACTTTGTCATCTTCTCGCTCGGCCTCGCCGAACTTGTGCGCCAGTGCATGACCTGGGGGCAGCACGTGTTCGGAACCATGAGCGGGCTTTACGTCACGGTCGATCGCAGCGAACCGATGTATTACTGGCAGCTACTGGCGCTGACCGCGGTTATTTTCCTGGTCGGCTGGTGGATCGGGCGGTCGCGGCTCGGCTTTGCCTTGCGCATCATCGGCAATGACGAAGTCGTCGCGGTTCACTGCGGCATCAACACCGCGCGCGCCAAAGTGGTGTTGTTCATCATCTCCAGCACGTTTGCCTCGATCATCGGCGCGCTGGTTGCGCCGCGCTGGGGTTATGTCGAGCCGGTGGTCGCCTTCAATCCGTTCCTGTCGTTTCAGGTAGTGATCATGGCGCTGCTCGGCGGCACGCATCGTTTGTGGGGACCGCTATTGGGCGTGATCCCGTTTACGCTGCTGTGGGAACTGATCTCCATCGAGTTTCCCGATCAGACGACGTTGCTGCTCGGCCTGTGCTTTCTTTTGATCGTCTACGCCATTCCGAATGGCTTCACCGGACTGATCGAGGACGTGTGGCAGCGCCGCAAAGGTGGCGTGGCGCCTGGAGCACGCAATGCCTGAGCTTGTCGCGAGCGAGGCGTTGTCGGCTGCCGGGTTGACCAAGCGATTTGGCGGCCTGGCCGCGGTCGAAAACATGTCGTTCGGCCTGGCCGAAAAAGAAGTTCTGGGCCTGATCGGACCAAACGGCTCGGGCAAGACCACCGTCATGAACTTGATTTCCGGCGCGCTCAAACCGAGTTCGGGCGAAATCAAGCTTTACGGCGACAACATCACGGGCATTGGGCCCAGTCAGGTCGCCACCAAAGGTGTCGCCCGCACCTTTCAGCTGGTGCGGATGTTGCCGGCGATGACCGTATTGGAGAACGTCGCCGCCGGCGGCGTATTCGGCCACGCCCGCCGCTGGGGCAAAGAGCTTGAAGATTACGCCCAAGGTTTGCTGGCGCGCGTCGGTCTGGCCAATGCCGGCGGCGCGGTTGTCTCGGCGCTCACTTATATCGACCAGAAGCGCGTCGAGCTTGCGCGTGCGCTGGCGTCAGACCCGAAAGTCCTGCTGCTCGACGAGTGGCTGGCCGGTCTCAATCCAACCGAGCTCAACGTCGGTATCGCGCTGATCGAGCAACTGCGCAGCGAAGGTTGCACCATCATCATTGTCGAGCACGTCATGCATGCGATCCGCAGCCTTTGCGACCGCTGCATTGTCATGAGCTCCGGCGTCAAGATCGCCGAAGGCACGCCGGCGGAAGTGCTGGCGGACCACGGCGTCATCCGGGCGTATCTCGGAGACGAAAATGCTTGAGAGCCGCAACGTTTCGGTCTTCTACGGCCGCCATCGCGCGCTGGAAAACGTGTCGGCCTCCATATCCAAGGGCGAGATCGTCGTCATGCTCGGCGCCAACGGCGCCGGCAAGAGCACGTTCCTGCGGGCAATCGCCGGGCAGACGCAGAAGGCGGATGGCGGCACGGTGCTGATGGACGGGAACGATATTACCCGTCGGCCGCCGCATGAGATCGTCGAAACCGGCGTTGCCCTGGTGCCGGAGGATCGCGGCATCTTCGCCGATCTGACCGTGCAGGAAAATCTGTTTCTCGGCGCTCATCCGGCACGCGCGCGCGCGCTGGAGGCGCAAAACATGCAGCGCGTGCTCGAATTGTTTCCCAGGCTGAAGGAACGTCCGAAACAGCTTGTGCGCACGATGAGCGGCGGCGAGCGACAGATGGTTGCCATCGGCCGGGCGATGATGTCGGCGCCGTCCATTCTCCTGCTGGACGAACCCTCGCTCGGGCTGGCGCCGGTGCTGTGCACCGAACTGTTCCGCACGCTTCGCCGCATCAAGGAGTCCGGCGTCGGCATCTTTTTGGTGGAGCAGAACGCCAAGCAGAGCCTTGCCATCGCCGACCGCGGCTATCTGCTCGACAACGGTCATATTGTCGGCGCCGATAGCGCCGCAGCCTTGGCGAAGGACGAAAAGGTCAAGGCGGCGTATCTCGGCGAATGAGCGGCCGCTCGCGTGGCGGAAACCGCCGTTGCCGACGTCACCGATGCGTGCTCAGGGCTTCGGGTACATGGTCCGCGCGTCGGTGGTGAATGCCTTGCGCGATTGAGTGTCGACGTAAAACATGTGGCCGCCGCGGTAGAGCCGAAGCTCGGCGCGCTCGCCGTCGACGCTCGCCGGAATATGATTGAGTACGTATCGGGAGTCGGCATAAGGCGTGACCATGTCGCTATAGCCGTGGGCGATCATCAGGCGGAATGACGGGGTGAGTGCAAGCAGTTCGCGCAGATCCTCGGCAACGCTGACCTGAGCGCGGCCGCCCTGCCAGTCCCATTTGCCGGAAATGTCCGCGGCCAGCAGATTGTAGGTCATCTCGGTCTTGAAACCGAGTTCGTCGCGTGCGTAGGCGACGAAGGCACTGCCGTAAGCGCGAATGAAGCCGTCGAGAAACGGATCGGGCCCGTGCGCATTTGCCGATTCCGGATGCGGGTCGTCGGCCGCAAACGTCGCGTCATACTGGCTGACGATCTTGTGGCCGGCCGCGCGCAGGTTTTTGACGTAAGTGTCGCGAATGAAGCCGCGCTCGCGGGCGACGACGTCTTCCGGCAGTCCGGTCATTTGCGCGACGCGCGCATAGAAGGCGCGGGCCGCATCGCCTCCGAGCGGCGGTCCGGCGAGGGCTGCGAGATAATCGGTCAGCGCGAAATGCTCGGCCTGTGCCACCGCCGCCGTAGTGAAGGCGCCTTTGCGTTCGAGCTCGGCCGCCGCCAGCGACGGTAATTTGAGCGCAGCGCCGAGCGCGAAGCGGTCGCCGCCGAACTGGAGCGCGCCTTCGAGCAAAGGCGAGACCATGATAATGCCGCTCGCAACGATACCTTGATTGTTTTGCAGCGTGCGCGCGACCTTGGCGGCACGGAAGCCGCCGTAGCTTTCGCCGAGGATAAATTTCGGCGAACTGACGCGGCCGTTTTTGGCGACGTAAAGGGCAATGACTTTTGCCAGCGATTCGGCGTCGCTGTGCACGCTCCAGAAGGCGCTGCCGCCGTCGGGTTTGGCCGGCCGGCTCCAGCCGGTGCCGACCGGATCGATCAAAACGAGATCGGTGAAGGCAAGCCAGGTATCCGGATTGTCGACCAGCCGGACGTTGGCGCCGTCGTAGCCCTTGCCGAACGCGGCGAGCCGCGGACCGACCAGACCGAGGCCGAGGAAGGCGGAAGCGGCGCCGGGCCCGCCATTAAAAACGAAGGTCACCGGCCGTTTCGGATCGTGCGGCTTGGCAACGAAGGCGGTGTAAAACACCGCCGCGATGCGCGTGCCGGATTGGTCGAACAGCGGGAAGGTGCCGGCGGTCGCTGTGTAGGCAAGCTTGCCAGACGGCGTGTCGATGCTGTGTTCGGTGACTGAATCGGCCGGCAGCAACGCAAGAACGCCCGGGCCGTGCGGTTCTTGTTGGTTTTGCTCTGCGTGGCCGGAATGGTCGGCCGGCGGATGGCCGCGCTCTTGCGCGCCGGCCGAACCGGCAACGAGCGCAAACGCGACGGCAATGGCCAGGCGGCGAATATCGATCATCTGTCGTCCTTTAAGAATCCGCATGACACCCGTGCGGCACCAACAATCATGGCGCCAATGATCGTGCGGCGAAAGCGCCCGAAAGATGGCCGGCCGCGCCGAACTTGACCGAAGTCTAGCGGATCGCCGCCGCGTGAACGACCAGGGTCGCGCCGAGGTCCGGTGGACAAGCGCGGTTGGATCGGGGAAGTTCTGACCGCTTGCGATCCAATCCAACGCGGACATTTGAAAGGTGCCGGCCGTGCCGTTCCCCCGTGCCTCGAAGGCGCTGACACGTTTCACCGTGCTCGATCTGACGCGGGTGAGGGCAGGGCCGACGGCAGTGCGCCAGCTCGCCGATTGGGGCGCGCGGGTCGTCAAGATCGAAGCGCCGCCCAGCGCAGACGAACCGATGGGTGGGCCGCGCGAAGCCGGCGACTTCCAGAATCTGCATCGCAACAAGCGCAGCATGACGCTCGATCTCAAGACGCCCGCCGGGCTCACCGCCTTCAGGCGGATGGTGAAGAAGGCCGACGTCGTGGTGGAGAATTTCCGCCCCAGCGTGAAGAAACGGCTCGGCATCGATTATGCGGCTTTGCGCAAAATTAATCCGCGCTTGGTTTACGCCAGCATTTCCGGGTTCGGCCAGGACGGTCCTTATGCCGGCCGGCCGGGCTTCGATCAGATCGCCCAGGGCATGGGCGGCCTGATGTCGATCACCGGCCCGCCCGGCCACGGACCATTCCGCGTCGGCATTCCGGTTGCCGATCTCAGCGCCGGGTTGTTCGCCGCGATGGGTATCCTGATCGCTTTGCTCGAGCGCGAAAAATCCGGCCGGGGACAGGCGATCGAGACTTCGCTGTTGCAGGCGCAGATTTTCATGCTCGACTTCCAGGCCGCGCGCTATCTGGTCGACGGCGAGGTCGCGCGCCAGGCCGGCAACAATCATCCGACCACGATTCCGACCGGCGCATTCAAGACCCGCGACGGGTACATCAATATCGCCACCACCGGCGGAAAGATGTGGGACCGCCTGTGCGACGCACTCGGCGACGCGACGTTGGCGAAGAATCCGGACTATCGCACCGCGGAGGCGCGTTCGAAGAATCGCGATGCGCTCACGGCAGCGATCGAGGAGCTATTGCAGACCGGCAGCAGCGCCGAATGGATCGAGCGGCTCAACAAGGCCGGCGTGCCGTGCGGGCCGATCAATTCGATCGATCAGGTGTTCGCCGATCCGCAGGTCAAGCATCTCGGCATGGCGCAAAAAGTCGGCGGCAC
Source organism: Hyphomicrobiales bacterium (assembly GCA_019075925.1). Taxonomy (GTDB): domain Bacteria; phylum Pseudomonadota; class Alphaproteobacteria; order Rhizobiales; family Xanthobacteraceae; genus BOG-931. Next base: position 15,001 of record JAGXAC010000022.1, on the reverse strand, counting down.
CGCCCTGCGGCTGGTCGGCCAGCCGGTCTCGCTGTCGCGCACGCCGTCGCGGCTGGTCGCCCGGCCGCCGAAACTTGGCGAACACACCGACGCACTGCTGAAAGAGTTCGGGTTTTCCGCGCGCGAGATCGCCGCCCTGCACAAAGCCAAAGCGGTATGACGGGTGTTTCGCAGGCGCAGCGCGGGGGACGATCAACCTATATTCGCCTCCCCACGCGAGCGAAGCGAGTGGCGGGAAAAGGAAGTTACGCTGCCCAGCATCCGGGAAACGGGAGTGAATGATGACTGAGACCGACAAACTGCTCGCGCGCAAGGAAGCAGGCGTAGGAATCGTCACCTTCAACAATCCGGAGCGGCTCAACGCGGTGTCGCTGGAGATGTGGGAGGCGGCCAAGCAGGCGCTCGATGCGTTCGCCGCCGACGATGACGTGCGTGTCGTGGTGTTGACCGGCGCCGGCGACAAGGCGTTCGTCTCCGGCGCCGACATTTCCAAGTTCGGCAGCGAACGCTCGACACTGGAGGGGGTGCGCGCCTACGACGCGACGACGGCGGCGACCTTCGCCAGCATCGACGGTTTCCCCAAGCCGACCGTGGCGATGATCCGCGGTTATTGCATTGGCGGCGGGCTCGGGCTGGCGTCGTGCTGCGACCTGCGCATCTGCGCGGACAATTCGCGCTTTGCGATACCGGCGGCAAGGCTCGGCCTCGGCTACGGCCCTACCGGACTGAAGCGGCTCGTCGACATCGTCGGCCCGTCTTTCGCCAAGGAGATATTTTATACCGCGCGCCAGTTCGACGCGCGCGAAGCCTACGCGATGGGGCTGGTCAATCGGGTCGTACCGGTGACCGAGCTGGAAAGCGCGGTGAAAGCGGTCACCGACATGATCTGCGCCAACGCGCCGCTGACCATCAGGGCGGTGAAGTACACCGTCGGTGAAATCCTCAAGGACGAAAACGAGCGCGATCTCGCCGGCGCCAACGAGATGGTGGAGGCCTGCTTCAAGAGCCGCGACTACACCGAAGGCCGCACCGCCTTCATGGAGAAACGCAAGCCGGTGTTTACCGGAAGTTGACGGCAGCGGCGGCAACCGCAACCGGCAATCAACTGTTGCGGCACAGCAGCGCTGACAGCGCTTCGTCCATCATTGCCTTCGACGCGCCGGCGGCGTCCTTGGCCCGCCAGGCGACAAAGCCGTCGGGCCGCACGATAACCGCCCCGGATGACGACAGGCCGTAGGCGTCGGCGAAGCCACCCTCCGGGTCGGCGACATCGGTTCCTTGCCGGCCGATACGATGGATGTCGAGCGGCAGGGCTAGGTCGGCGGCCGCAGCGCGCGCCGCATCGCACCACGGGCGGCCCTCGGCCGCAACCAGCACGCAAAAACTTCTGCCGAACAGGTCGAGCGAGGACATCCGCGCGCCGGCGCGCTCGAGTACGACGTGTGGCGCACGCGTACCGGGCATCGCCTTCGACTGCCGCGGATTTTCATAGAGGGCGGCGCCGCTGCCGGGTTCGGCGACGATCGCACGCGAGTGGTAGCGATAACCGATTTCCATCGAGAGATCGTCGACGATCGGCTGCGTGGTCTCCTTGCCGCGCTCGGGAACGACGCGCAGCACGTAGCGCGTATACGCCTGCTGGATCGCCAGTTCGCCGGTCGGCTGCCGCTCGGTGTTGTAGGTCGACAGCAGATCGGGGCCGGCGATGCCTCTGAGCACCAACGCAATCTTCCAGGCGAGATTATGGGCGTCCTGCACGCCGGTGTTGCCGCCGAAGCCGCCCATCGGCGGCATGACGTGGGCGGCATCGCCGACCAGAAAGACGCGGCCGTCCTGAAATCGCTCGGCGACTTCGGCGACCGCGCGCCAGGTCGCGATGTCTTCGATCTCGACCTTGGCGTTCGGCATGCCGGTCGCCGAATGAACGAGAGCGATGCAGCGTTCCTCGGTGATGCCCTGCGCCACGTTGGTGGCATTGGGCAGCGACATGTCGCCCAGCGTCATGACCGCGAGGAAACCGGAATCGCCGGTCTTCACCAGCCGGAAGAACCCGCGCTGGTCCGCATTGAAAACGTAGATCACGCCGAGGTTGCGGCCGCGCAGCGCCGCGCCGCAGTCGGCGTGAAAATAGATGGTGACGCAGTCGGCCAAATGGCCGGGGCCGCGGGTGGCGATGCCGAGCCGCTCGCGGATCGGACTGCGGTTGCCGTCGGCGGCAATCAGATATTTCGCGCGGATCGTATCGGTCTCGCCGGTATCCACGTTGCGGACGTGACCGGTGACGCCGTCGGCGTCCTGTTCGAGCGACACCAGTTCGGTCGCGTAGCGGAGCGCCGCGCCCAGTTCTTCGGCGCGGGCGCGAATGAGCGGTTCGAGGCTTTGCTGGGTCATGAACAGCCGGGTCGACGGGCTGATCGCCGCCACCCCTTCGTTCAGGTTGGCGATATAGGTGGCGATCTCCTTGCCGGCGAGCGACTCCACCGCGTTGATGCCGCCGTCGGGATCGAACTGCTCCTCGGATGCCGCGCGCACGCGGCTTTCAAGGCCGATCGAGCGCAGCACTTCCAGCGTGCGCAGGTGAAAATGTCCGGCGCGGGGATGGATCGCCGTCCCGCGGTGACGCTCGACCGACAAGGTCGGCACGCCATGCCAGGCGAGAAACGATGCGGCGGACAACCCGACTAGGCTGCCGCCGACGATGAGGACATCGGTCTTGATCATGGCATTGTTCGGTATCGCCGCTGCTTTTTGGTGGCAAGAGAGAAAAGATTGAATAACCGGGAAATCAAACGGCGACCTTATCTCGCGCGAGCGATGAAATATGATCGGCTGCGCAATCCGGATTTGAAATGTCATTGCCGGCGATCGGGCCGCTCTCCATCGATATTTACCTGCCGGCGCTGCCAATGCTGCGCAGGGCGCTGGCGGCCGATGAGGCGCAGACGCTGTTTACATTGTCGGCGTTTTTTATCGGCTTCGGCGCCGGCCAGTTGCTGCCGGGCCCGATCGCCGACCGCTTCGGCCGCAAACGCCCGCTGGTCGCGGGTCTTGCTCTCTACATCGCCGCCTCGGTCGGTTGCGCGCTTGCGACCAGCATGACGGCGATCGTGGTCTGGCGTTTCCTGCAAGCGTGCGGCGGACTTCGCCCGTGCCGCGTCCGGCCTGTTCAGCCTCCGCTCAGGCCGGCGGCTCGCCGCAACCCGATTGCAGCGAGAAACTCCTGGCGGGTTTCCGGCGTGTCGCGGAATACGCCCAACATGCGGCTCGTCGTCATGCTCACGCCGCAGTTATGCACGCCACGCGTCGTCATGCATTCGTGTACCGCCTCGATGACCACGGCGACGCCGCGCGGCTTGAGCGCCTCGTCGATCGTCTGCGCGATCTCGGCCGTCATTCGTTCCTGGATTTGCAGCCGCCTGCCGAACACCTCGACCAGCCGAGCGAGCTTTGAAATGCCGACCACGCGGCGGTCCGGCAGGTAGGCAACGTGGGCGCGCCCGATGATCGGCGCCATGTGGTGCTCACAATGCGACTCGAAGCGAATGTCGCGCAACAGCACGATTTCGTCGTAACCGGCGATTTCCTCGAAACAGCGGTCGAGCAACTGGGCTGGATCTTCGTCATAGCCGGCGAACCATTCCTCGTAGGCGCGAACCACCCGCTCCGGCGTGCCGAGAAGCCCTTCACGCGCCGGATCGTCGCCGGCCCAGCAAATCAGCGTGCGAACCGCCTCTTCGGCCTGCAAACGGGACGGCCGGTCGCGGCTGGCGGTTTCGCTGTCGCGCGACGTCCAGTGGTGCTTGGTCAGGCGGCGGTCCATCGATTATTCCTTGCCGGTGTTTTTCCCCGCACCTTGGATGCGCACGCGGGGCAAAGGTTCCGCAATTTTTGCGGGAACTTTTGTGGCCCGGCGCGATCTAAAGTTAGCGCCTAGGAACCGATTGCCGGCGCTTCAGAACGGCGGAGATGACCATGGCTCAAGATGAGGCCAAACCGACCGGTCCCGACCTGTCGCAGGGCGTTTCGCTCGACCGGCTGGCCGACGGCGCGACGCTCGTCGGCCATGTCGGCGAAGACGAGGTCCTGCTGGTGCGGCGCGGGCGCGAAATTTTCGCGGTCGGCGCGCATTGCACGCACTATCACGGCCCGCTGGCCGACGGTCTCGTGGTCGGCGACACCGTGCGATGTCCCTGGCATCATGCCTGCTTCGACTTGCGCACCGGCGAGGCGCTGGCGGCGCCCGCCTTGAGCCCGATCGCTTGCTGGACGGTCGAGCAACGCGACGGCAAGATTTGGATTACCGGCAAGCACGAACCGAAGCCGAAACCGCGCGGCAAGGCCGCGGCGGATGCGCCGAAGAAAATCGTCATCGTCGGCGGCGGCGCCGCGGGCTTCGCTGCGGCCGAAATGCTCCGGCGCGAAAACTACCAGGACGGCATCGTCATGCTGAGCAGCGACGGGGCGCCGCCTTACGACCGGCCGAACCTGTCCAAGGACTATCTCGCCGGCAGCGCGCCATTCGACTACGTGCCGCTGCGCCAGGACGACTTCTATCGCGACAACGCCATCGAGATGCGGTTGCGGCAAACGGCTGCCGCCATCGACCCTCGTAATCGCGAAGTCGCTCTCGCCGGCGGCGGCACGATTGCCTATGACCGGCTGTTGCTGGCGACCGGCGCCGAGCCGGTACGCCTCGTCATCCCCGGCGCCGATGAGCCGCATGTGCTGACGCTTCGTTCGCTGGCGGACTGCGAAGCCATCATCGAGCGCGCCAAGGCGGCGCGCCGCGCGGTCGTCATCGGGGCAAGCTTCATCGGCCTCGAAGTCGCTGCTTCGCTGCGCGCGCGCGGGCTCGAGGTTCATGTCGTCGCGCCGGAACGGCGGCCGATGGAGCGCGTATTGGGTCCGCAGCTCGGCGACTTTATTCGCGGCCTGCACGAAGGACACGGCGTGGTCTTCCATCTCGGCGAAACGGTGACTGCCATCGACCGCAAACGGCTGAAGCTGAAAGGCGGCGATACACTCGAGGCCGACCTTGTCGTGGTCGGCATCGGGGTCCGGCCGCGCCTTGAGCTGGCCGAGCAGGCCGGTCTCAAGTCCGATCGCGGGGTGGCGGTCGATCGGTATCTCCAGACCTCGGCGCCGGGTGTCTACGCCGCCGGCGACATCGCCCGCTGGCCCGACCCGTATAGCGGCGAAGCCATCCGCGTCGAGCATTGGGTGGTTGCTGAGCGCCAAGGCCAGGCTGCCGCGCTCAACATGCTCGGCCGCGCTATCCCATTCACCGCGGTGCCGTTTTTCTGGAGCCAGCACTACGACGTTCCGATCAACAATGTCGGTCACGCCGAGGCGTGGGACGAAATCGCCGTCGACGGCGACCCTGCCGCCAAGGACTGCCTGCTGCGGTTCAAGCGCGGCGGGCGGCTCGTCGCCGTCGCATCGATCTTCCGCGACATCGCGAGCCTGCAAGCCGAGGTGGCCATGGAGCGCGCTGCGGCCGCATAACGGCGGTCCGCGGCCGGCAAACGCCGGCGGAAACGCGGCCTTGTTCGGCGCGCGGGCTACGGCTACATAGCGCGCGACGACGCTCGCGCTGTCTCGGTTTTTTGCGGAGAGGTGGCAGAGTGGTTGAATGCACCGCACTCGAAATGCGGCATACGGGCAACCGTATCGGGGGTTCGAATCCCTCCCTCTCCGCCAACTGGTCTGAAATGCTGAGCGAGGGATAACGAACCCCCGATTTATTTCCCGCACCTCGCTGCTGTCTTCGACAGAGCGAGGTGCAAAAGAACGCGCTCGCGGCGCGAGCGCTATGGGTTCGAATCCCTCCCTCTCCGCCACCTTGCTCCGAATGCGAAAAGTGTTACCCAGGTATCCGGTGTCGCCTGTCTCTCAGGTCGCTCACCCATTGGGCGTTGGGTGCCCATCGAAATCAAACGGTCGTCGCTCGCGCCGACCGGACTGTCGCTGGAGGAGGCCCGGTACGCCATCATGTCCGAGATTCCCACCGCGGCAGAGCTGACTGAACATCTTGTGACGATCGCAGGCGGAGCGCAGCAGCAGGCGCGCGGGGAAAGCGTCCGGCTGAAAAGCGAATTTGCGGCGCATGGCGCGGCGCGCAGCACCCGGCTCATCATCGCCGTGTCGGGGCGCGTGGACGCCATTCACCGGCAGACGCTGGCGGAAGCGATGTCGGTCGTTCTCGATTTCGCCAGGCGCATGCAGTTCGATGTCAGGCAGACCGTGGCGTTAGTGCGCCCTCACCTTGAGGACCTCGGTAATCTCTTGCTCGCGGAAATTCCGGCCGCCGGCTCTGGCGCCGAACAACTGCGTTTCCGCGCGCAATACGGTGAAGTCTTCGACCTGCGGCTGGACCGCGCGTTGCGCGACCTTGCGGCGTCGTTGAGTCCGCCCGCCGGCTAAGCCGCGTTATTCCGGCGCCGGCGGATGCCAAAAAGCGCTCGACATCACCGAGATGTCGGACTTGTCGCTGCCGCGCACGCCGATAACTAAACAACAGAGAAAGCCGATCACGTACAAGAGCCCGAGTGCAACCGCGACGTATCTGCCGGTGGCGCGGTGCGGCTTTTCTCCGGTTTCGAGCATCGGTCGACCTGTGGCGAATTGCGGGCTTCGTATCCGATCATCATTTATTTGGATATAAACCAAACAATGCGCAGACTCCTCGTCCTCGTCGCGGGATTGTCATGACCCGTCCCGACTACCGGCCGTTCGTCCCGGCGCCGGGGCAAAGCAACATCGCCGGGCCGACGCCGCGCACACATGCGCAGGCGCGCATGCAAAATCCGCGCGCCAAGGAATTGTTCGGCACTTGGGCGAAGCTCGGTGCGGCGCCGTTCAAGGGCCTGACCACGGACGGTCATGTTCGGCCCGGCCTGTTTTCGTTGCAGCCGCAGGACGCGCCGACGCCGGCGATGGTGGCGGCGGTCCACGATTTGCTGCGGCGGCTGTCGCCGGAGCACCGCCGCGCCGCCTGTCATCCGGTCGATTCGCAACTTTGGCGGCATTGGCAGAACACCGAGATTTACGTCGAGCAGCACGGGCTGCGCCTCGACGAAGTCGATTCATCGATTCGCGCGGCAACCATGGCGGTGTTGCGCGCAAGCCTGAGCGGGAAGGGCTACGACGTTGCCCGCGGCGTGATGAAGCTCAACCGCTTTCTCGGCGATCTGGTCGGCGGGCCGGACGTGCTCGGCGAATGGGCCTACATTTTCTGTCTGTTCGGCGAGCCGTCCGAATCGGAGCCGTGGGGCTGGCAATTGTTCGGCCATCACCTGTCGCTGAATTGCCTGGTGATCGGCCGGCAGATGGTGCTCACCCCGTGCTTTTTCGGCGCCGAGCCGAATTATGCCGACACCGGACCCTTCGCTGGCACGCGTTTGTTCGAAGATGAAGAGCGCGCCGGAATCGCCTTGATGCGCTCGTTATCGACGGAGCAGCAGAACACGGCAATCGTCGCGCATGCGATGATGGGCGGCGACCTGCCGGCCGGCCGCAGGCATTTCGCCGATAATCTGCATCTCGGCGGCGCTTTTCAGGACAATCGCATCGTGCCGTATGAAGGCTTGCGCGGATCGGCCATGTCGGCGCAACAGCGGCGCGATTTGATGGATTTGGTCGCGGCCTATGTCGCGCCGCTGCCGGAAGGGCCGCTGGCTGCGCGCCTCGACGAGGTCGAGCGGCATTTGGCCGACACGCATTTCTGCTGGATCGGCGGCGTCGGCGAAGCGAGCCCGTTCTACTACCGCATCCAGAGTCCGGTGATTTTCATCGAGTTCGATCATCATGCCGGCGTGTTTCTGACTAATGCCGAGCCGGCGAAGTTTCACGTTCACACCATCGTGCGCACGCCGAACGGCAACGACTACGGCACCGACCTGTTGCGGCTGCACTATCAGCACGCACCGCACCACCGGCACGGGCACAGATCGCCGCCTTAAGGGCTCTGCCTGAGCGGCGCTTACAACAGATGGAAAAGGGCAAAGCGGCGGGAATAAGCGCCCTCATGCGCTTCGCTCGCAATGACGGGCGCAGATGACGGTTCGGCCCACCGGAGGGCGACGGCCCATTGCGATTTCGGATTTGACGGCGGCCCGGTATCGCAGTTGCGGCGGCGGCTTTTTGCTGCTTAGAAACCATGAATGGCAAACTTCATCGAATGGCCGTCGAGGCTTTGACGGACCTGCCGGGAGGCGACGACATGTATCGCGGTACCAAAGACATCATGCTGCCAACGACGATCACCGGCTCGCTGCCGCGGCCAAGCTGGTATACGGAAAATCTCGGCACACGGATGTTTCTCGATGCCATGGTGTCGCGCCGCTACCGCGAGCAATATGTCGACACGCTGTCCTGCTATCTGCGCGACCAGGAGCTTGCCGGTCTCGATATCTGCACCGACGGCGATTGCCGCTTCGACGACGATGTTGGCGGGCAGAGCTGGACCAGCTATCCGCCGCACCACATGAGCGGCTACGAGCGGGGCGATCCGCGGCCGACGCCGGCCGGCCGCGGCGGTCTGTGGTTTCCGCGCGGCCACATCCTGCATGATTACCTGGAATCGCGCGTGATGCCGGTGATCATCGGCCCGGTCGGGCGCGGCGATCTGCAATACACCGCGTTGTGGAAGACCGCGCAGCGGATGACGACGCGGCCGGTGAAATTCGGCGCGGTATCGGCGGAGATCGTCGCCTTCGCGTCGCAGGACAGATATTACAAGAGCGTCCCCGATCGCATCGTCGCGGTCGCCGAAGCCTTCAACCAGGAATATCACGAGCTTGCCGACGCCGGCTGTCCGGTGATCCAGATCGAGGAGCCGCAAATCCATATGGCGGCCTCGCGCGGCATTCAGGACAAAGTGATCACGCTCGATTTTCTGGTCGATGTGTTCAACCGCACGGTCAAGGGACTGCGAGCCAAGACCGAGGTGTGGGCGCACTCGTGCTGGGGCAATCCGTCCCAGCAGCGCATGTTCGCAAACGTGATGAGCTACAAACCTTCGCTCGAGACCTACAACAAGGTCGATGCCGACGTCATTACGTTCGAGTCGTCGAGCTCCGGCGGCATCGACCTGGAAGCTATCGGCAAGACGATTGTCGGCAAGAAGATCGCCATCGGCGTGATCGATCATCACACGCTACAGGTGGAAAGCCCCGATGAAGTGGCGGCGCAAATCCGCGCCGCGCTCAAGCACATTCCGCCCGAGCGGCTGGTGATCTCGTCCGATTGCGGCATGGGTCGCGAAGGCATGAGCCGTCGGCACGCCTTGTATAAAATGGTCTCGCTGGTGCTCGGCACCAATATGGTGCGCAAGGAACTCGGCTTTCCCGAAGCGCAATGTCTTGCCGCCGACGAGCGTTACTCTTTGGTGCTGCCGGCCAAATAGGTCGCCGCCACCGGGCTCGCAACGCCGGTCCCGGCAAAGGGACGCGGCCGGGGGGAACTCAAGCTCGTCCCGGCTGGTTGAATGGCGCAAGCACCAGCGCTTTCGGCTGGATGCCCGCTCGGTAACGCTGTGGAGTTTTTGCTCTCGTCCGCATGGCTCGCAATCATGGCGTGGCTGATCCTGCGATCGGCCCGGCAACGCGGGCTGCTTCCCCGCTTGGTAAGCGCCGCTCCGCCGTCGGCCGGTGACGCTCCGCCGATGACCGTCATCGTTCCGGCGCGCGATGAAGCCGCCAACATCGGCCCATGCCTGCAAGCGCTCGTCACGCAGGATTATCCGGCGAGCCGCTTGCGCGTGCTGGTGGTTGACGACCATTCCGCCGACGATACGGCGGCGATTGTGCGCCGGGTTGCCGGATGCCACCCGCAGGTTTTGCTTATTCCGGCGCCGCCGTTGCCGCCTCGCTGGGTCGGCAAATCACACGCGTGCTGGATCGGCGCGCGCGGTGTCGAGCCGCAATGCGAATGGTTGTGTTTCATCGACGCCGATGTGACGATCGTCCCGGCCGCGCTATCGAGCGCGTTGCAGGCGGCGCGCGCCAACCGTCTCGATCTATTGTCGCTTACGCCGCGCCAGGAGCTTAAGAGTTTTGCCGAACGGTTGATCTTGCCGTGCGGCCTCATCATCCTGTCGTTCCTGCAGGACTTGCGCCGACTGCAATCGCGATCTGGATCGGATGCAACAGCGACCGGGCAGTTCATGCTGGTGCGGCGCGATGCTTACGACGCGGTCGGGGGCCATGCGGCGGTCTGCACGGCGATCTGCGAGGATCTGGAGCTCGCCCGCAGTCTCAAGCGATCCGGGCGCGCGGTCTTTTTGATGGGCGGCGACGATCTTCTGTCCACCCGCATGTACACCGGCTGGCGGACGCTGTGGCCGGGTTTCGCCAAGAACCTGGTCGATACCTTCGGCGGTCTGCTTCCAACGCTCGCCGTGGCGACCGCCGCCTTCGTGCTGGGGTGGGCAACAGTGGCGATTCCGGTGCTGGATTTCATCGCTTGGATGCATCGCGCAAACGGTGCGGCCGTCGCGCTTTCGCTCGCACTTGCCGCTTCCGGCGCGGCCGTCGGGTTACATATCGCCGCTGCGCTCTATTTCCGGATTCCTTTCTGGTACGGTCTGATCTTTCCGCTGGGCTATACGTCGGGAGCGATGATGGCGCTCGACAGTATCCGCCGTCGCGTCAGCGGTCGGGTCAGCTGGAAAGGCCGTATTTATTCATGACCGCGGTAAAGCGAAAGAAGGATGAAGCGCCGCCCGCCGCGCCGCTGCGTTCGGGAGCCAGCCTCGATTCCGGAGAAACCCGCGCGGTCATGCTTAGCGCCGTGGTACTCGCGGTATTTCTCTATTGGATCAAACTCATTCTCCTGCCGTTCGTGCTGGCGGCAATTGTCGCTTACATCTGCACGCCGCTGTTGGATTGGGCGGCGGCGCGTACACGCTGGCCGCGCATACTGTTCGCGATCGGCCTTTTTTTCGTCTTGAGCATTATCATCGTGGCGGTGGGCGCTTTTGCCGTGCAGCGTATTGTCGGCGAGGCGCGGGCGATAGCTGCGGATTTACAGCCGATGCTCGAGCATGTTGCCCGCGAAGCGATCGGCGATCAGCCGATACAGATTTTCGGCAGGGCGGTGAGCGCCCACGCCATCGCCGAATCTGCGATGGAGCGCATTCGCGAATGGTTCGGACAGCCGGACCAGTTCGCGACGCTGGCGGGCTACGGCTTCCTGTCGCTGATGGGTGCTTTTTTGACGCTGGTTTTATTGTTTTATTTCCTGGTAAGCGGTGAACGTGTCGCGGCGGGTATTTTCTGGATCGTGCCGCCGCATCGTCGCCAGCTGGTGGCGCGCATCTGGAGGCGGCTCGACCCCGTCCTGCTGCGCTATTTCGTCGGTGTTCTTGGCGTCGTCGTTTATGCGACGATTGCCGCCTATATCGGTCTCGGCGTTATCCTCGGAATCAGGCACGCGCTGCTATTAGCGCTCCTGACGGGCGTGCTTGAGACGGTGCCGGTGATCGGCCCGACGGCGGCGGCTGTCATTGCCGGTCTGGTATCGCTGCGCACGGCGACCGGTATCGACAGCATTCTCGCCTATGCGCTGTACGCAACACTCTTGCGGTTATCGATCGATCAATTGGTTGGGCCGGTGGTCCTGGGCCAAGCCGCCCACGTGCATCCGGTGTTGATTATCTTTTGTTTTTTGGCGGGGGGTATCGTTCTCGGCATTCCGGGCGTTATCCTTGCCGTGCCGGTGGCGCTGGTTATCAAAAGCACCTTGGCGACGCTCTATGGTGATGCCTGATCGGCCGATAACGCGGGGCGGGCCCTCTCGCCTACGGACTTCGCCATCGACTATATTGTCGCGCCGGCAACTTTCACGCGTGTTTCGCGTTAAATATCAGGTCAGGAAACGCGGAGGCGTGCGCCATGGCGGTGTCGGATTCCGCCGAACTGAGGGTTCGATCGCCGTCCAGCCATCCCTGGCTGGCCGAAGCTGTTGACGCGCTTGACGAGCGGCTGCGCCGCAGTCAGGCGGTGTTCGAATACACCGACGATCCGACTTGCGTCTTTCGGCTCGACATAACCCGTGCCGGTCGCTCGATCGAGCTGCGCGACGGGACGCGTATACGCGCCGGCCAGCGGATTGCGCGACTTCACCTCTGGAGCGAGCAGATTCCGCCGGTGCCGGAGAACGGTCCGACAATTGGCTGGGCGCGGCATATGCAGCGAGCCATGGTGATCTCCTTGCACGAACTCGCGCGGTTTCTGGCGGTCCACCCCGATTTGAACGATGTCGCCGTGATCGCTGGCGACGCGCCCTCGGGAACGGCGGACCAGCGCGAACAGCTCGCCCGAATTATGGCCCGTTTTGGCTTTGAAGCGGTGATCGCGCCCGAGCATTTACCGGTCCGTGAGCGCCTGCACCGATTGGGCGAAAATATCCTGATTTCACTGATCGTTTTCGTGCATAATGCCAGAGCGCTTCGCCACAACACGCTCATGCGTGTGCGACTGCCGATCTATTTGTCGCGCCGAACATTGGAGAGAGAGTTTGGTGGCATAAGCCGCGAACATTAGTTGTGTCATGACGATTGCCGAAGCTATTCCCGATGCAGTGACATTTACGCACTCGCTGGGCACGATTTGTCTCATCGGTGCGGTGATCGGCTGCTTTTTTACACTCGCCGCCTGCGCGTGCGTGCTCAGTTTTCCGGTTGCGGAGAGCGAACGTCTCGCGGTGCCGCCGCCGGTGACTATTCTCAAGCCGCTGCATGACGCCGAACCCGGTTTGCCGGCGCGGCTTACCGCTTTTTGCCGGCAGGATTACGAAGCGCCGGTCCAGATTTTATGCGGTGCGCACGATCAGACTTCGCCAGTGGCGGCAGTCGTGCATGCGATGGAAAGCGAGCTGCCAGATGACAGCATCGAGTTGGTCCTGGATCCGCGCCATCATGGCGTTAATCGCAAGGTCTCGAACCTGATCAACATCATGTCGAGCGTCCGCCACGATACGCTGGTGATGTCCGACAGCGACATCGTGGTCGATCCAAATTATCTCAGCGAACTCATGGCGCGATTGGCCGCGCCGGGCGTCGGCGCCGTCACATGCCTCTATTACGGCATCGGCGGTAACGGATTGTGGACGCAATTGTCCGCGCTTGCCATCAACGGGACATTTCTTCCCCACGCGGTCGCTGCCGTCAGTCTCGGGCTGGCGAAACCATGTTGCGGCGCGACCATCGCGATCCGCCGTTCGATGCTGGACCGCATCGGCGGCTTTACGGCGCTCGCCGACACACTGGCCGACGATCACGCCATCGGCGTTGGCGTTCGTGCCCAAGGTTATGACGTGGTGACGGCGCCGTTTCTGGTCGGCCATTGCTGCTTCGAAAACAATCTGCGCGAGTTGATTCGACAGCAGATCAGGGTTGCCCGCACGATCAAGTGTATCGACCCGCTGGCTTATGCCGGCACCATCATCACCCATCCCTGGCCGTTGGCGCTGCTCGCCCTGTTTTCCGGAACTCCCGCGGCGGTCATGGTTACTGCCGCCGTCCTGATGGGGCGGGTGATGTTGTGCCGTTGCGTCGAGTGGCGGTTCAACTTACCGCGGCAAAACTACTGGCTCATACCGGTGCAGGATCTGATCGCGTTTGGTGTGTACCTGGCGAGCTTCTTCGGAGCGACGGTTCATTGGCGGGGCGCCGATTACCGCGTCAACGCGGACGGTACGCTGCTCGAGGGACATGACCTAAGAGGTTCATAATGCGGACGCTGTTTTTGCAGGCTCCGTCGTTCGATGGTTTCGACGGGGGAGCCGGCTCGCGCTATCAGGCGCGGCGCGAAATCCGGTCGTTCTGGTACCCGACCTGGCTGGCGCAGGTTGCCGCGGTCGTTCCGGACAGCAAGTTGATCGACGCCGTTCCGCACCGGCTTGGGCTCGCCGACATGCTGCGCGAGGTGTCACATTACGATTTGGCGGTGCTGCACACTTCGACGCCGTCTTTCGCATCGGATGTGCGTGTCGTCACCGCACTCAAGGCGGCCAATCCGCGGCTGAAGGTGGGGTTCGTCGGCGCCAAGGTCGCGGTCGATCCGCAGGGCAGTCTTGATGCGTCGCCCGCGATCGACTTCGTGGCCGGCAACGAATTCGATTTTACCATCAAGGAAGTCGCGGAAGGTCGGGACTGGAGCAGAATAGACGGACTTTCCTACCGCGATTCAGACGGCGTCGTCAGGCATAATCCGCCGCGCGTCATGCTCGAAGACATGGATGAATTGCCCTTTGTCACGCCGGTCTACAAGCGCGACCTGCAAATCGAAAAATACTTTATCGGCTACCTCAGGCATCCATATGTTTCATTCTACACCGGCCGCGGCTGCAAATCGCGCTGCACATTTTGTCTGTGGCCGCAGACGGTCGGCGGCCATCGTTACCGCACCCGCAGCGTCGGCAACGTCATCGAGGAAATACGCTGGGCCAAGCAGGCCTTCCCGCAGGTGAAGGAATTTTTCTTCGACGACGACACCTTCACCGCGAACCTGCCGCGCGCCCGCGAAATTGCCAAGAAACTCGCACCGCTCGGCGTTCACTGGAGCTGCAACAGCCGCGCGAACCTTGATTACGACACGATCAAATCTTTCAAAGATAACGGCCTCCGCCTGTTCCTCGTCGGCTATGAAAGCGGCAACGACGATATTCTCGCGCGCATCAAAAAGGGCGTGACCATGGACGAAATGCGCCGCTTCACCAAATCCTGCCACAGGGCGGACGTGGTGATTCACGGCACGTTCATCCTCGGCTTGCCCGTGGAGACGCGCCAGACCATTGAGAACACAATCAATTTCGCCAAGGAACTGGACGTGTTCAGCCTGCAAGTCTCGCTGGCCGCGCCGTATCCCGGCACGGAACTTTATGAAATGGCCAAACAGAACGGCTGGTTTGTGAAGAAGGACAAGACCGATCTCGTGGAAAACGACGGCCTACAGCAGAGCACGCTGGAATATCCCGGGTTGGACAAGGACAAGATCTT
>JAGXAC010000021.1 GCA_019075925.1 Hyphomicrobiales bacterium | reverse complement strand
GGATTCATGCCGTGCAGAATGTATTCAAAACCGCGGCCTTCCTCGCCGATGCGGTCGTCGGCAGGCACCTCGAGTCCGTCGATGAACACCTGATTGGAGTCGACGGCGTGGCGGCCCATTTTGTCGATCACGCGCACCTCGACATGGCGGCGATCGAGCGCGGTATAGAACAGGCTTAATCCGCCGGTCGGCTTGCGCACCTGCTCGGCCGGCGTCGTGCGCACCAGGATCAGCATCTTGTCGGCGACCTGCGCCGTCGAAATCCAGATTTTCGCGCCGTTGATGACGTAACGGTCGCCGCGCCGCTCGGCGCGGGTCTGCAATTTGCCGGTTTCCAGCCCGGCATTCGGCTCGGTCACCGCGAAGCAGGCTTTCGCCTTGCCGGCTGCGATCGGCGGCAGCATCCGCCTTTTCTGCTCGGGCGTGCCGTAGACCGCGACCGGGTTGAGCCCGAAGATGTTCATGTGCACCGCCGAAGCGCCGGAAAAGCCGGCGCCCGAGGCGGCGATCGTCTCCATCATCACCGCGGCTTCGCCGATACCGAGGCCGGAGCCGCCGTAGTCCTGCGGGATGCAGACGCCGAGCCAGCCGTCGTCCGCCAGCGCGCGGTAAAGCTCCTCGGGAAATTTGCCGTCGCCGTCGCGCTTGAGCCAATAATCGTCGCCGAAGCGCGCGCAGATTTTCTCGATCGCCTCGCGCAGCGACTGCTGAAGGTCTGACAAGGCGAAGTCGATGGCCGTTACTCCTGCTGCAACTTTCGGCGGGTGCCGCTACGGATGGGTCGCTCCGCCATCGACGGTGAGTTCCTGGCCGGTCATAAAGGCGGAGGCGTCGGATGCAAGGAACAGAACCACGCCGAGCAAATCCTCCGGCACCTGCGGACGTGGAATGGATTGCGTGGCGACGATACGCTCTCTTTGCTCGGGCGTAACGGTCTGGCGCGGGATTTCGGTGTAGGTCGCCCCGGGCAGCACCGCATTGACGGTGATGCCGTCGGCGCCAAGCTCGCGCGCCATCGAATGGGTCATGCCGGCGAGCGCCGATTTCGAGGCGATGTAATGCAGATAGTTCGGGCGGCCGAGGGTGACCGCGCCGGATGCCATGTTGATGATGCGGCCCCATCTGTTCTTGCGCATCAGCGGCAGCATGGCGCGCGCGCATAGAAACGGGCCGGTGACGTTGACCCGCAGCACCTGCTCCCACTCGGCGAGCGGTATCTGGTCGAACGGCCGCATCTCCAGCGTCGAGAAAATCGCCGCATTGTTGATCAGCACGTCGGCGCGGCCGTAAGCCGCCTCGACACTGGCGCCAAGCCGCTTGACCGAAGCCTCATCCGCGACGTCGGTTTCGAAAACCTTGGCATGGCCGTTGCCGGCGGCGATCTCCCGTTCGACGGCGCGCGCATTGTCGACGTTGCGTTCGGCGATCACCACTTTGGCGCCGGCGGACGCAAACGCCTTGGCGAAGCTCCGCCCGATGCCTTGCCCGGCGCCGGTGATGACCACGACCTTGTCGGCGACGGAGAAGGGATCAGACATGGCGGGCTCTACGCGGCTTCAGCCAGCGCACCGAGCGCGGCGCCGGCGTCGGCGGGCTGCCACCACAACTTCAGGCCGAGATCGCGGGCGATGATGCCGGCGGTGATGTAGCCGGAGCCGCCGGAGATCGCGCCGCCGGGATGGCCGGCGGAGCCCGCCATGTACAGGTTCGGGATCGGTGTTCGGTAGCCGAAGTGGTTGTACATCACCTGCTCGGCGTTGAACGCACCCATGAAAATATCGCCGTGCCGCATGTTGATCAGCTCGGCGGTGTATTCCTTCGCGGTGTAGACGTATTGGCCGATGATGTTGCGGCGGGTCAGGTTCGGGCAATAGCGCGCGTATGTCTCGATGATCTTGTCGGCGAATTCGCGCTTGAAGTCCTCGAAATTCCGGGCGCCGAGATCGGGCTCGAGCGGCATCACATGCCAGCAATAGGTGGTGTGCTTGCCGGGCGGCGCTTGCGTCGGGTCGATGACGCTCAACGGGCCTGAGCCGAACTGGACGACGCGCGGCACGCGGTTGGCCTTGACGTCCTCGTGCGCGGAGAACAGCTCCTCCATGGTGTCGGCGCCGATGCTCCATTTGAGCGAACGGTTGATATTCGGATCGAAGGTCGCGGCGGCGAATTGCGGCGCTTCGTGCAGCGCGAGGTGAAGGCCGAACAATGTCCAGCCGGTATAGCGGAAATTGTCGAGCTTCGCGGCGAACGCCGCCGGCAATTGGGCGCGGCCGATCAGGTTTTCAAACGTCTGATGCACGTCGAGCGTCGAGGCGACGAACTGGCGGGCGCGCACGGTGCGGCCATCGGCCAGCACGATGCCGCGGGCGCGGCCGCCCTCGATCAGAATGCGGTCGACGGCGACCTGCGGCGCGAAGGTGCCGCCGGCGGCGATGAAGGTCTCCATCAGGCCGCGCGCCAGATTGAACGAGCCGCCCTGGCAAAGCTGGTAGCCGGTCTCCAGATCGAAGGCGCGGATCACCGAGCCCATCGGGCTTGTTTTCGACAGCGTATCTGTCAGCCAGGTGCCGAACAGCGAGACCTTGAACAGGAACAGCAGCTTGACGTGATCGTTCTCGAACAGCTCATCCACCACGTCGAGCGGCTGGCGCCGGCTGATGGCGAGGAAGTCGCGGCCGATGGCGGTTTTGTTCAGGAGCGCTTCGCGCTCGGCCTGCGGCAACGGTTCGGCGTAGCGCTCGGGGATCAGGATGCGCGCGGTGATGTCCTCGGCGCGGCGGTTCCAGTCGCGGAACGTTTCGGCGTCGCGCCGGGAGAAGCGCGCGACGTTGGCGATGGTCTCTTCGCGGTCGCGGCCGAACACCAGCGCGGTGCCGTCGCGATGCGCCTGGCCGAACTCGTAGCGCGGCGTGATGTAGGTCACGCGCGCGTCGAGACCCAGATCCTTGAACCACGGCGTTTCGGAAATATGGAAATGATTGATCGAATGAAGGTTGTGGTAGAAGCCGGGCGCGGTGACTTCTCTGGTGCACAGCCCGCCGCCATATTGCAGCCGCCGGTCGACCAGGAGGATGCGCAAGCCGGCCTTGGCGAGATAGCTGCCGAGGATCAGGCCGTGATGGCCGGCGCCGATGACGATGCCGTCGTAGGCTTGCTCCAGGGCCTTGCTCACGCGCTGCTCCCGTCACTTTTGCCGGTTCGTTTGATGGCGATTACAGCGCGACCGCTCATTCCCGCGCAAGCGGGAATCCAGAAGCATTGTTGCATGAGCAGGGCAGGGTCCCCGCTTGCGCGGGCACGAGCGGAACAAAAAAACATGGCCGGCGTCGCCGCCGGCCATGCTTTCGAAATTTGTGAAACGTAATCTTACTTCATCGCGTCGTAGATCGCGTGCGTCCAGTAGTTTGTCGGCTTCTTGGTGATGACCGGGTCGGAACCGCCGGACAGCAATTCCTTGACCGTGCGGTCGGCGTCTTTGGGGTCGAGCTTGCCGTTGCCCGGATCGAGCAGCTTGGCGATCTCGCCCATCATCTGCTCCTGGTGGTGCAGCGTCTGCGCGCCGGTGGTGTCGGCGGCGATCACGATCTTTGCCGCTTCCTTGTCGTTCGCCGCGGCCCACTTCCAGCCCTTTTCCGAGGCTTGCACGAACTTCGCCATCTTGGCGACGAAGGCCGGGTCCTTCAGCTTGGGCTCCATGACATAGAGGCCGTCTTCCAGCGTGGCGACGCCTTCGTCGGAGTATTTGAACACGACCAGCTGGTCGGGCTTGTAACCGGCGTCGATCACCTGCCAGTACTCGTTATAGGTCATGGTCGAGATGCAGTCCGCCTGCTTCTGCAGCAGCGGATCGACGTTGAAGCCCTGCTTGATGACCTTGACGCCGCCGGGCGAGCCGTCGGTCTTGTAGCCGAGCTTCGCCATCCAGGCGAGGAACGGATACTCGTTGCCGCCGAACCAGACGCCGAGCGTCTTGTTCTTGAAATCGGCCGGCGTCTTGATGCCGGTGTCCTTGCGGCAGGTCAGCTCGAGACCGGATTTTTTGAAGGTCTGCGAGATGTTGACCAGCGGCACGCCTTTTTCGCGCGAGGCCAATGCCGATGGCATCCAGTCCACGACCACGTCGGCGCCGCCGCCGGCGATCACTTGCGGCGGAGCAACGTCGGGGCCGCCCGGATTGATAGTGACGTCGAGACCGGCGTCTTTATAAAAGCCCTTTGCCGCCGCGACGTAATAGCCGGCGAATTGCGCCTGGGTCACCCACTTGAGCTGGATGGTGACTTTGTCCGCAGCGTAAGCGCCGCTTGCGAGCGATAGGCCGCAAGCGATCCCCGTAGCGAGTACAAACCTCTTCAACATGTGTCGTCCCTCCACGCTTGAAAGCTACCTGATCGTCCGAACTCTAACATTCGCATCCGGGTTCGGCACCTACTTCCGATACGACGGATGCCAGGATGTCACCGCACGCTCGGCGAGTGCGACGATCCCGTAGAAAGCCATTCCGGCCACGGCGGCCAAGGCGATTTCAGCCCATACCATATCGAGCGACATGCGGGCCACTTCGATCGAGATGCGAAAGCCGATGCCGCGCAGCGGCGTGCCGAAGAACTCGGCCACGATGGCACCAATCAGCGCCAGCGTCGAATTGATTTTCAGGGCGTTGAAGATGAACGGCATGGCCGCCGGCAGATTGAGCTTCAGCAACGTCTGCAACGGCCGCGCGCCGTAGGACCGCATCAGATCGCGCTCCATTGGGCCGGCGACCGCGAGGCCCGCAAGCGTGTTCACCAGCATCGGGAAGAAGCACATCACCGCGACCACCGCGGCTTTCGACTGCCAGTCGAAACCGAACCACATCACCATGATCGGGGCGATGCCGACGACCGGCAGCGCCGAGACGAAATTGCCAAGCGGCAGCAAGCCGCGTTTGAGGAAATCGTAGCGGTAGGCGACGACGGCGACGATGAAGCCGGTGCCGCAGCCGATCGCGTAGCCGGCAAGCACGCTGCGCACGAAAGTCTGCATGAAATCCTCGCCCAGAGTCGGGAGCGACTGGGCAAGCCGCAGCGCGGTCGAGGTCGGCGCCGGCATCAGCACCGGCGAAACGCCGAAGCCCCGCACGGTCACTTCCCAGAGGTAAATCAGAAAAACGCCGAACAGGAGCGGTATCGACAGGTCGCGCAGCCAGCGCGTGACCTGGTCGGCGGCGCTCAAGTCCGCGAGCCGCGTCGAGGCTAGAATGGCGCCGAGCCAGATGGCAAGTACCATCAGCCAGTAGCCCCAGCTCGCATAGCCGGCGATCGCGGGGTCCTGCAGCAACATGACGGTTACCGCGCAACCGAGTGCGGTGCCGACCAATCCGAACACTGTCGAGACCGGTGTCCGCCACGAGGCCAAAGCGAAAGCCGCTGCGGCGGCGACCAAGGCGACGAGAAGGCCGGTGCGGGAGGTGAACGCGGCGGCCGCCTGGCTCGATAGCGGCAAGGCGAGTGCGACCAACAATCCGGCGGCGGCCACCCAGAAGCCGATCGCCTGCAAGCGCGCGCTCACGTTGCCGCTCCCATGTGCCGCGCGGTCAACTTTGCAATCGCATCGATCATCGCGATCAGCACGGTGGCGATCACCGCGGCGCAGACCAGCGCCGCCCATATTTGCACGGTTTGACCGTAATACGATCCGCTGAGCAGCCGCGCGCCGATGCCGGCCTGCGCGCCGGTCGGCAATTCGGCGACAATGGCGCCGACGAGCGAGATCGTGACCGAAACTTTCAGGCTCGCGAACAAAAACGGTATCGACGCCGGCCAGCGCAGCTTCCGCAGCACTTGCAGCTTGTTGGCCGACCACGTCCGCATCAGATCGAGCTGGATCGGGTCGGGCGACGTCAGTCCCTTCACCATGCCGATCGCGACCGGGAAAAAGCACAGATAGGCGGAGATGATCGATTTTGGGAACAGGCCGCGAATGCCGATCGCACCGAACACCACGATGATGATCGGCGCGATTGCCAGGATCGGCACCATCTGCGAACAGATGATCCACGGCAGCAGGCTTTTCTCGAGCGTGCGCAAATGCACGATCAAGATGGCGAGCAGGATGCCGAAGATGGCGCCGATGGCGAAGCCGACCACGGTGGCGGAGAGCGTGACCCAGGCGTGATAAGCGAGGTTGCGGGGCGAATTGAGCGGATAGCCGAAAATCGAATCGTAAAGTTCGATCGCCACCTGATGCGGCGCCGGTACGACCGGCCGCTTCGCTTCCATCGTTCCGGCCACCAGCTCGCTGAAAGTATATTTGACCTCGTTGCGCGCGAAGGCGTCGCGCACCTGCGGCGCATTCATCAGGAAAGCGGCGAGGTACCAGACCACGAACAGGACGGCGACGACGGTGAAGATCGGTGCGTGCTCGCCGACCCATGCGGTCGGCCGCCAGTTCGCCCGCGGCAGGGCAACGGCGCTATTCGTCATATGAATGGCCCGAACGCAGGCCGGAACGAACGCGCTGCGCGATCTTGATGAATTCCGGCGTCTCGCGGATTTCCAGCGTGCGGTCGCGCGGGAAATCGCAGGGGATGATATCAATGATGCGGCCCGGCCGCGGCGACATCACGACGATCTTGGTGGACAGGAACACCGCTTCGGGGATCGAGTGAGTGACGAACACAACGGTCTTGCCGGTCTGGTCCCACAGCCGAAGCAGCTGTTCGTTCAGGTGATCGCGCACGATTTCGTCAAGTGCGCCGAACGGCTCATCCATCAACAGCAGCGCGGGATCGAACGACAGCGCGCGGGCGATCGAGGCACGCTGCTGCATGCCGCCGGAAAGCTGCCACGGGAATTTGCGCTCGAAGCCGGAAAGATTCACCAGCTTGAGGTAGCGCTGCATGCGCTCGCGCCGCTCGCCGGCGGGATAGCCCATGATTTCGAGCGGCAGCATCACGTTGCGCTCGATGGTGCGCCATGGATAAAGCGCCGGAGCCTGGAAGATATAACCGTATTGACGCTTGAGCCGCGCTTCCTCGGCGGAGACGCCGTTGACCAGGATCGTGCCCTTGGTCGGCCGTTCGAGGTCGGCAATCACCCGCATCAGGGTGGTCTTGCCGCAGCCGGACGGTCCGATGAACGACACGAAATCGCCGTCGCTGATTTGCAGGTTGACGTCGGCGAGCGCTTCGACCGCGCCGTCGCGGGTGTGGAAGGTCAACGAGACGCCGCGCGCATCGACGGTGAGTGGAGACGCATGTGCGGCGCGGACAGCGCCGGCCGCCGGCTGCGACGGTGTCATGTGCCCGGCAGCTCGGGCCGCAGTTGGCGGCGAAAACGCGCGTGCCACGCTTTGCTCCGTCGGGCCCGATCGCCTCGCCGCGCGTTGGTCCATCGGAAAATACTGACAGACTGACACACGGATTCCGCGCCCAACCTTTGTTCAAGCTGAGAGAATATTGGGCAGGGCCAATTATTTCAATTATAAAGTGTTTTCCGCGGAATGGGATTGTTTTGACTCCTCGCCGCGACGGTCTCCATAGTTGGCCGTGTCCTCGGGTCAATTGCACCATGAAGCCAGCGCCTTTTCAGTATGTCGCCGCCCGAACCATCGAGCAGGCCTTGCAATTGAAGGCCGAACACGGTGACGAAGCGCGTTTTCTCGCCGGCGGTCAAAGTCTTGTACCGACAATGAATTTCCGGCTCACGCAGCCGGCGATGCTGATCGATATCAATCCGTTGCATGAGCTTGCCGGGCTCGGCAACGGACCGGCAGTGCGGCTGCGCATCGGTGCGCTGACACGGTACCGCAGCCTCGAACGCGATCCCGCCACCGCACGGCATTTGCCGCTCATTGCGGAAGCGCTGCCGCTTATTGCGCATCCGCAAATCCGTAATCGCGGAACCATCGGCGGCAACCTGGCGCACGCCGATCCGGCGTCTGAGATGCCGGCCATCGTGCTCACGCTCGGCGGCAGATTGCGCGCCCGCTCGGCCAAGGGCGAGCGATGGATCGACGCGGCGGACTTTTTCGTCGGCGCGCTGACCACCGCGCTCGAGCCGGACGAGATGCTGATGGAGGTGGAACTGCCGAAAGCGCCGCCGCGCTCGGGCGCCTGCTTCATGGAAATGTCGCGCCGGCGCGGCGACTTTGCCATCATCGGCGTTGCCTGCATCGTGCGGCTCGACGAAGCGGGGCGCTGCGCGGAAGCCCGCATCGGTCTTTGCAACGCCGGCGACGGGCCGGTGTTTGCCGCGCGGGCAAGCGCGTCGCTTACCGGCCGGACGGTCGGCAGCGTCGAGATCGGCGAAGCGGCCAAGCTGGTGCAAAGCGACATCGACCCCGGCGGCAGTATTCACGCCAGCAAGGAATTTCAGCGCCATATTGCCGGCGTGTTGACGACGCGCGCACTCGCCAGGGCCAACGAGCGGGCGCGAGGAGCCGCATGAGCACCCAGATGCACGCGATCACCGTCACGGTGAACGGCAAGCAATACAGCCGGCAGGTGGAAGGCCGTTTGTTGTTGAGCGATTTTCTGCGGCACGACCTTTTGCTCGCCGGCACCCACGTCGGTTGCGAGCATGGCGTTTGCGGCGCCTGCACCGTCATCTTCGACGGCGCGCCGGTTCGTTCCTGCCTGATGTTTGCGGCGCAGACCGACGGTCACCGCATCGAGACGGTCGAAGGGCTCGCCGCCGACCGCGATCATCTGCATCCGCTGCAACAGGCGATGCGCGATTGCCATGGCCTGCAATGCGGCTATTGCACGCCGGGCATTCTGATGACCATGAAAGTGTTTTTGGAAGATAATCCGAACCCGGACGAAGCGCAGATCCGCGAGGCGCTGTCCGGCAATTTGTGCCGTTGCACCGGCTATCAGCACATCGTCGAGGCGGTGCAGCTCGCCGCCGAGCGGATGCGGAAGTGAACGTGGCAACCCGGAATTTCGGCGCTCCGATCCGCCGCAACGAAGATCCGCGGCTGCTCAGCGGCCAGGCGTTATTCGTCGACGACGTGGAGCTGCCCGGAATGCTGTACGCGGCGTTTCTGCGCAGCAACGTGGCGCACGCCCGCATCCGCTCGATCGACGTTGCGGCGGCGCGCGCCCGCGACGGCGTGGCCGCCGTCTACACCGCCGCCGACCTCGGCGATTACTGGGCGCCGGGTCCGCTCCTGGTGCCGCCGCCGCCGATCGAGGGCATCACATTCAACCAGCGCACGCAGGTGCCGCTGGCGAAAGACAAGGTGCGACACGTCGGCGAGCCGCTGGCCGTGGTATTGGCGCAAAGCCGCTATCTCGCCGAGGATGCGCTCAACGACATCGCGGTCGAGCTCGATCCGCTGCCGGCGGTGGTCGATCTCGAAAAAGCGCTGACCGGCGAGGCGCGCGTGCACGACGATGTCCGCGGCAATGTCGCCGCGCGGGTCCGGCAATGCCGCGGCGATTATGCGGCGGCGCGTTCGCGCGCCAAGCATGTCATCGCGCGGCGCTTTCATTACGATCACGGCGCCTCTTCGCCGATCGAGACGCGGGGCATTGTCGCCAGTTGGGACGCGCGCGCCAACCAGCTCACCATCTGGGATACCACCCAGGCGCCGGTATTTTTGCGTAACGGGCTTGCCGGCATGCTGGGCCTGAGCGAGCGGCAGGTTCGGGTGATCGCCCCGTTCGTCGGCGGCGGCTTCGGGCCGAAGATCATGTTGTTCTATCCGGAAGAGGTGGTGATCCCGTGGGCGGCAAAGCGGCACAATTGTCCGATCAAATGGATCGAAGACCGGCTGGAGCATTTTTTTGCCACGACGCAGGAGCGCGGGCAGACCCATGACGCCGAGATCGCGCTCGATGCCGACGGCCGCATCCTCGGCGTCAAGGACGTGTTCCTGCACGACACCGGCGCCTACAACCCTTACGGCCTGACCGTCCCGATCAACAGCCAATGCACGTTGCTCGGCCCTTACGTCATTCCGAGCTACGACTCCACGTTCACCGCGATCTTCACCACCAAGCCGATCGTCACGCCTTACCGCGGCGCCGGCCGGCAGCACGGCGTGTTCGTCATCGAGCGGCTCCTCGACATCGCAGCGCACGAATTGAAAATAGACCGCGTCGAAATCCGCCGCAGCAATCTGATTCCGCCCGACGCATTCCCCTACAACAACGAGATCATCTACCAGGATTTCGCGCCGCTCACGTATGACAGCGGCAATTACGAGCCGATCCTCGACAAGGCGCTGGCGATGATCGGATACCGGACCTTCCTCGCCGGCGAGCAGCAGAAGTTGCGGGCGCAGGGCCGCCACGTCGGTGTCGGTGTTGCCTGCTACGTCGAAGGCACCGGCATCGGCCCGTATGAAGGCGCGAAAGTGCAGGTGCAAGCCAACGGCAGGGTCAGCGTGGCGACCGGGATCGGCACCCAAGGGCAGGGACATTTCACGTCGTTCGCGCAGATCGTCGCCGACCAACTTGGCGTCGAGGTGCCCGACGTCGATATCGTGACCGGCGACACCGATCAGTTCTATTGGGGGGCCGGCACCTTCGCCAGCCGCGGCGCCGTGGTGGCCGGCAACGCGGTCAACGAGGCGGCCAAAGCGGTGCGGCAGAAGATCCTCAAGCTCGCCGCCGAACATTTCGAGTGCGCCGAGGAGGACCTGGAAATCGCCAACGGCGAAGTGTCGGTGACCGGCGTTCCCGGGCAGGCGATCAAGCTCGGCGCGCTCGCGCTTAAGGCCAATCCGATGCGCGGCGCCGTCAAGCCGGGCGCCGAGCCCGGTCTTGAATCGACGCAATATTTCGGGCCGCCGAGCGGTGCCACCGCAAGCGGCGTCCACGCTATGATCGTCGAGGTCGATCCGCAGACCTTCGCGCTCGACGTGCTCAAATACGTCGTGGTGCACGATTGCGGCACCGTGATCAATCCGCTGATCCTGGCCGGTCAGATTCACGGCGGGGTGGCGCAAGGCGTCGGCAATGCGTTTTACGAGCGGCTGGTGTTCGACGATGACGGCCAGTTGCTCAACGCGTCACTTGCCGACTATCTACTGCCGACCGCGCTGGAAGTGCCGCACATGGACATCGCGCACACCGTGACGGTGTCGCCGCTCAATCCGCTCGGCATCAAGGGAGCGGGCGAGGCGGGCGCGATACCGGTCGGGCCGCTGTTCGCCCAGGCGATCGAAGACGCGCTCGGGCTGCTCGACCGCGACGTCGAGCTCAACGAAATACCTTTAAGTCCCGGCCGGCTGTTCGAACTGACGGCCAAGTTGCGATGATGCTGCGATGATTTTGATTACCGGTGCCGCCGGCAAGACCGGCAAAGCCGTGGTCAAGGCGTTGGCGGCCGACGGCATTGCGGTGCGCGCCCTGGTGCGTAACCCGCAACACGTCGGAGCGTTGCAAATGCTGGGTGCCGCCCAGGTCGTCGTCGGCAGCTTCGAAGACGCCGACGCGCTGGGGCGCGCGGCGAACGGCGTGCAGGCGATCTATCACATTTGTCCTAACGTCAGCCGCAACGAGGTTGCGTATGCGCGCGCGGTCGTCGCAGCGGCCAAGGCACACGGCGTCGACCGCTTCGTCTATCACTCGGTGCTGCATCCGCAGATCGAAGCCATGCCGCATCACTTTGCGAAGATGCAGACCGAGGACTTGCTGTTTGCCTCCGGCTTCGACCTGACGGTGTTGCAACCGACCGCGTATATGCAAAATATTCTCGGCGCGTGGCGGGGCATCATTGTCGACGGTGTATTTCGGGTGCCTTATCCGGTCGCGACGCGAATAAGTCTGGTCGACTTGGAGGATGTCGCGGCCGCTGCCGCGCTGGTCCTCACCAAACCGGGCCATGGCGGGGCGACGTACGAGCTGGCCGGCACCGAACCGTTGAGCCAGAGCGCCGTCGCCGCGACGATCGCGGCCACGCTGGAACGCCCGGTGCAGGCCGCCGCGCAGCCGGTCGAGGAATGGGAGGCGCGCGCAAGCGCCGGCGGCATGGGCGAGTACGAGCGCCAGACGCTGGCGGCGATGTTCCGTTACTATGGCGATCACGGCCTGATCGGCAACAGCAACACGTTGGCGTGGCTGCTCGGCCGGCCGCCGCACGATCTCGCGCATTTTCTCCGGCGGGTCGGCGTGCGCGGCGTTGACGGTTGAGCGCCGCAACGTCGGGATGGCGGCGGAGTTATCGGACCATGGCGCGCGATGACGTCGAAGTGGTGGTCGTGGGCGGCGGCGCGGCGGGGATCGCAGCCGCGCGGCTGCTGCATGATGCTTCGATCGATTGTCTTTTGGTCGAAGCCCGCTCGCGGCTGGGCGGCCGCGCCTGGACCGTGATCGAGCGAGGCTACCCCCTCGATCTCGGTTGCGGATGGCTGCATTCGGCCGACCGCAATCCGTGGCGCGGCATCGCCGAAGCGCAGGGTGCGACGATTGACCGATCGGCGGCGCCGTGGTCGCGGCAGCCGCTCGAAGTCAGCTTCCCGCGTGATGAGCTGAAAGATTATCAGGAGGCGATGACGTCATTCTTCGACCGTCTCGAACGGCTGGCGCAACATCCGTCCGACGCTCCGTGTTCCGACGCCTTTCTCCCCGGTTGCCGCTGGAATCCGCTGTTCGATGCACTGAGCAGCTACATCAGCGGCGCCGAGTGGGAGTTCATCTCGGCGAAGGACTACGATCGGTATGACGACAGCGGCATCAACTGGCGAATCGTCGAAGGGCTTGGCGCTACGATTGCCGCTCACGGCGCCGGTTTGCCGGTCGCCTTCGATTGTCCGGTACGCAACATCGACCACGGCGGCAACCGCCTGCGCATCGAGACTGCGCAAGGTGCGATTACGGCGGACCGGGCGATCATCGCGGCGCCGCCGACGATGCTGGCCACCGGCGCGTTGTCCTTTACGCCGGCGCTGCCGGAAAAATTCGAAGCCGCGCAAAACCTGCCGCTCGGACACGACGACAAACTTTTCATGACGCTTGATCATGCCGAGGAGTTCGACACGGACCTGCGGGTATTCGGCCATATCGACCGCGCGGCGACCGCCGGCTACAACTTCCGGCCGTTCGGCCGTCCGCTGATCGAGGCCTATTTCGGCGGCGCCTGCGCCGCCGCGCTGGAAGCGCAGGGGGATGCGGCATTCTTCGACTTTGCCGCCGCCGAACTGAGCGACGTGTTCGGCAACGGATTCCGCAGCCGCATAAAGCCGATCCGGGTTCACCGCTGGGGTGCCGATCCGTTTGCCCGCGGCGCTTATTCTTATGCCGCTCCCGGTTTCGCCGATTGCCGGCAGACGCTCGCCGAGCCGGTCGAGAATCGGTTGTTCTTTGCCGGCGAAGCCTGCTCACCGCACGATTTTTCGACCGCGCACGGCGCGCTGCAAAGCGGCGTTGCCGCGGCCGAGCAAGTGATCGCGGCGCGCATGCGGGCCCACTGACGGTTCGGCGCTTTTACGCTCGGCGATAGCCGGGGTGGGAATGCACTAACAGCATGAAACCGCTGGTGATTGCTTGCCTTGGCTTATTTGTTGTGCGCAAATGCCATGCGCTGGGTAGAGTACCGAAGTCGATGACGAGAAGCGTTCTGCAATTTCAGCGTCGCGGCCGCACGGTGCGTATCGGTGAGTTCTTGCCCCGCACGACGTTGCTCGACTGGCTGCGTTTGCAAGAGCGTTCGACCGGCACCAAAGAGGGTTGCGCGGAAGGCGATTGCGGGGCCTGCGCCGTGGTCGTGGTGCGCGAGCGCGACGGCCGCCTGGTCTATGAGCCGGTCAATTCATGCATCACGTTGCTCGGCCAGATCGACGGCGCCGAACTGATCACCGTGGAGGATCTCGCCGACGACGGGGTGCTGCATCCGGTGCAGGAGGCGATGGCCCGCGATCACGGCTCGCAATGCGGGTTCTGCACGCCGGGCATCGTGATGAGCCTGTTCGCCCATTATCACGAGTGCAACGGTGCGACCAGCCGCGACAAGATCAACGATGCGCTCGCCGGCAATCTGTGCCGCTGCACCGGCTACCGGCCGATTGTCGACGCGGCGCTGGAGGTATGCCGCGGCGCCGACGATCAATTCACGCGCAACGCCGCCGCGCGCCGCCGCGCGATTGCCGCACTCGACGACAAGGCCGATTTGTTCGTCGGCGATGAACGGGCGTTCTTCGCCGCGCCGGCGAGCGAACAATCGCTGGCGCAACTTTATGCCCGGCATCCCGACGCCACCGTCATTGCCGGCGGCACCGATGTCGGATTGTGGATCACCAAAAAGCTGACGCCGATCGAGAAGATCATTCATGTCGGCCGCGTTGCCGAACTTGCCGGAATCGAGAACACCGCCGAGGGTTTTGCGTTCGGCGCAGTCGTATCGCTGGCGCGCGCCGCGCCGGTGCTGGGGTCGATCGATCCGGACATCGCCGAAGTGCTGCGCCGCTTCGGCTCGATCCAGGTGCGCGTCGCCGGCACGGTCGGCGGCAACATCGCCAACGGTTCGCCGATCGGCGATCTGGCGCCGATGCTGATCGCGCTCGGCGCCAGCGTCGAATTGCGCCACGGCGAAAAAATCCGCCGGCTTCCGCTGGAGAATTTCTTTCTCGATTACGGCAAGCAGGATCGCGGTAGGGGCGAATTCGTGCGCCGGCTGCTGGTGCCGAAGCTGCCGCCGGCGACCCGTTTCCGCGCTTACAAGATCACCAAGCGGTTCGACGAGGACATTTCGGCGGTGCTGGCGGCGTTGCGTGTGACCGTTGATGGCGGGCGCATCGCCGATGCCAGAGTTGCGTTCGGCGGGATGGCCGGCATTCCCAAGCGCGCCAAGACGGTCGAAGATAGACTCCGCGGGCTGTCGCTTACGGACACCGGTCGCTGGAATGCCGCGGCCATCGCCGTCGCCGAGGATTTCACGCCGTTGAGCGACCTGCGCGCGAGCGCCGCCTATCGCAGCCGCGTTGCCGGCAATCTGATTATCAAGGCGATCGCCGAGATCGCCGGGGCCGATCCAGGCGTCACCCGCCTCAGCGATCGCCGGACGGTGGCCGATGCCGCCGAGTGACGCCCTCAGCGAGGCGCCGTTGCGTCATGTCTACCAGCCGCTGCCGCATGACAGCGGCGCCAAGCATGTGCAAGGCGCCGCGGAATATATCGACGACATTCCCGAGCCGAACGGCACGCTGCATGTCGCCATCGGCGGCGCGCCGGTCGCGCGCGGTGTGATTCGTCGCATCGACCTGAGCGACGTGCAAAGCGCGCCGGACGTGGTCGCGGTGATTACCGCCGCGCACATACCCGGCAAGAACGATATTTCGCCGGCCAATGCCGACGAGCCGGTCTTCGCGTACGAGCGCATCGACTTCCACAGCCAGCCGGTGTTCGCGGTGATCGCCAAAACCCGCGATGCCGCGCGCCGCGCCGCCTTGCGCGGCAAGATCGAAGTCGTGGTCGAAACCGCCAATGTCTCGGTGGAGCAGGGCAGGGCGTCCGGCGAGCGGGTGCTGCCGGACTATGCCTTCATCCACGGTGACTACGCCAAGACCATCGCCGCCGCGCCGCATCGTTGCACCGGAACGCTGCATATCGGCGGGCAGGAACACTTTTATCTGGAGGGCCAGGTGGCGTTGGCGGTGCCGGGCGAAGACGGCGCCGTCCTGGTCTATTCCTCGACCCAGCATCCGAGCGAAGTACAGCACGTCGTCGCGCGGGTAATGGCGTTGCCGGATTCTTTTGTCACCTGCCGCGTGCGCCGGATGGGCGGCGGCTTCGGCGGCAAGGAGACGCAAGCGACGCAATGGGCGGTGATCGCGGCACTGGCGGCGCGCGCGACCGGGCGGCCCTGCAAAATCCGTCTCGACCGCGACGCCGATATGGCAATGACCGGCAAGCGGCACGATTTCGCCGTCGCCTACAGCGTCGGCTACGATGCGAACGGCCGCATTCGCGCCGCCGATCTCGATCTCGACGCGCGCTGCGGCTGCTCGGCCGACCTGTCGATCGGCGTGGTCGATCGTGCCATGTTCCACGCCGACAACGCCTATTATCTGCCCGACTACTGCATCCATACCGAGCGGGTAAAAACCAACACGGTGTCGAACACCGCGTTTCGCGGCTTCGGCGGTCCCCAGGGCATGCTGGCGATCGAGCGGGTGATTGACACGATCGCCTGGAACCTGAAGCTCGATCCGCTCGACGTGCGCAAAGCCAATCTCTACGGCCCCGGGCGCGACGTGACGCCCTACGGCCAGACCGTCGAAGACCATGACGTGGCGCCTCGGCTGATCGAGGAGCTTGAGCGCACCTCTAACTACCGCCTCCGCCGCAAGCAGATCGCGGAATTCAACGCGCGCTCGCGGATCCTGAAAAAAGGCATCGCGCTGACGCCGGTGAAATTCGGCATTTCATTCACGCTGACTCATCTCAATCAGGCCGGCGCATTGGTGCACGTCTATCAGGACGGTTCGGTGCATCTCAATCACGGCGGCACGGAAATGGGCCAGGGTCTGTTCCAGAAAGTCGCGCAGATTGCCGCCGAAGAGTTCGGTATCGGGCTCGAACGCGTGCATATCACCGCCACCTCGACGGACAAGGTGCCGAACACCTCGGCGACGGCGGCTTCCTCGGGAACCGACCTCAACGGCATGGCGGTGCAGATCGCGGCGCGCGAGATCAAAGCGCGGCTGAGCAAGTTTGCCAGCGGTGCCTGGAACGTCCCGGAGGACCTCATCAGTTTCCGCGACGACCGCGTGTTCATCGGCAACGAGAGCGTTGCGTTCGGCGAACTCACCAAGAAGGCTTACGAGGGACGCATCCATCTGTCGGCGGCCGGTTACTACAAGACGCCGAAACTCCACTGGGATCGCGACAAGGGCAAGGGCCGCCCATTCTATTACTACGCC
Organism: Hyphomicrobiales bacterium; assembly: GCA_019075925.1. GTDB lineage: Bacteria > Pseudomonadota > Alphaproteobacteria > Rhizobiales > Xanthobacteraceae > BOG-931. Next base: position 14,607 of record JAGXAC010000021.1, on the reverse strand, counting down.
TACGGCGCGGCATGCAGCGAGGTGCTGCTCGACATTCTCACCGGCGAGATGAGCGTGCGCCGTGTCGATATCCTCCACGACGTCGGCCGCTCGATCAATCCGGCGCTCGATATCGGCCAGATCGAGGGCGCGTTCGTCCAGGGCATGGGCTGGCTGACGACGGAGGAACTGGTTTACGACGACAAGGGCCGGCTGCTGACCCATGCGCCGTCGACCTACAAGATTCCGGTCGCCTCCGACGTGCCGCCGGATTTTCGAGTCGCGCTGTTCGACGGCTCCAATCGCGAGGAATCGATCTATCGGTCGAAGGCGGTCGGCGAGCCGCCGCTGATGCTGGCTATTTCGGTGTTCGCGGCCGTCGCCGACGCGATATACTCGCTCAATCCGGGCCGGCCGGTCGCGCTCGACGCTCCCGCCACTCCGGAAGCGATACTCAAGGCGATCGGCCCGGTCGATGCAGTGGCCGCGCTCGCGCCGCGTTAATATCTAACCGGCATGATCGTGCGGACGTTACTGCGACGGGCGTAAACGAGATGGCGAAGGTCTGGACCCGCATCAGGGACACGATCGAGCGGCACGGCAGCGCCGCGCTGCTCAGCGTCGTCGGCGCCGCCGGTTCGGTGCCGCGCGAAAGCGGCGCGCGCATCGTGCTGCAACCGGACGGCGGCTTTTTCGGTTCGATCGGCGGCGGCCGCCTGGAATACGAGGCGATTGCGGCGGCCCGCTCGACGCTTGCGGCGGGACGCGGCAAGGCGCAGTTCCGCGACTGGCCGCTGGGCCCCAATCTCGGCCAATGTTGCGGCGGCGTGGTGAAAACACTCACCGAAACATTCGACCGCAAGGACCTGCCGGCGCTCGGCCGGTTGGCGGAAGCGGAGCGGGCCGGCGTGTTTGCGACCCGCAGCCGGCTCGATGCCGACGGACGGATTTCCCGAACCATCGTCGCGCACAACGGGGCTATTCGGCAAACCGAGGCGAATGCCTCCTTTGCCGCCATGCCGTTCGACGAGCAATTCGGCGAGGTGACCACGCCGGTGTTGCTGTTTGGCGCCGGCCATGTCGGCCGTGCCGTGGTGCTGGCGCTGGCGCCGCTGCCGTTTTGCGTGCGCTGGATCGACAGCCGGGCCGACCAGTTTCCGCGGCATGTCCCGCAAAACGTCGCCACGGTCTGCACCGATGCCGTCGAGCGCGAATTGGCCGAAGCGCCGCGCGACGCCATGGTCATCGTCATGACCCACTCGCACCCGCTCGACTTTGACATCGTCGCGCAGGCCCTGCAGCGCGCCGCGTTCGACTTCGTCGGTCTGATCGGCTCGGAAACCAAACGCGCGCGCTTCGTCAGTTGGGCGCGACAGCTCGGCATTCCCGATCGTGAGTTCGACCGGCTGGTCTGCCCGATCGGCATCGCCGAAATCAAAGGCAAGGAGCCGGCGATTATCGCCGCCGCACTGACGGCGCAATTGCTCGTGGTCCGCGAGCAGGCGTCGGTGGCGCATACAAGTCCGGCGACGCAGCCGGCGTAGCGGCGTATCATCCCGCGCGCGGCCGCCGGCCCCGGCAATCGGCCGGCCGCGCGTGCTCTTGCCTAGGCAACCGGGTGGCCGGGCTCCCGGCCGAGCTTCTGCCGAATCTGACCTCTGGCGACACCGAGCGCGCCGCGCACGACCGCGAACGGCCAGCTCATGCCGGTTTTCTCTTTGATTGCAGCGCGGGCCGTGGCGCCGTCGAGGAACGCCGGTGTGAGGCCGTTAGCGTCGTTGAAGTTTTCAATAAAGGCGTCGGCGATTCGTTGCTGGCCGGTCGAGCCCCTGACGCGGCCGTCGCTGCCGTATTGCGCCATCAGCAACATCTTGCCGGCGGCGGTGATCGGTTCCAGCAGGATATTGTTGAACGTGTAAGTGATCCGGCCGGTCCGGGCATAGAATCGCTCGAACGTTTCCGTCATCCACTGCGCATCGAACGGCCGGTCCTTGCGCGCGACGATCGACTCCACGAGATTGCGCGCCATCTTGTTGCCGTTGTTGGCGCCTTGGCCGCCGACCGGATCGAGAGACATAGCGGTGTCGCCGAGCGCGGCGACGATTCGCCCCGACGGCAATCGGCCGACCGGATTGCGCACGGTCGGCGCAAAGCGGCCCACCAACCAGCCGTGCGGATCGGCAAGTTGCATGTCCTTTGCCCAGTCGTAGTCCCAGGGAATGATCTCCTTGATCACCTGCTTGTAGATTTCGACCGCCTGATCGCCGCTCTTGCAGTCGGCAAACCTGTCCAGCGGGCCGCCGGGTTTCGCTTCAATCAACATGTTCCAGGTCGGGCCGTGGTCCTTGTGGAAATACGGCACGTAGAAGGCCTCGCCGAAGGGAGCAAAGAAATTGAACTTGACCGGTAGAAACGGCACGCCGGCGAAACCCATCTTGCCGCCGGTGGTGACGATCATGGTGAGGTTGCGCTGCGGCTTGTCGTAAACGCTTCGCGCCGCGTCGCGCTCGAATAAATTGCAAAGATCGGCGCGCCCTGCCGCCACGATCGTAAGCTCATGCCCGGCGGCAATGTCGTCGAGCCGGGGCACCGTCACGTTTTCGATTTCGATCTGGCCTCCCTTGGCCGCAAAATCGTTCATCCAACGGTGACTCTGCAATCGCAGATCGATGGCAAGGAAGTAATCCTTAAGGCGGCCGGCCAGGGTCAGGAGCCGGTTGTCTTTGGCGGGACTGAAAGTGAGATGCACACCCTCGCCTTTCGGGGCGGCCTTCTCCCAATGGTTCAGTCCAAGCTCGCGCTCGTATTCCAGCGAGAGATGAAAGCGTGCGGCGGTGCCGGTCGGCCGGCTTTCGTTCAACCACTGGTCCGCGGTCCGGTCGGAATAAAGCGTCACCCGGTACCCGGCGTTGATGAGGCCGTGAGCGGCCAGAAGACCGGCCTGGCCGGAGCCGATAATGGCGATATTGCGCATGGTCCTGTCCTTCGCTGCCGCCGTCACGGCCGGTAAATCTTCACCGGTGCCGTCGCCTCGAAAGCCTGTGTCGTGTATTCGACCAGCTCGAGCTGATTGCCCCAAGGATCGAGCACGTAGTTGACGCGAGTGGTCGCGCACGGACCCTGATCGAGGACGATCGGTCCGGCCATGACCTTGCAACCGCGTTCGGCGAGATAGTTTTTCGCGGTTTCGAGATTTTCGACCTTGAAGGCGATGTGATGGCCGCCGGCGTCGCAGTTGCGTGGCGGCCGCTCACCGTGTCGCGCCGGCAGGTCATATTGAAATAGTTCAAGCATCAGGTTGGGACCGATGCTGAGCATCGCGATGGACAGCCGGGCGCCGGCGACATTGATATGCGCCTCGGTCCAATCGCGGCCGTCGGGCATGGGCGGCAATTCCGCGGCATCAAAAGGACCCAGCCGGTAAAGCTCGCGACCACTGAACACTTCGCAATAGAAAACCACGGCGGCGTCGAGGTTTGGCACGGTCAGGCCGACGTGATCGACATGGGACAGGCCGGGCAATCCTTTGCTCATAGCCACTCCGCTATTTCACGCCGCTGGTCTTTGAACTAAGTTTATCGGGTTATCTGCGCGGCACGTCTATCCGTGCAGCGCGGCGAATATCCGTTCTGTGCCGGTATGTTCACGAGGAGATTCCGCTGTGATGGCGGCACGGGTCGTGGCGAAAACGCTGCCTCTGGCAAGACATTTGCTATTCGACACCAGCGACCTCGACGAGGCGCGCGAACGCGTCGGCAAGGTGTTTTGCCCGCACAAGCTCGAGCGCTTGCGGCCTCGCTGCAAGCTCGATATGCGCCAGCACGTTGCCCGATTCGGCAATCTGGCGCTGAGTTACATCACTTACGGGGCCGACGTCGGCATCGATCCGGGCGAGCTGTCGACCTTTTTTCTTGTTCATCTGATTCCGTCCGGTCACTCGGAGATCCGGATCGGCGGACATGCCATGCTGGGTTCACGCGCCAAGGGCGCGGTAACCTCGCCGACGACGGCGATGCGCATGCACTGGAGCGCGGAGTGTGCCCACCTGGTGCTCAAGATCGAGCGCGCCGCGCTTGAAAATCATCTGTCGCATCTGCTCGGTGACGTGGCGATGCGGCCGATCGAATTCGCGCCGGAACTGCCGGTCGAAGCCGGCCATGGCGCCAGTTTGCGCCGGCTTATCGATTTTGTCGCCAGCGAGCTTGATCGCGACGATACGCTCATCGCCTCACCGCTCGGCATGGCGGGAGTGGAGCAGACATTGATGACGGCGCTGCTGGCGGCCCAACCCAGCAACTACACTGCAATGCTGGCGAGACAAACAATCCCGGCCGCGCCGGCGCACGTGATGCGGGCGGAGGAGTTGATCCGTGCTCACCCGGAGCGGCCGATCAGCATCGGTGACTTGAGCGCGGTAACGGGTGTGAGTGCGCGAACGTTATTCGAGGGCTTTCATCGCTTTCGCGGCACGACGCCGATGGCGCTGCTCCGGGCGATCCGCCTCGAACGCGCCTACACCGATCTCAAGGCTGCGGCTCCAAGCCAGAGCGTGGCCGACATCGCTTTCAAGTGGGGGATTTTTCATCTCGGCCGCTTTGCCCAGGAATACGCCAGGCGATTCGGCGAGCTGCCATCGGCTACTTTGCGCAATAGCCGCTTCCGGCAATAAAACGGTAATGGGCCGACGCTGGCGCGGTTATTCGCCCCGCGCGGCGATGCGGTCGATTTCGGCGATCGCATCCGCTTTGGCCGCCGCCGGCATCAGGGATGCGGCGAAGCTGTTGCGCGCTATGGCGACGATCTCCTCGCGCGAAAGGGCGATCGCCTCCGACACGGCGCGGAAATTGTGGTTGACGTAGCCGCCGAAATACGCCGGATCGTCGGAATTGACGGTCACGACGAGGCCCTTGTCCAGCATCCGCCGCAGCGGGTGCCGGGTCAGATCGTCGACCACCTGCAATCGCAGATTGGACAGCGGACACACGGTCAGCGCCATGCGTTCGCGCGCCAGCCGCCCGACCAGCGTAGCGTCTTCGAGCGAGCGGTTGCCGTGATCGACGCGGCCGACGCCGAGGATGTCGAGCGCTTCCCAGACATAGCTCGGCGGTCCTTCTTCGCCCGCGTGCGCGGTGACGAACAGGCCGGCGTCGCGTGCGCGGGCAAATACGCGGGCGAATTTGCTCGGCGGGTGGCCTTGCTCGGATGAATCGAGCCCGACGCCGACGATCTTGTCGCGGAAGACCAAGGCCGAATCCAGGGTCTTCTGCGCGTCGGCCTCGTCGAGATGGCGAAGAAAGCACATGATCAGGCTCGCCTCCACGCCGAGCAGCCTCCCGGCGTCGGCGACGGCGCGGGAAAGCCCGCCAATCACGGTGCCGAACGCTATGCCGCGGCTGGTGTGGCCTTGCGGGTCGAAGAACATCTCGACGTGCCGGACATTGTCGGCCTGGGCGCGTTGCAGGTAGGCAAAGGCCAGATCGTAGAAATCCTGCTCGGTCATCAACACCGACATGCCGCGGTAATAGATGTCGAGAAAGTCTTGTAGATTGCCGAAACGATAGGCGCGGCGTACGGCATCGACCGACGCATAGGGCAGCGTGACGTTGTTGCGCTTGGCCAGCGCGAACATCAGTTCCGGCTCCAGGCTGCCTTCGATGTGAATGTGCAGCTCGCATTTCGGCAGCCGCTCGATCAACTTGCGCGTGTCGGACATGCGAGACTCCCATCAAAGCCCTAGCAAACTCGGCCGCGGCCGAGAAGTATTGCCGCGAGTTGCCGCGAGTTAATGTGTTCGCCTGAATGCGGCCATCCGGCGGCATCGCGTCGTCGCGGTTCCTCAGCATCGGTGATCGAACGGGAAACCTCATCCGAGCCCGGTGGTCCGACGCACCGCGCTAATACGACAGTATTATTCAGATTCGACGTTGTGGCCGATATCGTTGGGCGTTGTGTCCAATAAGGGGTGACGTCGTGAAAACAATTCTCCTCGCTTTTGTTATTGCCGTTGCAACGTTGAGCGGGCCGTCGGCGTACGCCGCGGACCAACGCAATGTGACGGTGGTCAACGGCACCGGTTACGGCATCAAATTCCTGGGCTTCAACAATCCCGGCGATAATGACTGGTCCGACAATGAACTCGGCGGCGTGATGGCCGACGGCGCCAGCGTCTACGTCAAATTCAACACCGAAGACAAAGGCTGCAAGTGGAATTTCCGGATTGATTGGGCGGAAGACGGCTATCCGGGCGTGCTGTGGCGCGACCTCGATCTTTGCAGCATCGACGTTATTACTTTGAGGTACGACAGAGCCACTGACAGGACGTCCGCCGAAGTCAAATAGCCTGCGGGTTGGTCAGGACTGCAACTTGAGGCGCGCGGCGGCCGCCTTTTCTGCCGCCACCGCGCGCCGATAGCCGTCGCGTTGTTGCAAGCGTTGCCAATACGCCGTGACGTTCGGGCCGAATTCGGCGGTGAGCCCGATGCTTTCGGCAAGCCGCAACGCGTAGCCGACCGAAATGTCGGCCGCCGTGAAGCGCCCGGCGCAAAGCGTCGGTGTCTGGTCGAGCGCGGCTTCAACCGCCCTGAGCCGGCCGAAAAACCATTTGGCATAGTCGGAGGCAATTTGCTCGCTGCGCCGCTCCTGCGGTTCCAGTCGGCTGTAGCGGAGCACCAGCGTCTGCGGGAATGTCAGGGTTGCCTCGCCGAAATGCAGCCAGTTGAGGAACGCGCCATAAGCCGGCTCGTCGACCCCGACCACGAGCGATGCCGGTCCATAGCGGGTGCCGAGATATTGGCAGATGGCCGCCGATTCCGTCATCCGGGTTTCGCCGTCGATCAAAAAGGGAATCGTGCCGAGCGGATTGACGGTCTTGTATTCCTTCGCCAGGACGCGCGGCGGAAACGGCAGGATTTTGAGATCGTAAGCCAGGCCCTGCTCTTCGAGCATCCACAGCGGACGGAACGAGCGCGCTGCCTCGCAATGGTAAAGCGTAATCATCGGTTGCTTCCCGGCGGCTCAAGTCGTGGCGGAGCGTGCGGAACCTAACTTAAGCGCGGGCTCGCCGGCGATATAGGTCTGTCGCACGGCGCGGTCGTCGCCCAGGGTCATCAGCACGAACAATTCCTCCTCGAGGTCGCGCACGGTTTCCATGCGGTGCGCCATCGCCGGCGTCGCGCGTGCATCGAGCACAACCAGATCGGCGTAGGCGCCGGGAACGATGGCTCCGATCTCACCCTCGAGCCCGATCGCCGCGGCGTTTCTTCGTGTCATCAGGTCGAAGGCGGCGAGCGCGGGCAGATTCTGGCCCTGCAACTGCATCACCTTGTAGGCTTCGGCGGCGGTACGCAGCATCGAATACGACGTGCCGCCGCCGACGTCGGTCGCGAGCGCGATGCGGATGCCGGCCGCATTCAGCCGTTGGTAATCGAACAGGCCGCTGCCGATGAACAGGTTCGAGGTCGGGCAGAACACGGCGACCGACCGGGTGTCGCGCAGCAGCGTGATCTCGTCGTCGGTCAGGTGGATGCAATGGCCCATCAGCGAGCGCGGGCCGAGCAGGCCGAACCGGCCGTAAACGGCGGTGTAGCTGGGGTCGGCGGGAAACAGCTTCTTGATGGCGGCGATCTCGCCGAGATTTTCGTCGAGATGGGTCTGCATCAGGGTGGTCGGGAACTCCTTGAGCAGCGCGCCCAGTTCGGCAAGCTGCGCGTCGGTCGAGGTGATGGCGAAGCGCGGCGTCACCGCATAACGCTGCCGGCCGGTACCGTGCCAGCGGCGGATCAGGTCGCGGCTGTCGGCGATGGCGCTTGCCGCTGGCGCCAGTAATCCGGGCGGCCCGTTGCGGCTCATCACCGCGTTGCCGGCGATCATGCCGGCATTGCGCTTGTGCGCGGCGACGAACAACGCTTCGGCCGAAGCCGGATGCGCCGTGCAATAGGCGCAGGCGGTGGTGGTGCCGTTGCGCGCCAGTTCGTCGAGGAAGAATTCGGCGTTGCGCGCGGCGTGGCCCGGATCAGCGAATTTCTGCTCCTCGACGAAGGTGTATTTCTCCAGCCATTCGAGCAGTTGTGCGCCGTAGGACGCGATCACCTGGGTCTGCGGATAATGGATATGCGGATCGATGAAGCCCGGCATGATCAGCGCGCCGGGATGCCGCTCGACCGGCACGTCGGGTGGGATGCGTGCGGCGATTTCCGCCGCCGGACCGACCGCCGCGATGCGGCTGTTCTCGACCAGCACGATACCGTCGTCGATGCTGCGGTAGCTTTGCGCGTCGCCGGCGCCGCGCGGCGCGCGCGTGAACGTCAGCAATCGGCCCCGGATCGCGCGTCTAGTCACGTGATTGGTCCCAATGCGTCATGCCGGACTCGCCGCTTCACGGCGATCCGGAACGACTGCGTTGAAGGCGTGTATTCGTCTCATTTGGCCGGCGCGCCGGCGGCGATCCACGACTTGAGCGCTAGGCGCTCGTCGCCGGTCATTTCGGTGACGTTGCCCGGCGGCATGAAATTCGAGCGCACCGCCACCGCGTCGATCAGCGGCGCGTGCACTTCGATCTGTTCGTCGCTGTCGAGCCGTACCCCCATCGGCGCGGCGGCGATGCCGGCCCAAACCGGTTCGCTGGCGTGGCACATGCTGCACCGCGACGAGATGATCTCGGCGACTTGCGCGAATTTCGGTGTCGGCGGCAATGCGCCGGTGGTCGCCACGCGCGGGCCGGCCGCCGATAGCCAAACGATACCGGCTATTCCCGCCGCCGCCACCGCCCATGTCCACCATGGACTGCCGTCGCCGGCGTGGCGCGAATTGAAGAAATGCCGGATCACCGGCCCGACGACGAGCACGATCGCGACGATGAGCCAGTTGAACCGCGTCGCGAAGAATAGCGGATAGTGATTGCTCAACATCAGAAATACGACCGGCAAGGTCAGATAATTGTTGTGCACCGAACGTTGCTTGCCGAGCTGGCCCCACACCGGGTCAGGCTCTTTGCCGGCCAGCATCGCGGCGACGGATTTTTTCTGGTTCGGGATGATGATGATGAAGACGTTGGCCACCATGATCGTGCCGATTACCGCGCCGATCTGATTAAAGGCGCCGCGGCCGCTGAACACATGGGTGAAGGCGTAAGTCAGCGCGACCAGATAGACGTAACCGACCAGCGCCAGCGCCACTTCGTGCTTGCCGAGCGGCGAGCGGCAAAGGCCTTCGTAGATCAGCCACGAAATGACCAGGCTGACGAAGGCAACGCCGGCCGCTTGCGCGACCGTCATGTCGAGCACCGACTTGTCGATCAGGAACAGGTCGGCGCCGAGATAATAGACAAGCACCAACAGCGCGAAGCCCGACAGCCAGGTGGCGTAGGCTTCCCACTTGAACCACGTCAGGTGGTCCGGCAGCTGCGACGGCGCCACCAGGTATTTCATCATATGGTAGAAGCCGCCGCCGTGGACTTGCCACTCGTCGCCCTTGACGCCGGCCGGCAAGCCCGGCCGCGGCCGCAGACTGAGATCGAGGTGAATGAAATAGAACGAGCTGCCGATCCAGGCGATGCCGGCGATGACATGCAGCCAGCGGAGCGTGGCGCTCGCGGCCTCGGTGAGAACAAGCTCCACGACGTCGGCTCCCCTCGCGCACCGCGGCAAAATCTACAATGACAGAACCCGCGTAAACTGCGCAAGCGCATCGAGGTAACGGGATTTCCGGCGATTTTCCACTCAACCGCCTTTTGCTCGCGCCGTTTTTGTCGGATGATAGCCGTGGGAGAGGGGTGACGACCGCCCCGAATTGATGGAACGATCCTTGCAACGCCAATCGCAAGAAGTCTCGTAAAGCGCGGGTAGGCGCAGCGATTTTCATGCTCGATGCGACGCCACAGGCTGGTTCTCCGCGATCAGAGCCGCTGCTGAGTGCCGTTTCTATCAGCAAGCGGTATGGCGATTTTCTCGCCAACGACCGTATTGATCTCGACTTGTTTCCCGCCGAAATCCACGCGCTGCTGGGAGAAAACGGCGCCGGCAAATCGACGCTGGTGAAGGTGATGTACGGGCTGATCCAGCCGAGCGGCGGTGAACTGCGCTGGATGGCCAAAAAGGTCGTGCTGAGCGGTCCTTCGGAGGCCCGAGCGCTCGGCATCGGCATGGTGTTCCAGCATTTCACCTTGTTCGAGAACCTCACGGTCGCCGAGAACGTGGCGCTTGGTCTGCCGTCAACCGAATCGTTTGCCGCCATTTCCGAGCGGCGTGAGAAAACCGCGCGCGTTTACGGTCTGCCGCTCGAGCCCAAGCGCGAGGTCTGGCGGCTGTCGGGGGGGGAGCGCCAGCGCATCGAGATCGTCCGCGCCCTGCTGCAAAATCCCAAGCTGTTGATCCTCGACGAGCCGACCTCGGTGCTCACGCCGCAGGAGGCGGATCTGCTGTTCGTTGTGCTGGAGCGGCTCAAGAGCGAGGGACGCGCCGTCCTCTACATCAGCCACAAGCTGGAGGAAGTGAAGCGGCTTTGCGATACGGCGACGATTCTGCGCGGCGGCAAGAAGGTTTTGACCTGCAATCCGCGCCGGGAAACCGCGGCGTCGCTGGCGCGCATGATGGTCGGCGGCGAAGTCGGCGAGGTGAAAGCGGCCTCCGGCCGTTCCGTGGCGCGGCCCCGGCTGGTGGTCGACAAGCTTTCGCTCGCGCCCGACGATCCGCACGGCACCTACCTCGAGGAGGTTTCGCTCGCGGTATGCGGCGGCGAGGTTGTCGGCATCGCCGGCGTTTCCGGCAACGGCCAGGATGAATTGTTCGCCGCGCTGTCCGGCGAGCGGCGCGCGCCCGCGCAGGCTGCGATCGTCATCGACGGCAAACCGGCCGGCCTGCTCGGTGTGACCGAGCGCCGGCGCATGGGAGCGGCTTTCGTGCCGGAGGAGCGGCTCGGCCATGGCACCGCGCCGCGCATGAAGCTGTCGGAGAACGCGCTGCTGACCGGGCACGCCGCGAGCGGCATGGTGAAGAAAGGATTCATCGACAAGCTGGCGACGCTCGTTCACGTCGATCGCACGACAAAGTCGTTCGACGTGCGCAAGGCCAAGCGCGACCCCGAAGCGGTGAGCCTCTCCGGCGGTAATTTGCAGAAATTCGTCGTCGGTCGCGAAATCCTGCGCGAACCCGGGGTGCTCGTCGTCAGTCAGCCGACCTGGGGTGTCGATGCCGGCGCGGCTGCGGTGATCCGCCAGGCTCTGATCGATCTTGCCGGCCGCGGCGCCGCCGTGCTGGTGATCAGCCAGGACCTCGACGAACTGGCTGAAATTGCCGACCGCATCGCGGTGATGTTCCACGGCCGGCTGTCGGCGCCGCTCGATGCCGCCGAGGCGACGCGCGAGAAGCTTGGACTGCTGATGGGAGGCGCCAGGCCGGAACGAGCCGCTGAAGAGCAAGGAACGAAGCATGCAATTGGTGCTTGAACGGCGCGCCGAGCGCTCGACCATTGTCGCCATCGCATCGCCGCTGATTGCGATTGCGCTCACGCTCGTGACGATCGGGATCTTGTTCGCGATCATCGGCAAGAGCCCGATCGAGGCGCTGCGGGTGTATTTCGTCCAGCCGTTGACCGATCCGTTCCCGTTTTTCCTGCAGCAGGAAATCATCGTCAAAGCGACGCCGCTGGTGATGATCGCGGTCGGTCTATCGCTCTGCTACATCGCCAATATCTGGAACATCGGCGCCGAGGGGCAATTTCTGGTCGGCGCGGTGTGCGGTAGCTGGCTCGCGGTCAAGACCAACGGCACCGATGTCGGTCATTGGGTGCTGGTGGTGATGCTGATCCTCGGCGCGTTCGGCGGCGCGATCTATGGGCTCATTCCGGCGCTGTGCAAGGTCTATTTCGGCGCCAGCGAGATTCTCACCAGCCTGATGCTGGTCTATATCGCCAATCTCGGGCTCGACTACATCGTGCGCGGTCCGTGGCGCGATCCGCACGGACTCAATTTTCCCACCACCGCGGCATTCGATCCGGCGGCGAGTATTGGTACCCTGTTCGAAGGTCCCGGACGGCTGCATGCCGGCTCCATCATCACGCTCGTCGTGGTCATGCTCGCGGCCGTGATGCTCGGTCGTACGCTGATGGGCTTTCAGATCAGGCTGGTCGGCGCCGCGCCGCGCGCGGCGCGCTTTTCCGGTTTCAAATCCGACCGGCTGGTGCTGTTCACCTTCGCGGTGTCCGGCGCGCTGGCCGGGCTTGCCGGCATCATCGAGGTTGCCGGACCGATCGGCCATCTCGATCCGGGTGTCGCATCGGGCTACGGTTTCACCGCCATCATCGTCGCCTTTCTCGGCAGGCTTAATCCGATTGGCATCCTGTTCGCCGGTCTGTTCCTGGCGCTGACCTTCATCGGCGGCGAGGGGGCGCAAATTTCGCTCAAGGTGCCGCTCGACCTCACCAAGGTATTCCAGGGCATTCTGCTGTTTTACGTGCTGGCTTGCGACTCGCTCATCGTCTACCGCATCCGCCTCTTGCGAACGGCGGCTAAAGCGGTCCCCGCCAATGCCTGAAACGCTCATCAATATCTTTCATTTGATCTTTTCCGAGAGCTTCATCCTCACGGTGGTGACGGCTTCGACGCCGCTGTTGCTGGCATCGTCCGGCGAACTCGTGGTCGAGCGCTCGGGCGTGCTCAATCTCGGCGTCGAAGGCATGATGATCGTCGGCGCGGCCTGCGGCTTTGCCGGCGCGTGGACGTCGGGTTCGATATTGGTGGGGGCTTTGTTCGGCGTCGTCGCCGGCGCGGCATTGTCGGGGGTGTTCGGAATTCTCACGCTGGGGCTCGCGGTCAATCAGGTGGCGACCGGATTGGCGTTGACTATTTTCGGCGTCGGCCTTTCCGGATTGATCGGCGCGAAATTCGTCGGCGAAAGAATTGTGCCGGCGTCGCATCTGCACCTGCCGGTGCTGACGGATATTCCAGGCGTCGGCCGTATTCTGTTCGGCGAAGACCCGTTCGTTTACGTTTCGGTCGCGCTGCTCATCGGCATCTGGCTGTTTCTGTATCGCTCGCGGTCCGGCCTCGTGCTGCGCGCGGTCGGCGATAATCATGCGTCGGCGCACGCGCTCGGCTATCCGGTGCTGCGCATCCGCATGCTCGCGGTGCTGTTCGGCGGCGGCTGTGCCGGCCTTGCCGGCGCGTACCTGCCGCTCGCCTACACGCCCTTCTTCATTCCCGGCATGACCTCGGGGCGGGGCTGGATCGCGCTTGCGCTGGTTGTGTTCGCATCCTGGCGGCCGGGACGGCTGGTGATCGGGGCCTACCTGTTCGGCGCGGTCAGCATTTTGGGTCTCGCCCTGCAGCCGCTCCAGCTCGGTATTCCCCAGCAGGTGATGAATATGCTGCCCTATCTTGCCACGGTCGTTGTTCTCGTGTTGATTTCGAGGACGCGCGGTACCGCCGGGTCCGCCGCGCCTGCGTCGCTCGGTTCGGTCTTCGTGCCCGACCGCTGAACGTCGTGCGTACGCGCTACGGGCGCTTCGCACGTTGGGGGGACTCCAGCTTTTGACTGTATTTAGCCGTCGTTATCAACCCGGAGCGAAACCATGAAAAAACTCAACGTCTTCGCAGTCATCGCGGTGCTCGCGCTGGCGGTGATGACTTTCGGCGTCGTCCACGCCGCCGACAAGCTAAAGGTGGGATTCATCTATGTCGGTCCCGTCGGCGACCTCGGCTACACTTACCAGCATGAAGTCGGCCGTCGCGCCCTGCAAAAGGCGCTGAACGACAAGGTCGAGACCACCTATCTGGAGAACGTGCCGGAAGGCGCCGACGCGGAACGCGCGATCGAACAGCTCGCCCGCGCCGGCAACAAGCTGATCTTCACCACGTCATTCGGGTTCATGGACGCAACCGTGAAAGTCGCGGCCAAATATCCGAACGTGTTCTTCGAGCATGCCACCGGCTTCAAGCGCGCCAAGAACCTCGCGACCTACGCGGCACGCTTCTACGAAGGCCGCTACATCCAGGGCCAGATCGCCGGCAAGATGACCAAGTCGAACATCATCGGCTACATCGTGTCGTTCCCGATCCCGGAAGTGATTTCCGGCATCAACGCCACCATGCTCGGGGCGCAGAGCGTCAACCCGAAGGTGAAGTTCAAGATCATCTGGGTCAATTCCTGGTTCGACCCGGGCAAGGAAGCCGACGCCGCCAAGGCGCTGATCGATCAGGGCGCCGACGTCCTGACGCAACATACCGACTCGCCGGCGGCGATGCAGATCGCCGAGCAACGCGGCATCCACGCGTTCGGTCAGTCGTCCGACATGATCAAGTTCGGACCGAAGGCGCAATTGACCGCCGACACCGATTATTGGGGCAACTACTACATCGACCGCGCCAAACTGGTGCTCGAGGGCAAGTGGAAGTCGGACGACACCTGGGACGGCCTCGACAAGGGTATGGTCGTGATGGCGCCCTATACCAACATGCCTGACGACGTGAAGGCGATGGCAAAGAAGACGGAAGAGGCCATCCGCACGCACGCGCTGCATCCGTTCAAGTGCCCGGTCATGGATCAGAGCGGCAAGACGGTGGAATGCAAGGGCGGTGACCGCCTCGATAACGGTCAGATCCTGAGCATGAACTGGTATGTCAAAGGCATCGACGAC
>JAGXAC010000188.1 GCA_019075925.1 Hyphomicrobiales bacterium | reverse complement strand
TGGGCGACGAGCGGCCGAGTCAGCAGCTCTAAACGCCGACAGATCGGTCCGCCGGCCGTCCCCCTCCCGCGGCGGGCACTCAAAGACGGAAGCCGCGGTGCGCAAGCCCCGCGGCTTTCGCGCATTCACATCGGCTTTTGAAATTTGAGGACGAAATTGTCGACCGGCACGATGGGCCGATAGCTGGGAAAGTCGTGGGTGTCGCTCGGGCTTCGCCAGAAATTTCCTTCGGCGACGAACCGGAATCCGGCCGCCTCGATCTCCTGGCGCAGCGTGTTCTCCTCGATGCGGTGCAGGGTTTTGCCGACCGTTGCACCCTGTCCCGGCAGCGCGGAGTGATCGGCGATCACCAGATAACCGCCGGGTTTGAGGGCTGCCAGCAGTTTACGATTCATGGCCGCGCGGTCGACGTTCATGTAGGTCGTGTCGTGGTAGAAGAAGAGAAACGTGATCAGATCGAGGTCGTGAATGTCCCCCGGCAGCGGATCGTCGAACGGGCGTAGCTCGACCTTCACGTCTTTCATGGCCGGCGTCTTCAGGCGCGCTTCGAAGGCGGTTTTCGGCCGCTCCGGCAAGTCCGGGGAGTTCTGGCTGTAGACGATACCGCCGGGTGCGACGGCGCGTGCCAGCAACTCCGTGCTGTAGCCGCTGCCCGCGCCCATATCGAGCACCTTCATGCCCGGTCGCACGCCGGCAAACGTCAGAAACGGTCTCGGGTCGCGGCGCTTGTCGGCTTGCCGGTCCGCGTCGCTGCGATCCGGTGCGGCCAGAAGCGCGGCATAGTCAGGTGTCGACTGGGTCGCGCTTTCCGCGAGCGCGGCGAATGGTGCAAAAACACAGACGACCACAATGGCAATGAAGCGCGCGCATTCCATAAACATTTCAGTCCTCATCCGGTGAGGCGGCCCCGCCGATCCCGCGATGTCCGATCGCGCAGGGAATGCGGATCGTCAGTGCGTGAGCGGACCACCAGCTTTCTTCCAGGCGGCAATGCCGCCTTCGATATGGCGGGAGGATGCAATGCCTGCATCTTGCGCCGCCTGCACCGCCATCGCCGAGCGTTCGCCAAACGCACAATAGAATACCAGGCGTTTGCCGGTCGCTTCGGCCAATTCGCGCAACATGCCGCCGGCCCGGACATTCTCCTGCAAGTCCGGATAGGGCGCATGCAACGAGCCCGGGATGACGCCATGTTTCTCGCGCTCGGGGTTTTCGCGCAGATCGATCATAATAATCCCAGGTTGCCCGGTTGCGGCGATTGCTTCCGCGGCGGACAGTGCCCAGCCCTTGCGGGCGATCTCTTCCTGGCACAGCCCAACATGCATGTTGGCCGGGACTGCCACGTCCATCATTTTCGGGTTCGAAAGCTTCAGATTGTTCATCAGGTCGGCGTATTCATCGACCGATTTGGCCTTCAGCCGCGGATTGAAGAGTTTTTCTTCGCCGATAGTCGATACGGTTTCGCCCTTATAGTCGTGCGCGGGATAGACGAGCGTTTCCTCGGGCAGCTTCAGCAGCTTGTTGAATAGTGAATCGTATTGCGCGCGCGGATCGCCATTCTGGAAATCGGTGCGGCCAGTGCCGCGGATGAGCAACGTATCGCCGGTGAACACGCGATCGTTGAGCAAGAACGAATAGGAATCGTCGGTGTGCCCGGGCGTGTACAGGACGTGAAGGCTCAACCCCTCAATGCCGATACGCTCGCCGTCCGCCACCCGCATGGACACCACGTCGGCGTGAGTCTGTTCGCCCATCACCGTGATGCAATGTGTTTGATCGCGCAATGCGCCCAGCGCGGTCACGTGATCGGCATGCAGGTGCGTATCGACAGCCTTGACCAGCTTGAGGTCGAGTTCGTGAATAAGCTGAAGGTAGCGGTCGACCCGCTCCAGCACCGGATCGATGATCAGTGCCTCGCCGCCGTGGCGGCTTGCCAGCAGATAGGTGTAGGTGCCCGACGTGGAGTCGAAAAGCTGACGAAAGATCATCGCGCCCTCCGTGCTGGTCGAAACTAACGTGTGGCTGCGGCCGCCGCGCAACCTTCCGGCTTGAAGTGCCGCTCGGTCGAAGCCGGATTTTTCACCAGAGCGGCCGCGGGCCGGATGGGCCGTGCGACCAATTCGCCATGGCAGTTAGGGCAGCGGCCCTTGAGAATAGTCTCGACACAGACGCGGCAGAACGTGCATTCGAACGAACAAATCATGGCTTCTCGGGAATCCGGTGGCAGGTCGCGGTCGCAACACTCGCAGCCGGGCTTGAGCAGAAGCATGGGCGGCTCCGGTTCGGTTTTGGCTTGAGTTTAGCGCGAAAGTTCCTGCACCGCGAGCGCCGGCAGAATGCTAGCCGCGCTCCACTGGGAGATCGGGACGGCCGCCCCATTCGGTCCACGAGCCGTCAAACAGGCCTTTTGGCTCTTTGCCGATGGCGTCGAGTGCAAAGGTGAGGATGGCGGCGGTCAGCCCAGAACCGCAGGTAGTGATGATCGGTTTGTCGAGATCGACTCCAGCGTCCTTGAAGGCCCTCTCGATACGTAGACGCGGCGCCAGATGGCCGTTCTCGACCAGTTTTGTGAAGGGTACGTTGAAAGAGCCTGGCATGTGTCCTGAACGCAGTCCCGGTCGCGGCTCCGGCGCCTTGCCGGAAAATCGGTCCGCCGAGCGGGCGTCGACGACTTGCACGCTGTCGTCGGTCAACGCCATGCGCATGTCGGCGAGCATCGCGACCGCGCCGACATTCATTTCCGCGTTGAATTGTTTTGGCGGCCGCTTGGCGTCGGCCTGTTCCAACGGGCGGCGTTCGGCTTTCCATTTCGGCAAGCCGCCGTCGAGGATCAGGACATTTTTGGCGCCGAAGATCCGGCAGGTCCACCATACGCGGGGAGCCGAATAGAGGCCGTTGCTGTCATAGACGATGATGGTATCGCCGTCGCCGATGCCAAGTGCGCCGGCGGCCTCGCCGAATTGCTTCGGGCCGGGCAGCATGTGCGGCAGTTCAGTGGAATGGTCGCTGACCGCATCAATGTCGAAAAACACCGCGCCGGGGATGTGACCGGCGCGGTATTCGGCAGCTACGTCGCGCTTCTCGCCCGGCGGCGGATAAGAGCCGTCGACGACGACGACGTTGGCATCGCGCAAATGCTCGGCGAGCCAATCGGTCGAGACCAGCCAGCGGCTGGTCGGGGAGGGCTTGGAGCTGTCTTCGGGTCTAAGCATGCTAATCCGTTATGACAACGCACATGAAGCCGCGATGTTCACGCAAAGGGAATTTTGATTTCCGAACGGCGCTCGAGCCACGCGGGGACCGGCAGCTTCTTTTCGCGCAGGAATTGAGGATTGAACAGTTTCGATTGGTAACGCGTCCCGTAGTCACACAAAACGGTAACAATAGTATGGCCGGGTCCCATTTCCTTGGCGAGACGGACGGCGCCGGCAATATTGATGCCTGACGAGCCGCCGAGGCACAGACCTTCATGTTCAAGTAAATCGAAAATGATCGGCACCGCTTCGCTGTCGGGAATCTGGTAGGCGACGTCGATCGGCGCTCCTTCCAAATTCTTGGTGATGCGGCCTTGGCCGATGCCTTCGGTGATCGAAGAGCCTTCGGATTTCAGTTGTCCGGTCGTGTAGTAGCTGTAAAGCGCGGCTCCCATCGGGTCGGCAAGGGCAATTCGCACCGCTTTGTTGAAGGATTTGAGCGCGATGGCAACGCCCGCAAGCGTGCCGCCCGTGCCGACGGCGGATACAAAACCGTCGACCTTGCCGTCGGTCTGCCGCCAGATTTCCGGTCCGGTCGTCTCGATGTGGCCCTGCCGGTTGGCGACGTTATCGAACTGGTTGGCCCAGATCGCGCCGTTCTTCTCGGTTTTTGCCAGCTCTTCGGCGAGCCGGCCGGACAGCTTCACGTAATTGTTCGGATTGGAATACGGCACGGCCGGCACTTCGACGAGCTCGGCGCCGCACAGCCGCAATGTATCCTTTTTTTCGCTGCTCTGGGTTTCCGGGATGACGATCACCGAGTGGAATCCCATGGCATTGCCGACGAGCGCAAGGCCGATTCCGGTATTACCCGCGGTGCCTTCGACGATGACGCCGCCCGGCTTGAGCGTGCCCTTTCTGACTGCATCTTGGATGATGAACAGCGCGGCGCGGTCCTTGACCGACTGCCCGGGATTCATGAATTCGGCTTTGCCGAGAATGGTGCAGCCGGTCGCGGCAGATACACGCTCAAGCTTGATCAGCGGCGTGTTGCCGATGGCTTCTACGATACCCTCACTGAACTGCATCGGCGGCGACCCTAAACGACTAAACCCTTGAGAACAAGGGTGGATCGAATGCCGCCAAAACTCGCAAGATTGTCGAAACCATGGGGCCGGATCATGGATGCCGACGAAGGCCGATTCACCGATTGTTTCCAGCCGGAGACGTAACCCCAAGTATGACGGGGTTTCCAGTGGTCGCCAGCGGTCGGCTTGGTGGAGCGCAATGAATCTCGACGTTAATACGCTGTTCCTTGTGACGATCTACGTAGAAGCGATCCTCGGATTGCTGCTCCTTTTCGCCTGGGCACAAAATACCACGATCATCGCGCTGGCAGTGTGGGGCTTTGCGCATTTGTTGCGCGCCGGCTCGATCATGCTGTTTGGCCTTTACGGGTCGGTTTCCAATCTGATTTCGATCGATTTCGCCAACGTTGTCCTGTTCACGGCGTTTGCGCTGACGTGGACGGGCGCGCGCCTGTTCGATCATCGGCCCCCGCGACCGGTGCTGATGTTCGCCGGCGCTTTGCTGTGGCTCGTTTCCAGCCGCATACCGGCCTTCAACGACTCCTTCGCGCTACGCATACTGCTCTCGTCCGGCATCGTAACCGCTTACACCTGGGCCACGGCTTACGAATTCTGGCGCGGCCGAAGCGAGCCGCTCGTTTCGCGGTGGCCGGCCATCTTCATGCTGTTCGCGCACGGCTCGCTTTATCTCCTGCGTACGCCGATCGGCGCCATGCTGCCGTGGGTGCCGGCCACCAACCAGCTGTTCGAAAGCGTGTGGCTGACGGTACTGAGCTTCGAGGGGCTGCTGTTTACGATTTCGATTGCCTTCATTCTCCTCGCCATGGCGAAGGAGCGCACCGAGCATCGCCACAAGACGGCGGCGCTTGTTGACCCGCTGACCGGCGTCGCCAACCGTCGCGCGTTCCTTCAGGACGGCGAGGCGCAGCTCAAGCGCCAGGCCGCCGATCCGCATCCGACCGCGGTGATGCTGCTCGACCTCGATAATTTCAAGTCGATCAATGACCGTTTCGGCCATGCAATCGGCGATCGGACGTTGGAAATATTCGCTGACGTGGCGAGCGGATCGATGCGACATATTGATCTGTTCGGACGCCTTGGCGGCGAGGAATTCGCCGCCCTATTACGTGACACGAACCGCGAACGTGCGATGGCGGTTGCTGAACAGATTCGCGTCGGTTTCGCCGAAGCCACGCGCGAGGTTGAGGGACGGCCGGTGGGTGCAACCGTAAGCATCGGCATTGTCATCAGTCACGACGCAGTGCTCGACCTCTCCGCGCTCCTGGCACAAGCCGATCATGCGCTCTATCGCGCCAAGGATTCAGGCCGTAATCGCATCGAGATAGCCTCGATCGAGCTGATCCTTGACCGTGTGCGGCGCGGCGTGGACGAGGCGTCCGCAGCGAGCAGCGGGGGGAAGCCGGCGGCCAAGTCCGCGGCGTGAAGCGGCCTTCCAACAAGTATTTCTACGTACGCCACGGTTGCAACCGTTTTAAGAGATCGGTGACGCCCGACTGATGCAATTCGCTTGTTTTACGACGTGAGCGAATTGCGCGATGATTCATCTTCACATTCTTCTTGTCGATGATGAAACGGATATGCGGCAGGCGATAGAAGCCGCGCTATCGCCCGATCCGTTTTTCACCGTGCGCGACTGTGCATCAGGAGTCGAAGCGCTGACGGCAGCGATTGCCTGGCGGCCCGATCTTATTCTCCTTGATGTTTTTATGGCGGAACTGGACGGTCCGGCGGTCGTGGCGCGGTTGCGTGCCGACAAACGTACGGCGCCGATCCCGGTCGTTTTCCTGACGGCGTGCCGGGACGACGCCGAGCACCGGCGCTTCAAAGCGCTTGGGGCCGCTGGCGTGATCGTCAAGCCCTTCGATCCTCGTAAGCTCGCCGAGGAAATCCGCCGTTTTGTCGCGGCCGAAAACGTCCTCTTGCCGGTGCGCGAGCGCTTTCTGCGTCGTCTCAAGGAAGACGCCGCCGCGCTGTCCGCCTGGCGCTCGCAACTGGGCCGCAAACCTTCGGATTTCGCGATGACGCGGATCAGCGAGATCGCGCACTCTTTGGCTGGAGCCGGGGGAACTTACGGCTTTGCCGGAATTAGCTGTGCGTCTGCTGCGCTGTCCGCGGCCGCCGAGAGTCTTCGTGCTGGGCGGGCCGAGCCGATCGAGGTGGAGCGGGCGATCAACCGGCTGCTGGAGCGCATTTCATTTTAGCCCGGCGTACAGCTCCCTGCCCGCGGCTGCGGACCTGCATAGGTCGCCTGCCGCCGCCACGGTTCATCTTCATGCTCCGGTTTGCTAGGCTTAAATCGGACTTAGCCGCCGCCAAGCCGGGAGACC
>JAGXAC010000187.1 GCA_019075925.1 Hyphomicrobiales bacterium | reverse complement strand
CGTCGGCCGATCAGCACGGCGTGACGGGCCCCCTTATCGGCGAGCCACTTGGCCGCCTCCAGGCCGAATCCGCCGAAGCCGCCGGTTATGATGTGTGTAGCATCGGCGGCAATGTGAAACGGTTCGAGTGTGCGCCGCACGGACGGTGTCGGTGGCGGCTCGATCACGATCTTTCCGATGTGTTCGGAGCGCTGCATCAGCTCAAAAGCTTGTCCGACGTCGCGGGCGAGGAATACGCTGTGCGGCAGCGGCGTGAGCTTTCCGGATGCGAACATCCGCATCAGCTCGGCGTACAGCTTTTGTCCGACGCGCATGCGGCCGAGCAGTATCTGGTCGATGTCGACCCCGAAATACGAAAGATTGTTGCGAAACGGGCGAAGCCCGATCGAGGTGTTGCTGACATAATCGCGCTTGCCGAGCTCGACGAAGCGTCCGAACGGACGCAGGCACGCCAGACTTCGTTCCATCGCTTCGCCGGCAAGACTGTTGAGGACGACATCGGCTCCGGCGCCGGTGATTGCGCGGACTTCATCGACCCAGTTCGTGATGCGGGAATCGATGACGTGGGTCGCGCCAAGTGCCAGGAGAAGGTCGCGCTTGGCGGGCGAGCCTGCGCTCGCAATGATGCGGGCGCCGACCGTACGTGCGATTTGAATTGCAGCTTGGCCGACGCCGCCGGCTCCGCCGTGAATGAGCACCCACTCGCCGCGGCCGAGCTTGGCTTGCGTGATCAGGGAATAATAGGCGGTCATGAAGGCGACCGGGATGGTCGCTCCGGCCTGGCAGCTGATCTTGGCCGGCAATTTGGCAACTTGCGCCGCCGACACCGTGACATGGGTGGCGAAGGCGGAAGCGGCGAATGCGGTAACGCGGTCGCCAACCCGGAGCTGGCGGACATTGCCGCCGCAGCGAACGACGCGACCCGAGCATTCGCAGCCGAGCGTGGCTCCGGCGACGCCGCCGTCAATGATCTCGTCGGGTAACAGCGACAGCGTCCACATGACATCGCGGAAGTTTAGCCCGGTCGCCTCGACGGCAATCTCGACTTCGTCGGCGGCCGGCGATACCCGCTTGATCGGCTCCCAGGCGAAACGCGCGCCCGGCGCCAGCCGACGAACGAGGCGTGCGGCCACCGGAACGGCGGCGGCGTTGCGCGTCCGGTCGAGCGTCGGCGTGATCGTGTCGACGCGAACCGCCCGCAATTGATTGCCGTCGATCTGCAATTCGGTTTCGCGCGTTGCCGAGGCAACAATGTCGAGCACGCGCTGAGCCGCGACTTTTTCCGGCGTCGCCGCGGCGATATCGATCCGCCGGATGTCGAGATGCGGAAACTCGTTGGCCAGCGTGCGGGAAAACGCCCAAATGCCGGTCGCCAGCGGATTGACCAGCGACCGATCGCTCGGCAGCGCCCCGCGGACGATGAGCCAAAGGCGGGCGCGCGAGGAGCCAAACCGCTCGGCACATTCCTTGATCTGCAAACATTGCTCGGTCAGCGCGGCGACCGGTTTTGCCGTCTCCTCATCGGCGGCGAGATAGATCAACCCATGCGGCGCGGGATGGGAGTAATCGAGCTTCGGCGAAACGGTTACATTCATCCCCGCCTCGCGCAGGAAGCGATGGAGAACCGAGCCGAACCGCGCCTGTCCCGCGCCGACGCCGTTGAAAATGATGACCGTGTCGGGCGTTGGATTTTGGATGGCGCGTCTGGTCGCCGGTTGAGATTTTGGCGGCGCCGGTGCGGCCTCCGGTGCCGTCAGCATGACCGGCGCGGCACCGGGCCCGGCGACCAGCAATGATCCTCGCCCGCCATCAAAGGCGATCGCAAGACCGTGCACGTCGGCAAAGCCGCAACGGCGCAGGCCGGTTTTCCAGCTTTCCGCCGATTGCAGCCGCGCCCCCGGATCGTGCACAGGCGCGCCCGATGACCAGGCCGGATCGATCCCGAAGATCAGTTCGCGAAACAGTGACGGCTCGGGCTCCAAAGCCAGCAGCACCCCGCCTGGCGCCAGCGCTTCATTAAGGCGCGCGGGGTCGAGCGAAGCCGGCAAGCGATGCAGGCTCTCGACCGCGATGATCAGATCGAACGGACCCTGCGCCTTGAGGCTTTGCGCGTCGGCCAGGATCGGCGTGTCGCCGCCAAGCGGCGTGCGTTCGGCCAATTCGCGCCGCCTTCGGTCCGGTTCGACCACGCAAAGGGCGAGGTCGCGATGGCGGCGCAATGCCCGCAGCGATTGGGTCAGCGGACCAAAACCAACCTGCAATACGCGCAGAAGCCGACCGGATGGCCAAAGCGCGGCGTCATCGACAATCTTCTCGATTAAGTCGCTTCCCTTGCGCAGAGCAACGCCAGCCAGATCGTAGAAATCCAGCGCCGCGCGCGGCACGCATTGCTCGGCCGCGCGGACGTTGCCGGTCTTCGTTATTCCCTCCACCAGTCCAAAGATCGCGCCGGCGAGCAGGAGCTCGGCGGCATGGCGCGGGTATTTGGCCGATATTTCCTTGATGACGAGATTGCAGGCCGGCAGCAGCGAATCCTTGACAATGGTCCAGCGCCCATTGCGCCGTTTTGCCAGACCGGCGCCTTGCAAATAGGAAAGCAGCGTCGTCAGCCACGGGCCCAGCTCAACCGGCAGCCGGCCCGTGCTCACCAGCGCCTCCAGATCGAGCGTCGCTTGATCGGCAAGGCCGGCAGCGATTTCGTAAGCCGCCGTGGTGGCAAAACCCTCAATAAGTTCGTCTTCCACGCCGGGACGTTTTGCCGCGTCCTTGAACAAGCGCCGCGCGCGCGCGAGGAGTTCATTGCCGCTCAGCGCAACGCCGCTTTTGCAGAGGATCGCGCCATCAATCGGTTGCGGAAGCTCCACAAAAGCGTTGGCTTCCAGCACTTCCGCACGCCGCACTTGCACGGCCTGACAGCGGACGCCGCGCAGCGCCGCAATCATCTCCTTGTCGGCGCCATAGAAATAATAATTCGCCACAATGGAGCGCTGGTTGCGGCTCACCACCTCGGTCAGTGCGCTCTGCGGCACGCCGCCGGGAACCAGCAGTATCGCCTCGTCAAATCGCGACGGCAGATAGCTCACGCCGCGTTCGTCGGCATGCAACTCGGCAAAGACGCTCAGCAGCCCGTGCGCACAGGCATCGATCCGCATCGGATCGAGCACAAAGTTTTCAATCCGCGACGCGTGCGGCGCAAGCGTTACCCGGATCAAATTGTCGTCGCCGATTTCGGCCTGTGTAAGCAGTCGAAACGCCGGCCCATAATGCAAGCCGCAGGCGTTACCGATGCGATAAATCTGTTCGCGTGATAGAACCCGACCGGCGGCGTTGCCGCGCCACTGCGGCGCCGTTACGTGCGAGGCGCTGTGCAAGACCCTGCCGCGATAGTGCAGTAGCCACCCGGTCGACGACAACCGCGGCCGGCTGAACACTTCGATCACATGCGTATCCGGCGAGACCCGCGTCATGATTTCGCGCGTCTCGCCATTGGTAAGATCGAGCGGCTTGAGGATATCGAAATCGGCGAGCGACACCTCGCTTGAGCGCAGCCACTCGCGCGCGACGGCAAAGACGATTTCGAGAAAACCCGCGCCGGGAAAAATGACCTGTTGGCCGACCCTGTGGTCGGCGAGAGCGGGAAATGCCGTGGTGTCGATATGGGCAAACCATTGCAGCCCGTCACGGCTGTGGCGGGCGCCACTGAAGGGATGCCGCTCCGGTTCGGAAACGCCGATCGCTTCCGGACTCGCCGTATAATGGTAGCGTTCGTGCTGCCACGGATAAGAAGGCAACGCGATCGCGCCCTCGGGTTCAGGGCCGAATACCGCGGTGGCATCCAGTTCCGCGCCGCTGATCCAGGCTTTTGCCGCGGTGGTAGTGATCGGATCGCGCTCGGGATCATTGCGGTCGAGCACCGACAAGCCGGCAAAGGCCAAGCCCTGCTCGGCCAGCGTGTCGGCGACGTGCTTGAGGAGTGTCCCGCGCGGGCCGATCTCGACGAAAAACCGGGCGTTGAGCGCAGCCGCCGCGCTGACGGCAGTCGAAAACTGCACCGGCGCACGGATGTTGCGCCACCAATAATCGGCGTTGAGCCGCATGCCGGGAACGCAATCGCCGGTTACCGTGGAAATAAACGGAACTGTGCCGCCGTGCGGCGTGATGTGCTCGAGGTCGCGCAACAACGGCTTCTCCACCGGCGCCATCAAGGCGGTGTGGAAGGGATAATCGAGATCGAGATCGAGGAATGGAATCGAACGGGCGCGCGCCATTTTTTTCAAGGTCGCGAGCGCTTCGACCGAGCCTGATACGGTGATGGCGTGCGGGCTGTTGAAAGCGGCAATTTCGGCGGCGCCGGCCTTTGCCACCAGTTCGTCGGCCACGTCGGCCGGCGCCAGCAATGCCGCCATACGGCCGAAGCCGCGCACCAATTCCTGATGGGTCGAGCGGAAATGAATCACTTCGACCGCGGTGCGAAGATCAAGAATGCCGGCCGCTTCCGCTGCCGCCACCTCGCCGACGCTATGGCCGAGCACAACGGCCGGCTTTAGGCC
Organism: Hyphomicrobiales bacterium; assembly: GCA_019075925.1. GTDB lineage: Bacteria > Pseudomonadota > Alphaproteobacteria > Rhizobiales > Xanthobacteraceae > BOG-931. Next base: position 2,116 of record JAGXAC010000187.1, on the reverse strand, counting down.
GCGGTCGCGCAACGCCGCGGTTGCGGCGCTTTGGATGGCGAAGATCAGAGGCTGGGCGACGCGGGTCAGTGGCAGACGTTCGACAAGATTTTTTTTGAACAAGGTTTGTTTGAGCGACCAGCCGGCCACGTCCTGAAAATGTTCGTCAAGCTCGTCGAAATGCGCACGAAAACGCGGGTTGTGCCGGTAAGCGGCAATACCCATTCCCGGCCATTGGCTGCCGTTGCCGGAATAGACGAACCCAACGGGAAGATTTTCCCCGGCGGCGTCTCCCCAGGAAAGCAGCGGATGCTCGGTCCCGGCAATGAAAGCGTGCAGGGCTTCGGTTGCCTCCGCGCGCTTGGTCGTGGCAATGGCAAGGCTGGTTGCGAGGCGGTCGCGCCGATGGGCAAGCGCGCCAGCCAATGGCGCGACCGCATTCTCCGGCATGGTCTCGATGCGATCGAGACATTTTTGCGCAAGCGCGATCAAACCCGCTTTGTTGCCGGCCGAGAGCGCCAACAGCTCCGCACGGGTCCCTTTGCGCTGGGCGGCTGGCGCCATGTCCTTGCCCGGCGCAATGACGGCATGGGCGTTGGTGCCGCCGAAGCCGAAGGAGTTGATCCCGGCATAACACTGCCCGGATTTGGACAGGGGCAACTGCTGTTGGCAGAGCGCAAGATTAAGTCCACGAAAATCGATGTTCGGATTGAGCGTATCGGCGTGCAGAGATCGGGGCAGGATGCCGTGATTGAGCGCCAGCGCCGCCTTCAAAAGTCCGGCCAGCCCGGATGCCGCTTCAAGGTGGCCGATGTTGGATTTGACCGATCCAATCGGCAACGGCGCGGTGCGCGCGGTACCGAGACTGTGACCGAGCGCCGCCGCTTCGATCGGATCGCCGACCGGAGTGCCGGTCCCGTGCGCTTCGAGAAAGGCAAGACGATTTGGATCGATGGCGGAGCGGGCATAGACCCGCCGCAGCAGCGATTCCTGACCTTCTTCCGAAGGCAGCGAAATACCGCTGGTGCGGCCGTCGGAATTGACGTCCGAGGCGACGATCACGCCATGCACCGGGCTCACGCCGGTCTCGGCGCCGCGCCGAAGAATGATGACGGCGCCGCCTTCGGCACGAACATAGCCGTCGGCGTCGGCCGAAAACGCCCGGCACAGCCCGGTCGGCGAGAGCATCTGCGCCTGCGAAAAGGAAATGAATTCGGCCGCGCTGCCGATGATGTTGATGCCGCCGACGATGGCGGTGTCGATGCGGCCGCCACGCAAAGCTTCCACCGCCTGATGCAAGGCGACGAGTGAGGACGAACAGGCGGTGTCGACGGTGACGCTCGGACCGCGCAGGTCGTAGATGTACGAGATGCGGTTGGCGAGAATGGCGAGCGCGTTGCCGGTGGCAAAATGCGAATCGGCAATGGCCTGATCGCCGTAGAGCGCATGCGCGTAGTCGGTTTGCGAGGCGCCGATAAAAACGCCGACCTCGCTGCCGGCGATCGACGACGGACGAATGTTGGCGTCTTCGAGGGCTTCCCAGGTCAGCTCGAGCAGGATCCGCTGTTGCGGGTCCATCTGCTCGGCTTCGCGGGGAGAGATGCCGAAAACGGCGGGATCGAATCCGTAGACATCGTCGATGATACCGGCTGCCCACGTATAGCTCTTGCCGCGCTCGCGGCGGCGCGGATGGCCAAAGCGCTGCAGCGAGAAGCGATCCTCCGGTACCTTGGTGACCGCACAGCGCTCCTCGGTCAGCAACGACCAGAAGCTCGCCACCGAATTGGCGCCGGGAAACCTGCACGACCAGCCGATGATGGCGACTTCATCGCGCAGGTAACGAATGTCCGCCACCGATATCCCCAAGTCCGTCCCGCAAGGATGGCTAACGCGGCAAAGTGACTGTTTTCCGTCAGCCCGTTCTACTCTTGGCACCTGATTCGCCGGGCATGGAAAATCCGCTTTGTGCAGATTTTACCAATACTAACGGTTGTAACGGTGGCTGAATACGACTTTTCGAATGGAGCTCGGTTATGGCGTGGGTGCCGGTCGCCGCTGGTGCGGCGTCGAAAGGGACTAAGCTCGTCGTATAAAAGGGTATTTTCTGAGGATGACGGCGCTGGGTCAGGATGGGGTT
>JAGXAC010000020.1 GCA_019075925.1 Hyphomicrobiales bacterium | reverse complement strand
CCTCGCCAAGCGTATCAGCGCCCCGCTCGCCATCGTCGACAAGCGGCGCGAGCGGCCGGGCCAGTCCGAAGTGGCGAACGTCATCGGTGAAGTCGACGGCCATGTCTGTATCCTGGTCGACGACATTGTCGATTCCGGCGGCACCCTGCTCAACGCCGCCGATGCGCTGTTGGAGAAGGGCGCGGTCGAGGTTTACGGCTATATCAGTCACGGCGTGCTGTCGGGCGGAGCGGTCGCCCGCGTCAACAAATCGAACCTGAAGGAACTCGTGATCACGGATTCGATTCAGCCGACCGAGGCGGTGAAGCAATCCGCCAACATCCGGGTGCTGTCGATCGCCACCCTGATCGGCGAAGCCATCAGCCGGACCGCGTCCGAGGAATCGGTTTCAAGCCTGTTCTTCGACTGAAGCCGCCGCCAAGCGCCGCCGTCCCCCGAGTCAACTTGTCGCAGGCGAGGCCTGTGGACGGGGAGTCATCCCCGCATTGTGCGAAGACGGCAAATCACTCCATCAGTGCCGCAGAGTTTGTACAGAACCGCATCGAAGGCTTTGGCGGCGGAATCGAGCCGTTTATAGTCGGGGCTGCGGGGTGATTCGCGGATGAGTCAACGTGCAGGATTCGCTTGTTCCTGCGGCAAATCGCACCCGGTTCTAGCGATGTCCAGTGGCGTGCGCATTTCCACTCCAACCTTCGCTGTGGAGACGGCATGTCCCTTACCGAGATCGCACACGATTCCCGCGGTAATCCGCTCGAAGTCGTCGAGCACATGGTCGCGGGCAACAACTGGCCGTTCGAGCGCGCCGGCGAAGACGAACTGGCCATTGTCGTCACCGGCCGATGGACCAACTACCAGGTCTCCTTCACCTGGATGAGCGAAATCGAGGCGCTGCATCTCGCCTGCGCCTTCGATATGCGCGTACCCGATCCGCGGCTTGCCGAAGTGCAGCAGCTTATCGCGCTGATCAACGAACAATTATGGATCGGACATTTCGACGTCTGGACGCAAAACGGCGTGGTGATGTTCCGGCATGCGCTGCTGTTGACCGGCGGCGCCGCGCCGTCCGACCGCCAATGCGAGGCCGTGCTCGGCAGCGCGCTCGATGCGTGCGAGCGTTATTTCCCCGCTTTCCAGTTCGTTGTCTGGGCGGGCAAGAGCGCTCGGGAAGCCATGGACTCGGCGCTGTTCGAGACCGCGGGTCAAGCGTAGGCCTCAGCCAGTCGCGCACGCGCGCAGCCCGGTTGTCATCACACGCGCAATAAGGCGCGAGGAATTTCGGCGATGAGCGCAGCAGGCAAGGATTTGCGCGATTTGCCCGGACATTTTGTGCTGGTCGGCGCCGGCAAGATGGGCGGCGCGTTGCTTGAAGGTTGGCTGCGACTTGGCCTGGCACCGGCGCAAATCGCCGTCATCGAACCGAAGCCCTCGCCGGAAATCGCCGCGCTCGCCAACCGCGGCATTCGACTCAATCCCGAACCGCATGCCGTCACCGGCGTCGCCGCCATCGTCATCGCCGTCAAGCCGCAGACAGCCGCGGAGGCATTGCCGATCATCGCGCCGATGATCCGCAGACCCACGGTGACCGTGTCGATCATGGCCGGCCGGACGCTGCAATCGCTCGCCACTGCGCTTCCCGGCGCCGGCGCCATTGTGCGCGCCATGCCGAACCTGCCGGCCTCGATCGGCCGCGGTATGGCGGTTGCCGTGGCCTGGCACGCCGACGATGCCCAGCGCGCACTGGCTGATCGGCTTCTAGCGGCCACCGGACAAGTCGCGTGGGTCGATGATGAGACTTTACTTGACGCGGTGACGGCGGTGTCGGGATCGGGGCCGGCTTATGTTTTCTTGCTGGCCGAAGCGTTGGCGGACGCCGGCGCGGCGGCCGGACTGCCGCACGCGCTTGCCACCCAGCTGGCCCGCGAGACCGTCATCGGCGCCGGCGCGCTGCTGGACGACTCGCCGCTGGACGCGGCGGCGTTGCGCGCGGCTGTAACCTCGCCGGGAGGCACCACCGCCGCGGCGCTCGATGTCCTTATGGGCGCCGACGGTCTGGCACGATTGCTGACGAAGGCGGTGGCGGCGGCAGCCGCCCGGTCCCGAAAACTGGCGGAGTGACCGCGCAGGCCGCTTGCGCGGCCGCGCCGGCGGCTTACATTTCCATGACAGTCGAGCGTTTGTAGGAGTTCGGCCATGGCTCGCAGACCGGCACGCAGACCCGCACGCAAAATCAGCGGGAAAAATCCGTCGCGCGCCGCCCGCGGTCCGTCCGCCGCCACCGAGCGCGAAAAAATCATTGCCGCCTTTCTCTCGCTTCTGGCCGAAAAGCCGTTCGAGAAGATCGGCCTTGCCGCCATCGCCAAAGCCGCCGGCGTCTCGCTCGCGACGTTGCGCGGTGAATTTCCCTCCACGCTGGCGATCGTTGCCGCCCACATCAAGGCGACCGATCGTGCCGTGCTGTCGGAGGATGCGAGCGATATGGACGACGAACCGGCGCGCGACCGGCTTGCCGACGTGCTGATGCGCCGGCTCGACATTTTGGCGCCACATCGCGCCGCCGTTCGTTCGCTGCTGCGCTCGGCCCGGCGCGATCCGCCGCTGGCGCTGGCGCTCAACGTGCTGGCCCGACGCTCGCAGCGCTGGATGCTCAATGCTGCCGGCATCGGCGCCGCTGGCCCGATCGGCGTGCTGCGCGCGCAGGGGCTGGCGGTCCTGTTTGCCGGGGTCCTGGACACCTGGAGCCGCGACGAGGAGGAGGACCAGGCTCGCACCATGGCGGCGCTCGACCGGGCGCTGGCGCGTGGGGAACGCCTGGCCGGCCTGATCGACGACCTCTGCGCTATTCCCGGGAGGCTATGCCGGATGCGTCCTCGCGCAGGCTCGCCGCGCCGCCGGAGAAAGGATTCTGGGGAAACCGCGGCGGCCTAAAACAGCGCCGGCAGGTTGGCCGCATCGTTACCCATTCTTGACCATTGCCGATAAATCCCGGCAGGCAAAAGCCTTTTTGCAAGTGGCCAATGTCAAACTGGCAAAGTTGCAAAAAACCCGCGCGGCGTGCGGCTAAGTTAGAATAACTTCAAACAAGGCTTTTTCAGTTGCAATCGATTTTGGACAGCCTTAGATGGATAGTTGCGACTGTGACCAATAGCTTTTTCCGGGCCCCCGCGTGATCGTTTGCTCCTGCAATGTGCTGACCGACCACGACGTGCGATCGACGTTATTGGGCGAAGCGACCGCCCCCCGCACCGCCGGCGAAGTCTATGGCTGCCTGGGCTGCAGCGCGCAGTGCGGACGTTGCGCACGTACCATCCGCCGCATCATGGATGAAGCGCTGGGCACCGCCGCCGTCCCCTGCTGCCGAAACAAGGGCGATCTCTAGACCTTTCCTTGGTCAGGGCTCCTGACTGCACCGCGGGTTCCGCCGAGCCTTTGCGCGTTCACGACAGAAGCTATAATGGTGGGCCATCGCGGCCACGCCGACACTCACTGCAGGAGCATCATCATGCGAGGCGATCCCGGAGTCCTCGATTACCTCAACAAGTCGCTCCGACATGAGCTGACGGCCATCAATCAATACTGGTTGCATTTTCGCCTGCTGCATAACTGGGGCTACCTCAATCTGGCCAAGCAGTGGCGCAAGGAATCGATCGAGGAGATGCAGCATGCCGACAAGCTGGTCGACCGGATCATCTTTCTCGACGGCTTCCCCAACATGCAGGTGCTCGATCCGCTGCACATCGGCCAAACCGTAAAGGAAGTGCTCGACTGCGATCTGCGGGCCGAATTGTCGGCGCGCGCGCTATACGAGGAAGCCGCCACGCATTGCCACTCGGTCAAGGATTATGTGACGCGCGATCTGTTCGAGCAGCTGATGCGTGACGAGGAGCACCACATCGATTTCCTCGAGACCCAGCTTGATCTGGTCGCCAAGCTTGGTGCCGAACTGTATGCCCAACACCACATCGGCAAGCTCGACGACGACGAGTCGCATTAAACGCAGCGCTCGCACCCGCTGCCGCAAAGCTTAGTGAAAGCTTAACATCGCCCGTTCGCACGCGACCGCCGGCCTCGAAGGCCGGTAAGCGCGCATTTTGCGCTGCCGCCGGCGGGCAAAAGCCTAACGAACGCGGTTAAGAATTAAGGTTAAGAGCCGCTTAAGGAATTGCTGACATTTTTGCTTCGTTCAGCGCGTGACCGCGAATGTGCGTGGCCACGCCGGCAAAGGAACGAAGCGAATGGTCGGCGTTAGGACCTTACTCGCTGCCGGAGCAGCCGCGCTTATTTGCAGCTCGGCAAGCGCTGCGGACATGCCGATTCCGCAAGTGCCGCAGATTCCGATGCAGCCAATCCCGCTGATCGTGCAGCAACCGCTCGGCGGTTGGTATCTGCGCGGCGATATTGGCATTGGCGTGCAGACCTTTTCAGAGTTCGACTTCACCCAAACCAACCTCGCTTTCGTCTGGCCGTCGAGCTGGACGATCGTGCAGAAAGACATTCAGGACACCACCATCTTCGGACTGGGCGTCGGCTACGAATTCAACAGCTGGCTGCGGTTCGACGTCACCGGCGAATATCGCACCAGAGCGGCGGTCAAGGCGACCGGCAGCTACACCAACTTCTGCGCCGGCGGCGGCACCTGCTTCGACATCAACACGGCGAATTACTCGGCGGCGGTGTTTCTCGCCAACATCTATGTCGACCTCGGTACCTGGTGGTGCCTGACACCGTTCGTCGGCTTCGGAGTCGGCGGCGCCTACAACACCATCAGCGGCATGCAGGACGCTGGCATCAATTCCAACGGCACCAACGGCTTCGGATTTGCGGCCAACGACACCTCCAATTTCAACCTCGCCTGGGACGTCACCCTCGGGCTGAGCTACGCCATCAACAACAACCTCAAGATCGACTTCAGCTGGCGTTACCTGAACCTCGGCTCGCCGCAAAGCCCGATCGTGCAATGCCAGAACACCACATCGTGTCCGTCGGCCTTCTACACGTTCAAGGACATGACTTCGCAGGATTTCCGCATCGGCTTGCGGTGGATGCTGCAAGCGGACTCGGCGCCGGCGGTATTCGCGCCGCAGCCGATGTTTGCGCCACAGCCGGTTTATGCGCCGCAGCCGGTTTATGCGCCGCAGCCGGTTTACACGCCGCAGCCGCTCTACACGCCGTCGCCGCAATTTGTGCCGCAACCGCAGTACGCGCCGATGCCGACTCCCATGCCGGCACCGCAACCGCCGCTGCAGAGCCGCGGCTGACGCGACCATGCCCACCATTCCGGGGCCACCACAGAGCACAGCGCGGCGGCTGCGTCGCATCGCTTGCGCACTCGCCATTTTCGCCGCGGCAACGCCGGCTTTCGCCGAAGATTTCTCGGCGCCGTCAATTCCGCCAATCGAGGCTTTGCCGCCCCGCCCGGTCGGGCCGGCCACCTTCACGCGCTGGAGCGGGTTCTATCTCGGCGGTGATTTCAACTACACCAGCGCGCACACCGATTTTTCCAATGCGACCGGGCCGCTCATCGCGACGAGCCTGCAGGACACGGTCGTGGAGACGCAATACGCACCATCGCAATTGCAGACGCTCGGCCAAGCCAGCGCCAATGCGTTCGGTTATGGCGGCTTCCTTGGCTACAACGTCCAGTGGCAGGATGTCATCACCGGCGTCGAAGCGACTTATACACACACGTCCTTGAGCGTGTCGTCGACGTCTTCCGGGGCCGTCAGCCGCATGTTTACCCCGCCCGCCGGTAGCGTTACCAGCGTGACAGTCGGTCCTTCCACCGGGCGGTTCGACATTACCGACTACGGCGAGATCCGCGGGCGCGCCGGCTATATCGTGGGCAATCTGTTGCCGTACGGATTCGTCGGCGTTGTCGTCGGAATGGGCGACTATGGCGTATCGACAAATGTCGACGCAACTTGCACCAACGCGACCTCGGCACCTTATACTCCCGTCTTTACATGCGCGGGTTTCCCGCTGGCGCCAACCGCCGGGCAAAACGATGCATTGCTCTATGGGGTGTCGGTCGGCGCCGGGCTTGATTGGGCGCTGACGCCGAATCTTTTTCTGCGCAGCGAACTTGAGTTCATCCAGTTTGCCTCGATAAGCAATCTATCGGTTTCCCTTTTCACCGGCCGCGTCGGCCTCGGCTTCAAGTTCTGAAAAATTCCGATTTGCCGTAGCCGGCCGCCACGGCTGGCTTGACGCCGCCGGTCGACTTCCTTATTTCCCACCGCGGGACACCCCTCCCCAACGAGGGGCGCCTATCTGGAAGGATAGATCATGACGCTCGCGACACCTGTCGTGCGGCCGAACGTGCCGCATTTTTCATCCGGCCCTTGCGCCAAGCGCCCCGGCTGGACTCCGCAAAACCTCAACGGCGCTCTGACCGGACGCTCGCACCGCTCGAAGCCAGGCAAAGCCAAGCTCAAGCGCGCTATCGATCTGACCCGCGAAATCCTGGCGGTGCCGGCGGATTACCGCATCGGCATCGTACCCGCTTCCGACACCGGCGCGCTGGAGATGGCGCTGTGGTCGCTGCTCGGCCCCCGCCCGGTGACCGTATTGGCTTGGGAATCGTTCGGCGAAGGCTGGGTCAACGATGTGATCAAGGAGCTCAAGCTTAAGGACGTGACCGTGCTCAAAGCCGGCTATGGCGAATTGCCCGATCTCGCCAAGGCGAATTCGGCCAACGACATCGTCTTCACCTGGAACGGCACGACCTCTGGCGTGCGGGTGCCGAACGCCGACTGGATCGCCGCCGACCGCGCCGGACTGACCATTTGTGACGCCACTTCGGCCGCGTTCGCCCAACCGCTTGAATTCGCCAAGCTCGACGTCGTCACCTTCTCCTGGCAGAAGGCGCTCGGCGGCGAAGCCGCGCATGGCATGCTGATTCTGTCGCCGCGCGCGGTCGCACGCCTTGAGAGCTACAAGCCGCCGTGGCCGCTGCCGAAGATTTTCCGCATGACCAAAGGCGGCAAGCTCAACGACGCGATCTTCGCCGGCGAAACCATCAACACGCCATCGATGCTCTGTGTCGAGGATTACCTCGACGCCCTGGAATGGGCGAAGGCGGCGGGCGGCCTGGCCGGCTTGCGCGCGCGCGCGGACGGCAATGCGCGTGTCATCGCCGACTGGGCCAAGCGGGTCGGCTGGATCGATTTCCTGGCGCAAGATCCGGCGGTCCGCTCCAACACTTCGGTCTGCCTGAAAGTGGTCGATCCGGCCGTGATCCGGCTGCCGACGGAAACACAGGCGGCGTTCGTCAAAGGCATCGCCGCCGCGCTCGAAACCGAAGCTGTCGCCTACGATATCAACGCCTATCGCGACGCCCCGCCCGGCTTGCGCATCTGGTGTGGATCGACCGTCGAACGCGCCGATCTCGAGGCGCTCACGCTCTGGCTTGACTGGGCCTTTGCCAAATCCAAAGCCGCGCTGGCGCAGGAGGCCTGACCATGTCTGCAAAAGTTCTCATCTCGGACGCACTGTCGCCTGCCGCCGTCGCGATCTTCAAGGATCGTGGGCTCGATGTGGATTTCCAGCCCGGGCTCGGCAAGGACAAGGAAAAACTCGCCGAGGCGATCAACGGTTTCGACGGGCTGGCGATCCGTTCGACCACCAAAGTAACGTCGAAAATTCTCGAGCGGGCGCAAAATTTGAAAGTGATCGGCCGTGCCGGCATTGGGGTCGACAATGTCGACGTCGCCGCGGCGACCGCCCGCGGCATCATCGTGATGAACACGCCGTTCGGCAATTCGATCACTACCGCGGAGCACGCAATTACCCTGATGCTGTCATTGGCGCGGCAAATCCCGGAAGCCGACGCATCGACCCACGCCGGCAAATGGGAAAAGAACAAGTTCCTCGGGGTGGAGATTTTCGGCAAGACGCTTGGCGTCATCGGCTGCGGCAATATCGGCGCGATCGTCGCCGACCGCGCGCTCGGCATGAAAATGAAGGTGGTCGCCTACGACCCGTTTCTCTCCGACGAGCGCGCGGTCGATCTCGGCGTTGAGAAAGTGAAACTGGAGGATCTGCTGCGCCGGGCCGACTTCATCACGCTGCATACGCCGCTTACCGACAAGACCCGCAACATCATCAATGCCGACTCGCTCAAACTGACCAAGCCGACCATGCGCCTGATCAATTGTGCGCGCGGCGGACTGATCGACGAGGCGGCGCTGTACGAAGCGCTGGCGTCCGGACGCATCGCCGGCGCCGCCCTCGACGTATTCGCAACCGAGCCGGCGAGCGACAATCCTCTGTTCAAATTGTCCAACGTCGTCTGCACGCCGCACCTCGGCGCCTCGACGACCGAAGCGCAGGAAAACGTTGCGCTCCAGGTCGCCGAACAGATGTCGGATTACCTGCTCCGCGGCGCCATCACCAACGCCCTCAACTTTCCCTCGATCAGCGCCGAAGAGGCGCCAAAACTCAAGCCGTTCATCGCGCTCGCTGAGAAGCTCGGCTCGTTCGCCGGACAACTCACCGAGACCGGCATCAGGCAGGTGCAGATCTGCTACGAGGGCTTGGTCGCGCAGATGAATACGCGGGCGCTTACCTCGGCGGCAATCGCCGGCCTGCTTCGCCCGATGCTGCAAGGCGTCAATGTCGTGTCGGCGCCGACCGTCGCCAAGGATCGCGGCATCGCCGTCGAGGAGACGCGGCGCGACGCCGAAGGCGACTACGAGAGCCTGATTACGCTCACGGTGACCACCGACCGGCAATCGCGGCACGTCTCCGGCACCGTCTATGCCGACGGACGCCCGCGTATCGTCAACATCAAGGGCATCCGCATGGACGCGGAATTCGGCCCTTCGATGATCTACATCACCAATCTCGACAAGCCGGGTTTCATCGGCAAGTTCTCTTCCACCCTCGGCGACGCCGGCATCAACATTGCGACCTTCCATGTCGGCCGCGAGGCGGCGGGCGGCAACGCGGTGTCGCTAATCGAGATCGACGGCGATTTGCCGGATGACGTGCTGGCCAAGGTGCGCGCGCTGCCGCAGGTGCAACAGGCGAAATCGCTGCGGTTTTAAGCGATCACCTGCGCGTCGCGACCGTGATGCCGGTAAATACCAGCCCGTAGCCGACGGCGTGGAAGACTTCGAAACGCTCGCCGAGCCAGACGATCGCCAGGACCGAGCCGAACACCGGCACCAGATGCATGAATGGCGCCGCGCGATTGGCACCGATCAGTTCGATGCCGCGATTGAGGAACAGATAACCCAGCAGGGACGGGAAGAGGCAGACAAAAACGATGCTCAACACGCTCTCGGCATCGAACACCATGGTATGGCCGCTGGCGACTTCGACGATCACGGCGGGGATCAGGAGCGTCGCGCCCCATCCCATACCGACCGCAAGGAACGACAGCGGATGCATCGCCGGCCGCTGACGCAGCGCAGCGGTGTAGTAGGCGTAGATCAATAACGCGATCAGAAACCAGACGTCGCCCCGGTTGAAGCCAATGCCGATGAGAACGGCGAGGCTGCCATGGCTGATAATGACCAGCACGCCGGTGAGCGAGATGCAGATTCCGGTGGCCTGCCGCCAGGTCAGCCGCGTCCGAAACAGCACGAACGACCAGAGCGCGACGAATAGCGGTCCGATCGACTGCAGCAACAGCCCGTTGATCGCAGTGGTGTATTGCAGGCCGTAATAGGCCATCGTGTTGTAGGCGGAGAAACCGGTGAGCGCGAGCACGGTCAGCAGGACGGCATGCTTGCGGATGATCGGCCAGTCGCGCCGCAGATGCGGCAGCGCGAACGGCAGCACAATCAGGAAGGCGCCACCCCAGCGGATGAACGCGAGCGTCACCGGCGGGATATGGCCGACAACGAACCGGCCGAGCACGGTATTGACGGCCCAGAACAGCGAGGTCAGCGATAGCAGCAGATACGGCTGGTCGAACAGCACGCGGAGCGCTCGGCTCCGGGACCGGACGGTCGCCCCCGGCATGAACCTGGTTTCCCGATTCGAAGAGACAGCCCTTCAGCAGCTATCGCGATGCACGGCGTGCGACCAGTACCGCTTGCGCATGACTGCCAACGAAGCCCGACCCGCGACAATGGGCGCCCATGACAGGCCAAAGCCGGGCTGGCGCCCCCGTCGTTCAAGTTCTTGTAAATGTATCGTATTTTCAGTACTTTATGCCAACCTGACACGCTCAGGGGCCAAGGTTTTCGCCTTGCCTCGCAGCGTGTCATCCATTATCCGAACGGCTGCGGCCGATATCCGATCCATCTGCGCATGAGCTGAAGGCTCTTGGGGGCAGTTCCTCATGGCGAATGTTGTCGTGGTCGGCTCCCAGTGGGGCGACGAAGGCAAGGGCAAGATTGTCGATTGGCTGTCGGAGCAGGCCGACATCGTGGTCCGCTTCCAGGGCGGCCATAATGCCGGCCACACTCTGGTTATCAATGGGACCACCTACAAGTTGTCGCTGTTGCCGTCCGGCGTCGTGCGACCAGGCAAGCTGTCGATTATCGGCAACGGCGTGGTGCTCGATCCCCGCGCGCTGATCGACGAGATCGCCAAGCTCAAGAAGCAGAATATCGATGTCACGCCCGACAATCTGCGTATCGCCGAGAACACCGCTTTGATTCTGCCGCTCCACCGCGAGCTCGACGCCATTCGCGAAAACGCGAATGCGGCGCTGTCGATCGGCACGACCCGGCGCGGCATCGGCCCCGCCTATGAAGACAAGGTCGGCCGGCGCGCCATCCGCCTGATGGACCTCGCCGACGGTGCGACGCTCGACCGCAAAATCGAGCGTCTGCTCACCCATCATAATGCGCTGCGCAAGGGACTGGGCCTCGATCCGATCGAAGCTCGGTCCATCCATCAAGAGCTGACCGCCGTGGCACCCGCGCTGTTGCCGTTTATGGATTCGGTGTGGTCGCTGCTCGAACAGAAGCGCCGCGAGGGCAAGCGCATCTTGTTCGAAGGCGCGCAAGGTGCCCTGCTCGATGTCGACCACGGGACTTATCCCTACGTGACCTCGTCCAACACGGTTGCGGCGCAGGCCTCGACCGGATCGGGAATCGGCCCTGCGGCGATCGGCTACGTGCTCGGCATCTGCAAGGCCTACACGACCCGCGTCGGCGCCGGCCCATTTCCGACCGAGCAGAACAACGACATTGGCCGCAAATTGGGCGAGCGCGGCAAGGAATTCGGCGTGGTGACCGGCCGGCCGCGGCGCTGCGGCTGGTTCGACGCGGTGCTGGTGCGGCAAAGCGTGCGCACCAGTGGCATCAACGGCCTGGCGTTGACCAAACTCGACATCCTCGACGGTTTCGACGAGATAAAGGTCTGCGTCGCCTATCGTCTGGACGGTCGCGAGATCGATTATCTCCCCGCCGGCGAGCATGCACAGGCGCGCGTCGAGCCGGTCTATGAGACCATCGCGGGCTGGCGCGAAGGAACCGCGCATGCGCGCTCGTGGGCCGACCTGCCCGCGCAGGCAATCAAATACGTCCGCCGGCTGGAGGAGCTGATCGGCTGTTCCGCGGTCGTTTTGTCGACCAGCCCGGAACGCGAAGACACCATTCTGATGCAGAATCCGTTCGAGACATGAAACAAGATGAAAAACCGCCACTTCGCGCGTAAACTTGACAGATGACCGACTACCATCCGCTTATTTCCCGCGCCGTCGAGGGGCTTGAACGCAATACCGGCGAGATGCGCCGCGCGCTGTATGAGCGCGCCCGCACGGCGCTGGTGACACAGTTGCGCGCGGTCGAGCCACCGCTGTCAGAATCCGACATCACGCGGGAACGCCTGTCGCTGGAAGATGCGATCCGCAAAGTCGAAGCTGAGGCGGCGCGTCACTCGCGCACTGACTTGCGCCAAACGCGCGCGGCGCCGCCACCGCGCCGCGAACCGCGCGCCGAACCGCCGCGGAGCGAGCCCGTTCCGCCGCGGCCCCCGCGCGAGGAGGCCGCCCTCCAGGCGCCCCGCCGTGGCGAACGGCCAAGCGCCCGCGAGCAGCTCCTTGGCGCGCGAACGCCATCGCTCAGCCAGCAGGGCATCAAGGGCTTCCGCAACGTCGTGAGCGAGGTGCACGATCTTGGCGCGGCAACCGCCAAAGCGGCGCAATCGGCGCGCAACGCCCGCGAGTCCTATGAAGACGAGCAGTTCGAAGACGTCGACGACTTTCACTCCGACACGCAGTTCGGCGCGGACGCGCGAGAAGACGAGGCGTACGACCCCCGGACGGCCGATGACGGAGACGAAAATGCCGCGCTCACATCGCCGCACGGGGCCCGGCGTTTACCGCCGACCGAGGAAGAAGAGCATCAACGGCCGCCGCGCTCCTATCGTGGGCTGATCCAGCTCGTCGTCGCGCTCATCATTCTCGGCGGCCTGGCGGCGACCGTATCGTGGCAATGGCCGCGGATCAGCGGGCTTTACAGCTCGCTGACCCAGATCGGCGCCAGGCGGCCAAGCCAACCGCAACACGAAGCGACCGCGCAGCCGAAGTTTTCCGGGCGCGTCCCGCAGGAGCAGAGCAGCACCGCGCCGGCGGCAGGCGCCGGCACCCCGAGCCCGCAAGCGGTACCGGCGGTGGCGCAGCGCGTTGTCCTTTACGAGGAGGACGCCAACAATCCGCAAGGCAAGCGTTACGTCGGCTCGGTGATCTGGCGCACTGAGACGGTTTCGCCGGGCCCTGGACTGGCGCCGGAACTGGCGGTGCGCGCCGACGTCACCATTCCGGAACGCAAGATCACCATGACGTGGTCGCTACGCCGCAATACCGATAAAGCCTTGCCCGCGAGCCACACGATCGAGGTCCAGTTCACGTTGCCGCCGGACTTTGCCGGCGGCGGCATTGCCAACGTCCCCGGAATCTTGATGAAGCAATCCGAGCAGACGCGCGGTACCCCGCTCGCGGGCCTCGCGGTCAAGGTGACCAACGGCTTCTTCCTGATCGGGCTTTCGTCCACCGAAACCGACGTGCAGCACAATATCCAGTTGCTCAAGGAGCGTCCGTGGTTCGACATTCCGATCGTGTATACGAACGGCGGCCGCGCGATCCTTGCGATGGAAAAAGGTCCGCCCGGCGACCGTGCTTTTGCCGACGCGTTTGCCGCTTGGGAAAAGAAGTGACGCGATCGCCGTTTCACCACGATCCTCGCGGCGTTGGGGAGCACTAGCGTTGGACAAGCGTGCGAAAGCGGATTCGGCCGGCGCGGAAAAGCGCGAGGAAGCGCTGCATCCGTCCATCGCTTCGGCACTGCGCACCCTCGACATCGATCGCGAAGGGCTTGCCGCGCTGGCGGCCGCCATGCGCGACGGCCTCGGGCGTCCTTTCATCGCCGCCGTCGACAAAATCCGCGCCGCGCGCGGCCGCGTTATCGTCACCGGCATGGGCAAATCGGGGCATGTCGCCCGCAAGATCGCCGCAACGCTCGCTTCCACCGGTACGCCGGCATTCTTCGTGCACGCCGCCGAAGCCAGCCATGGCGACCTCGGCATGGTGACCTCCGACGACGTGATGCTGATGCTGTCGTGGTCGGGCGAGACCGAAGAACTGACCGACCTGATCAATTACTCGCGTCGGTTCGGCATCATGTTGATCGCCATCACCGTCAACGCCGAAAGCACGCTCGGCAAGGCCGCCGACATCGTGCTGGCAATGCCGCAGGCGCGCGAAGCCTGTCCGCACAATCTCGCACCGACGACCTCGTCGCTGATGCAGCTTGCGCTCGGCGACGCGCTGGCGATTGCGCTGATCGAAAGCCGCGGATTCACCGCGGTCGATTTCGGCGTGTTTCATCCGCGCGGCAAGCTCGGCGCGGCGTTCAAATTCGTTCGCGACGTGATGCATCCCGGCGCCGCCGTACCGTTGATTCGCTACGGCGCGCCGATGTCGGAAGCGATCGTGGAAATGTCGGCCAAGGGCTTCGGCTGCGTCGCAGTCACCGACGCCGCCGGCAAACTTTCCGGCGTGATCACCGACGGCGATCTGCGCCGCCACATGCGCGCCGATTTACTGCAGATGCCGGTCGAAAAAGTCATGACCGCGTCGCCGAAGACGGTGCGGCCCGATCAACTCGCGGGCGAAGCGCTGCAACTGCTCAACGCTTCGAAAATCACCGCGCTATTCGTCGTCGATGCCGGCCTGCCGGTCGGCGTCGTGCACTTCCACGATCTGCTGCGCGCCGGCGTCGCCTAGAGCGCGCTGGTTCGACACTGAATCGTTTCCCGCTCATTCCCGCGGCGAGCGGGGTTTCAGCCGGAAGCCGTCACGCTCTAATATAATCCGCCTTGGACGGCCGCCGGCGTAGCGATGGGGCGCATGGCTGGTTGCGCTTGAGCGCTCGGCGGCGTCACGGCGGCGGGAATTGTCGCCGCCGTCGGCGCCACGACGGGGCCGGGCGCGACAACGGCGCCGGTTGCCCCGGGCGCGACGGCGACCGCGCCGCCCGGCTGGTTGGCGACCGCAGCCGACGCCGCCGGATCGTTCGCACCCTGGTGACTGATAAACTCCGCGTAGCCCGGCGCACCCGGCCGCGGCGGCACATCACTCGGCATCCCACCGGCCCAGGTTGGCCAATGATCGGACACGTAGCCGGAGAAGGAACTGCATCCGCCCAGCGTCAGGCAGGTGCAGACCAGCGCGACCGCCGCGAAGCGCCGCCGGAGCCAACCGGTCCGATCGTTGCGACTTTCGACCATCTTTCCCCAACCGCTCGCCGGCGGACATACGACAGAGAGGTGCCTTCGTGGCGACACTGTGTCTGGCGCCGCGATCGCCCCCCAGCCACCGCCCGCAAGGTCTTTATCTTTTTGGCATCAAGGATTTGCTAATAACCGTTTTATTGCTTCGGTGCTGGTTTCGGCCTAGTCGTTGCCCCCGCATGCAACCGGAATACCGAGTCTGATGGTGCGCGATCGGCACCGCGCGGCGGCTCTTTGGCCCGGCGCCGTATCGGCGTTGCTGCTGTGTGTTACGGCCGCCTTGACGGCGTGCAGCGGTCTCGCCGCACCGAGCGAGGAAGCGCCGCCCCCGATGGTTGACCCGAACTACCGGCAACTCGCCGCCGAACGGCTGCGTTCGGCGTTCAGGGACTATGCGGCCTATGATAATTTTCAAATCGCCGAACCACGCTGGGTGCACACGCCGCAGGGCTGGACCTGGTTGATTTGTGTCCGTTTTCTCGATCACGGCCATGCCCGCAACTATGCACTGTTCATGCAGTCGAACAAAATCATCGACAACCGTTATGCCGTCGAGATCGACGGCTGCGACGCCCAGCCTTACGCTCCGTTCGAATTGATGGCGAACGGCTTGCAGCCGATACATTAGGTGGCCCACCGATGCCGGCAACCACGCGGCTGTTGGTGACCGGCGCAACCGGATTCGTCGGCCGTGCGGTCGTCGCCGCATTCGCGCATGATCACGCCGTACGCGCTGCGGCACGGCAAGCGCCGCAGCGCTCTTTCCCGGGCAGCGTCGAAGTCGTCCGGCACCCGGATCTTTCGCAGCGCTTCGACTGGGCGCCGATCCTCGACGGAGTCGATCACGTCGTCCATCTCGCCGGCATCGCCCATACTGGCAGCGGCGACCCTGCGCCTTATGACCGGGTCAACCGCGAGGCAACGGCCGAGCTTGCCGCGGCGGCGGCGCAGGCCGGCGTCCGGCGACTGGTTTTTGTTTCGTCGCTGCGCGCACAGAGCGGACCAGCCGCAGATCATGTCCTGACGGAAAGCGACGAAGCGAAACCGACTGATGCCTATGGTCGCTCCAAGCTCGCCGCCGAGGCCGCGGTCAAAACCGCCGGCGCCCCGTTTACGATCTTGCGGCCGGTGCTGTTGTACGGGCCCGGCGTGAAAGGCAATTTCGCGCTTCTGCTGCGCGCCGCCCGCTCGTCCTGGCCGCTGCCGGTCAAGGATTTCACCAACCGGCGGTCGTTGCTCGGCGTCGACAATTTTATTTCCGCCTTGCGTTTCGTGCTGGCCACGCCGGCAACCGCCGGCGAAACCTACATCGCCGCCGATCCGGGAATTCCACCGCGGCTGCCCGATGTGATCGCGACGTTACGCCGGGCCCAGGGGCGCCGGCCGTCGCTGGTTCCGATGCCGACGCACTATATCGAGTCTGCGTTGCGGCTGATCGGCCGCGACGCACTTTGGCACCGCATCGGCGGCAACCTGCAGGCCGATCCAGGCAAGCTCATCGCCGCCGGCTGGCAACCCGCACACGACAGCAAAAGCGGACTGGCGGCGCTCGCTTAAGGCGATCCCGGCACGGACTTGCGCTCCCGCAGCACCATGCCGCCGGCAACGCCGACGCCGAAGATGTAGAGCCAGCCCTGACCGGTATCGAACAGGTGCGAGTTGAACAATGAAGACAGGAAATTGTCGGCGACCACGGTCATGCCGATCCAGGCGATCAAGCCGCCGCCGGTGAACAGCATGAAGTGTGCGAGCCACATGGCAAGCAGCACGACCGCGCCGACCGCGCCAAGCTGGATCGCGACGGCAAAAATCTGATTGTGCGGATTTTTCGACGCCGCCGCCGCGGCGCCGCTTTCGCCGAGCGCGGCATTGCGGAATTGCTGCGGTATCGACCCGGTGCCGTGACCGATGATCGGCGCGGCCGCGATGAAAGAGATTGATTTTCTCAGAAACTCGGCCCGCAGCCCGGTCGAATTGGCGGTATCCTTGGTGCGATAATCTCTCCACTCCTGGACCGAGGTGGAGAGCCGCTCGCGCAAATAAGGCGAGCTCAGCCAGCCGGCGCCGCTGACAACGATCCCCAGCGCCACCGCTGCCAGCACGCCTTTCCAGCGGAACTCGCGCCAACCCAGGAGAAGCAACAATATCGGCGCGACGAATAGCGAGGTGCGACTGCTCACGACGAACAGGATGTCGCCGAGAAATAACGCCGCGAGCGCGATCATGCCGACGGCGGGCCGCCATCTGCCGGCGCGCGCCCGTTCGACCGCCGCGCCAAGGAGCCCAAAAACGCAGACCATAAAGCACGTGCTCTGGCGGATGTAGTCGTTGACCGGAACGCCAAACCCCTTGCCATGCCAAGGCAAGCCGGGGAACGCCGCCAATGCCAACGAAGCCAACAGCAACAAGACGGTCGCGGCGAGGAAACCGTACAGCACCCACACGCCGCGTTCGGAAAGCGCAAACTGCGCGAGCAGCAACGCAATCAGCATCAGCCGGGGAAACTTGGCGAAGCCGCCGAGGCGCTCCGTCCACGACACGTCGAATGCCCAAAGCATGCCGATTGCCGCCAGCGCGCAGAGCACAATCGGCAAAAAGCCGGCCGGCTTCCGTAAGACGTTGCGCAGCTCGCCGAAATCGGCGGCCGGCAAAAACAAAGTCGGCAGGAACGCGACCAGCCAAAGCACCACGAAAATTTCAGTGAGCGAGGTCGACCACGGCACGAACACTGCGACGCCGGCCGCGAGCGCATCGGCGGCGAGACACCACCGCGCCCGGTCAAATGCGCTCCCGATGGGAAACCTGGCGATGCGCGACGTCATTCTTGGTTTACGACCGTGTCGGCTGGCTGGGCCGTTTTGCCGGGCCGGTCGAAGCGGCGGATTTGGCCGAGCGCCGCACCAGTCCGGAGGTCGATTGTCCCTGCACCAGATCGACCAGGATCACGTTGCCGCCGGCAGCCTCGACCACTTCGCGGCCGACCACCTCATCGAGCCGATAATCGGCGCCCTTGACCAGCACCATTGGCCGCACCTGCTTGATCAGTTCAAGCGGCGTGTCCTGCTCGAACACCGCGACCAGATCGACCGCTTCGAGCGCGGCCAGCACTTCGGCCCTGCCTTCCGCAGGATTGATCGGACGGCCCTCGCCCTTGAGGCGGGCGGTCGAAGCGTCGCTGTTCAATCCGACCACGAGGCGATCACAAGCCGCGCGCGCCTCAGCCAAAAGGCGGATGTGGCCGCGATGCAGCAGGTCGAAGCAGCCGTTGGTGAAGCCGATGCGCAGACCAAGCCGGCGCCAGTCCGCCAGCCGCTCATCGAGTTGCGACCAGTCGAACAGGATCTTGTCCTCGGGTGCCAGCGAAGCCGCGGGCAAAATGCGGTGGCGCAGTTCGCCGAGCGACACCGTGGAGGTGCCGCGTTTGCCCACCACCACGGCGGCCGCGGCATTGGCCGCGCGCATGGCAAATTCGTAGGGCATATTCATCGCCAGCATCACCGCCATCACTGCGGCGACGGTATCGCCGGCGCCGGAAACGTCGCGCACCTTGACCGGATAGGCCGGCACATGGATCGGCGGCTGACCTTCGACGTGCAGGCTCATGCCGTGTTCGCTGCGGGTGACCAGCACCGCTTCGCTTTCGACCAACCGGGCCAGTTCGGCGGCGGCGGCGGCAATCTCGGTTTCGGTGGTGACCGGACGGTGCACGGCGGCGGCGAGTTCCTTCGCATTCGGCGTGATCAGAGTGGCGCCGCGGTAAATCCGGTAATCGTGATGCTTGGGATCGACCACCAGCGGCTTGCCGGCAGCGCGGGCCTTTTCGATGACGGCGCGGATGACACGTTCGCTGAGCACGCCCTTGGCGTAATCGGACAACACCACGGCGCTGGCTTCTGCCATTGCCGCTTCCGCCCTGGCGATGATCGCCGCCTCGCTGCCGGCGTCGAGCGGCTGGCCGGTCTCCCAGTCGGCGCGCAGCAGGTGCGCGGAGTGATGCTCGGAAACGAAGCGCACCTTCCGCGTCGTCGGCCGGGTCTCGTCGGTGATCAATGCGGGCGTAATTGCGGAAAGCTTGCCGAGCGCCTCGCCGAGTCTAGCGCCGGCCTCGTCGCTGCCGACCAGGCCGACAAAAATGCACGTTGCACCCAACGCCGCAATGTTGCGCGCGACATTGCCGGCGCCGCCGATCTCGATCGCGTTGCTGGTCACCTTGAGCACCGGCGTCGGCGCTTCCGGCGAGATGCGGGTGACTTCGCCGTAAACGAAATCGTCAAGCATCACGTCGCCGACGCACAGTACGGTCTGCTTGCCGATCAAGCGCAGCGCTTCTTCAAAGTCGTACATTGTTTGCCCCCGGCCGCACGCCCCTGCTCTTCCTCACCGATAGCGGTCGGCGCGATCGAGATATCCGGTCACGTAATGTCTCACCGCATCTTCGAGCGGCGTGAAGTCGGCGTTATAGCCGGCCCGCCGCAGATTTTCGGTCTCGGCTTGCGTGTAATACTGATAGTGGTCGCGGATCGATTCCGGCATGTCGATATAATCGATGTTCGGCTCGCGTCCCAGCGCCGCGAACATGGCGGTCATCAGATCGCGGAAGCTGCGCGCGTGGCCGGTGCCGACATTGAAGATACCCGACACTGCCGGCGTCTCCATCAGCCAGCGCACCACCGCCACCGCGTCGTCGACGTAGATGAAATCGCGTTTCTGCTCGCCGTCGGCGACGCCGGATCGATGCGACTTGAACAGCCGGACCGTCTCGCCGGCCTTGGCCGCGTCGAAGCGCTTGGCGACGAGACTCATCATCTCGCCTTTATGGTATTCGTTCGGGCCGAAGACATTGAAGAACTTAAGTCCGGCCCATTGCGGCGGCAGCTTGTCCTTGCGCGCGGCACGTTCGGCCACCGCAAGATCGAACATATGCTTGCTCCAACCGTAGAGGTTGAGCGGCTTGAGCCGCTTGAGGCGTTCCGGCGAGCAATCGTCGGAAAAGCCCGCCGAACCGTCGCCGTAAGTGGCGGCCGAGGAAGCATAGATGAACGGCGTGCGTGTCGCCGCGCACCAGTCGAACAGGCGCAGCGACAAGCGGACGTTGGTTTCGATCAACAGGTCGGCGTCCGTTGCGGTGGTCGAGGAGATGGCGCCGAAATGCACCACAGCGTCGAGTTTGCGCCCTTCGAGCCAGCGCAGCAGGTCCGCGGGTGGAACGAATTCGACCAATTGGCGGCCGGACAGATTGTGCCACTTGCCGTCGCGGCCGAGCAGATCGTTGACGGCGATGTCGGAGCGTCCGGCCTCATTGAGGCTGGCGAGCACATTCGATCCGATGAAGCCGGCCCCGCCGGTGACCAACAACATCGACGCGTTAACACCGTTTGAGGTTGCCGCCGAACCGTTTAGCGCCAGTTTCGTCCGGCGTGCAACACTGCCGCCCATGGATTCGAAGTTCCGCGATCCGCTAGCGTCCGCCACCTGCTTGCAGCCCGGACACTGGACAGCGCGGCCATGACCGGGTTAAGTCGCCAGCGCACGACTAATGAAATGAATTTTAGTTCGCTGTTTAAAATGAATCAAGATTCATATTTTTCCCCGGACGATCCTGGAGCGGACAAAAGACCGATCCTGATCGTGCCCTATATGTGGGTCGGCGAATTCGTGCGCGGCCACTCGGTTGTGACGCTGTTGCGCGAGCGCTTCCCCGATCGGCCGGTGGATATGCTGGCAACGAAGCTTTGCGCACCGCTTGCCGGCTACATGCCCGGCATCAGGAAAACGCTCGTGGCCGATCTGCCGCGTGGGCATATTGCGTTGGCGCAACAACTCGTCTTGGCGCGAAGGCTTCGGCGCGAAGGTTACGGCGACGTGCTGGTCCTGCCGCGAACGTGGAAGTCTGCCTTGGCGCCATTCCTCGCCGGCATTCCGCGACGCACCGGATTTTTCGGCGAAGGGCGCCTACTGCTTATCAACGATCTTCGCTTCGGCGAACGGCAACTGCCGCGCACCGTCGACCGCTGCGCGGCGCTGGCGCTGCCGAAGAACGCGGCGGCGCCGCCCGCTTGGCCGCGGCCGGTTCTTGACGTTCCGGCCGATGCGATCGCTGCTTGGCAAACAAAACATGGCGTCGCCGGCAACCGGCCGCTGGTGGCGCTCGCGCCAGGCTCGGTTGCGCCGGCGCGGCGCTGGCCGAGCGCGTCCTACGCGGCACTTAGCCGTCGGCTGCTGGCGGAAGGTTGCGACGTCTTCGTGCTCGGCGGCCCGAACGAGAAGACGCTGGCGCAGGAAATCGTCGGCGACACGCGCGCGCGCGACCTCACCGGCAACGACATTGGTGACGCGGTTCTGGCGCTTGCGGCGGCCGCAGCCGCGGTCGCCAACGATTCCGGATTATTGCACGTCGCCGCCGCACTCGGCACGCCGTCGATCGGCATCTTCGGTCCGATGACGGCAGCCCTGTGGGCGCCGCTCAATCCGCTCGCCGCCGCGGTTGAGATCAGCGACCGCCTGCCGTGCCGGCCATGCAATCAAAATGTTTGTCCGCTCGGACATCACCGCTGCCTGCGCGACATCAGCCCCGACGCGGTGTTCGCGGCCGCCCGCGATGCCCTTGCGGCGCACGCGACAACGCCGCGCGTTCAGGGCTAAAAGTGACGCTATAACGGCGTATTCATCAAATCGGCGTATGGCGTCTGGAGCCCTGGCAGACGGACTTTACGCATGACGATCCTGGTCACCGGCGGGGCCGGCTATATCGGCAGCCATATGGCGCTCGAACTCGCCGACGCCGGCGAACCGTTCGTCGTTCTGGACAACCTTTCGACCGGCTTTGCCTGGGCGGTTGCCGAGGGCGTGCCGCTCGTTGTCGGCGACTGCGGCGATCAGGCGCTGGTCGAGCGGCTGATCCGCCAGCATCGCGTTGACGCCATCATTCACTTCGCCGCTTCGGTCGTGGTGCCTGAGTCGGTCAGCGATCCGCTCAGCTATTATCGCAACAACACCGTCAATACCCGAGCACTGATCGAATCGGCGGTGAACGCCGGAGTTGACCATTTCATTTTCTCATCGACCGCCGCGGTGTACGGCGATCCGGCGCAAATCCCGGTGTCGGAAACCGCGCCGACGCAGCCGGTATCGCCGTACGGCTGGTCGAAGCTGATGAGCGAAGTCATGTTGCGCGACGCCGGCCGCGCGCTCGGGCTCCGCTATACGATCCTTCGTTACTTCAACGTCGCTGGCGCCGATCCGCGCGGACGCGCCGGGCAATCGAGCAAGGACGCGACCCATCTGATCAAGGTGGCGATCGAAACCGCGGTCGGCGCCCGCGACAAGCTGCAGATATTCGGCACCGATTACCCGACGGCCGACGGCACGTGTGTGCGCGACTATATTCACGTCAGCGATCTCGTGCGTGCGCATTCCGATGCGCTCGGCCGCTTGCGTTCGGGTGCGCCGTCGCAAACGCTCAATTGCGGTTACGGTCACGGCTATTCGGTGCGCGAGGTGATCGACACGGTCAAGCGCGTGTCGGGCGTCGATTTTCGCGTCGAAATCGCGCCGCCACGGCAAGGCGATCCGGCGCGCATCGTAGCCGATTCCTCGCAAGCGCGGGCGGTGCTCGGCTGGCAGCCGCGCTACGACGATCTGTCGACGATTGTGGCGCATGCGCTTGCTTGGGAGCGCGAGCTGACGAAGCGGCGAGCCGCGCCGGCCGGTCAAGCAATTGGGCGCGCGGCCGGCGGTTCCAAGCGGTCGTCCTAAGCGGTCATAGTTCCGCTGAAAATAGCTTGAAAATCGCGGCTCTTCCGGGCATGGAAACGCTCGGCAAGCGCGCGGAATTCGCGCATTCGGTCGCAGGACGCCACGGATCGCGCATGAACGTTTCCAAGGCCGAATTGTCTTCGGGCACGTATCCGGCTGCCGTATTGATACGCCGCCTGCTTATCGACGAGGCGCTGGCGCATTGGCCGCGCTACGCCGTTGCCGTCGTGCTGATGTGCATCGCTGCCGGCGCTATGGCGCTGAGCGCCTACCTCATCGGCACGATGACCAACGAGGCGTACATCAACCACAATTTCCGCGGCATCGTCGTCGTCGGCATCGTCGTGATGGCGGTGTTCACCACCAAGGGCATCGCCACCTATGGCGGCACCGTGCTGTTGTCCTATGTCGGCAACCGCATCGTCGCCGACAATCAGCGCCGCATGTTCGACAAGCTGCTGCGCGAGAATATGAGCTTCTTCGCCGACCGCCACTCGTCGGAATTCATCGCGCGCCTGACCACCGGCGCCGGCTCGGTGAGCCAAGTCATCAATCTTTTGATCACGGCAATCGGCCGCGATCTGATGTCGCTGATCGGACTTTGCGCGGTCATGGTGATCCGCGATCCGGTGATGTCGGTCGCCGCGCTGGTGATAGCGCCGCCGGCGCTGTTCCTGCTGCGCAAGCTGGTGCGCCGGGTGCGCAACATCGCGCAGAAGCAGTTCACCGGCGGCACCCGCACGATCGAAACCATGCAGGAATCGCTGCAAGGGCTGCGCATGGTGAAGGCTTTTTCGCTTGAGGAAGAGATGCGGCGGCGGCTCGACGACAGCGTGACCGGCGTGGAGGCGCAAGCCAACAAGATGGCGCGCGTCGCCAATCGCTCGAATCCGATCATGGAGACGCTGGCCGGTTTCGCCATCGCACTGGCGATCATCTATGGCGGCTATCGCGGCATTGCCGGCCACGGCACGCCGGGCGAATTTGTTTCGTTCCTGGCCGCGTTCCTGCTCGCCTACGAACCGGCGAAACGGCTGGCGCGGCTGAATATGGATCTGCACAACAACCTGGTCGGCGTTCGCGTTCTGTATGAGATCATCGACAGTCCGGCGGGCGAGTCGAACGACGACGAATGTCCGCCGCTGGAGCTCACCACCGGGCGTCTTGAGTTTTCCGACGTGCGGTTCGCGTATCGCGCCGGCACGCCGGTGCTGCGTGGCATGAGCTTCGTGGCGCAGCCCGGCAAGTTCACGGCGCTAGTCGGACCGTCTGGCGGCGGTAAAACCACCGTGCTCGATCTGATTCTGCGTTTCTATACGGTCGAGTCCGGTCGCATCCTGATCGACGGTCAGGACATTGCCATGGTCAGGCGGGACTCGTTGCGGCATCAGATCGCCTATGTCGGCCAGATCGTGCAGCTGTTCCGCGGCACCATCCGCGACAACATCGCGCTCGGCCGGCTCGGCGCCGGCGAAGCCGAGATCGTTGCCGCCGCCAAGGCCGCGCATGCCGACGAATTCATCCGCGATTTTCCCGCCGGTTACGACACGCCGGTCGGCGAGCACGGCATGCAGCTATCCGGCGGCCAGCGCCAGCGCCTGGCGATTGCGCGCGCGCTGATCAAGAACGCGCCGATCATTCTGCTCGACGAGGCGACCGCGGCGCTCGATTCCGAATCCGAGCGCTACGTGCAGGAGGCGATCGCCGAGCTGTGCAAGGGACGCACAACGCTGGTGATCGCGCATCGGCTGGCGACCATCATGCATGCCGACTGCATCCTGGTGGTGGAGAACGGAAAGATCGTCGAATCCGGCCGCCACGAAGAATTGCTTCGCAAGAACGGCCGTTACGCCTCGTTCTATCGCATCCAGCTTAAGGGACAGGAAGCGGCGCCGGCGCCGCTCGCCGTCGGCGGCTAAATCGCGATGAATTTGGATGGAACCAATTTTTCGTCATCGCCGGACTTGTCCGGCCATTATTTAGTTTCGATCCGGCATTTAAGACGGGATGCCTGCGACGAGCGCGGGCATGACGATTTAATCCCATCTCGCTTTATCTCAAGCCTTCTTCCTTGAGCGTCTGCTGTACATTAGGCCGCGCCGCGACACGCTCGGCGTAGGCCTGCAAGTTCGCAAGCTTGCTCAAATCGATTTTGAGTCCTTTTGCCCAGCGCGTCATCACGTAGAGATAGGCATCCGGCAGCGTAAAATTGTCACCCATGAGGTATTGTTTGCCGGCCAATTGCTTATCGACCCATTCGAAGCGCCGGATAGCCAGATCGCGCGACAATGTCTTGAACTCCTCCGGGGTCGTCGGCCGAAACATCGGTCCCAGCGTCTTGTGCAATTCCGCGGTGACGAAGTTTAGCCACTCCAGCACCCGGTAGCGCTCGGGCGTGCCGGCTGCCGGGGCGAGGTGAGCGGCGGGCTTCTGGTCGGACAGAAATTGCAGGATGACCGGCACTTCGGTCAGCCGTTCGCCGTTGTCCAGTTCCAGCAGCGGCACCTGGCCCTTGGGATTGATCGACAGATAATCCTTGCCGTCCTTGGTCTTTTTTTCGCGAAGATCAACCTGTTCGAGATCGATTTTAATGCCCAGTTCATTGGCGACGATATGTGGCGCGAGCGAACAGGCGCCGGGCGCAAAATAAAGCTTCATAGCCCTATGACTCCTTGCAAAGTCGGGATTTTGCCGGCGGCCGCCGGTGGATGACGCGGCTTATATAGAGACGGCCTCGCGCCCACGGCAACGGCAAGGCGGAACTTTCGCAAAATTGACGGGTTAAGGGGAGGCCAAAATCATTGGGAGTTCGCCATGGGCGCCGCCCGCCGTGTCACCTTGCGCGTACAGCCGCCGATCCCGTTCGGAGACGTCACCATGGTGCCGGCGACGTTGAGCGGGCGGCCGGAAGCCGAGCTTGGCCGCGCCATCGCCGCGGCGTTTGCTGATGTCGAGGCGCCGAGTGCGGCGGAAATCCTCGGCCGGTTGCGCCAGAGCTTTCCGCAAGCGCCGTTGAGCGCGCGAATGGCGGCGTTATCCGTCATTATGGAACGGCTGCGCCGGGCGTGGTGAGCAAATTGACATGTCATGGCCGGGTTCGTCCCGGCCATGACATGTCTTCAACCACCGCCACCAAAGACGTGGACGCGCGGCGCAAAGCCCGGCACGACGAAAACTACAAGCCCAGATAGGCGCTGCGCACCCGATCGTCCGCCAGCAACGCGCTACCGGTGCCGGACAAGGTCACCCGCCCGTTCTCCAGCACGTACGCGCGGCTCGCGAGCTGCAGCGACAGCGCGACGTTTTGCTCGACGAGAAGGCAGGTGATGCCTTCGCGGTTGAGGTCGCGAATGGTGTGAAGCACGTCGCGCGCGATGTTGGGCGCAAGCCCCAGCGACGGCTCGTCGAACATGATCAGCCGCGGCGCACCCATCAGGCAGCGGCCGATGGCCAGCATCTGCTGCTCGCCGCCGGACAGCGTGCCGGCCGGCTGACGGGCGCGCTCGGCGAGCTTGGGAAACATGGCGAGGACACGCTCGCGGTTCTTCTCGCGCGCGGCGCGGGCGCGCGGCAACATGGCGCCGACGTCGAGATTTTCGGCAACCGTCAACGTCGGAAACACCTGGCGGCCCTCCGCCACCTGGCCGAGACCGAGATTGCAGACCCGATGACTGGGCAAGCGCGAAATATCGGCGCCGCCGAAAATCACCCGCCCGCGCGCCTGCGGCTGCATGCCGGCGACGGCGCGAATGAGCGTGGTCTTGCCGGCCCCGTTGGCGCCGACGATGGCGACGATGGCGCCCTCCTCGACCTCGAGCGATACGCCGTCGAGCGCCTGCACGTCGCCGTAAAACACATCGAGGTTTTCGACGGTCAGCATCACACCGTCTCCACGCCGAGATAGGACTGCACTACCGCCGGATCGCGCGCCACCTGCTCCGGCGAACCTTCGGCGATTGCCACGCCATGATCGAGAACCAGCACATGGGATGCGAGCGCCATCACCGCGCGCATGACGTGCTCGATCAGTAGAATCGTCAGGCCCTCGGCATTGAGCGCTTTGAGGATCGCGACCATGCGGTCGGTCTCGGTCGGCCGCAGGCCTGCCATCACCTCGTCGAGCAACAGGAGCCGCGGACCGGTAGCCAGCGCGCGCGCCATTTCGAGCCGCTTGCGGTCCGGCAACGTCAGCGTCGAAGCGATCCGATGGCGCTTGTCGAACAGATCGAGCCGCCGCAACAATTCATGCGCATGGCCGCGCGCCGCGGTCACGTCCGGCCGGTGCAGGAGCGCACCGATGATGACGTTATCCTCGACGCTCAGGCCCGGAAACGGCCGCACGATCTGGAACGTGCGGGCAATGCCGCGGCGGCAGACCGCGTCGGCAGTGAGGCCATGCACGCCTTGGCCGGCAAAGACGATCGCGCCGCCGTCCGGTTTCATGGCGCCGGCGATCATATTGAACAACGTGGTCTTGCCGGCGCCGTTCGAACCGATGACCGCGAACATCGCCCCTTGCGGCACGGTAAAGCTCACGCCATCGACCGCGATCAAGCCGCGGAAACGTTTGCTGACATTGCTGAGGGCGAGCAGCGCGGTCACGGCTTGCTCCTGCCGATACCGAGCAGGCGCGCCAGCGGCGGCCACACGCCGTCGGGCAGCGCGACGACCACGATCAGGAGACAGACGCCATAAAACACCTGCGTCACGCCCGGCAGATCAATGCCGAAAGCGGTCATCACGGAACTGAGCGCTTCGGCAAGGCCCTTGAGCACGAAAGCGCCGAGGATCGGACCAAACAAAGTGCCGATGCCGCCGATGATCGGGCCAAGAATGATCTCGACCGAACGGAAGATGCTGAACACCTGTTCCGGAAACAGGTTGTTGTAAAAGAACGCGTAGAACACGCCGGCGAACGACGTCATCGCCGCCGACACCACCACGGCAATCATCTTGTAGCGGAAGGTGTCGATGCCGGCCGCGCGGGCGGCGGTTTCATCCTCGCGGATGGCGAGCCAAAAATAGCCGACGCGGCTGCGCACGAGAAAGTGGCAAAGCACGAACAGCAGCACGGTTGCGCCGAGAATGACGTAGTAGAACATGGTCGGATCGCCGCGCAGAAGCCAGGGATTGTTGTGCGCGTATTGCTTGACCGGCACGAACAGGCCACTCGACGCATGGACATAGTCCCAGTTGTCGAAGCCGATGCGGGCAAACTCGGCGAACGCGATGGTCAGGATGGCGAAATAAATACCGGCGACGCGAAAGCGGAACGCCAGGAAGCCGATGATGGCGCCGGCCGCGCTCGCGACCGGGATTGCGACGGCGAAGCCGAGCCACGGACCGATGCCGAAACGCGTGAACAAGGTCGCTGCGACATAGCCGCCGAGCCCGAGATAAAGCGCGTGCCCGAGCGAAAGCTGCCCGGCGAAGCCCATCATGATATTCCATGCCTGGCCGGCGTAGCCGAAGTACAGAATAATGATGAGCATGGTGAGCAGATAATCGTTGACCAGCCACGGCGCCGCCAGCAAAGCCGCCAGCAGCAGGGCAAGCGGAATCGCGCTCCGGCGCGTCACGCCGGCGGTGAGGCGAGCCATCATGCCAGCCTCTTGCCGAGAATTCCCTGCGGCCGGAACAGCAGCACCAGAACGAGAATGGCAAAGGCAAACATGCTTTTCGCCGACGGCGTGAACAACAGGCCGGCGAGCGCCTCGGTGAGGCCGATCAGCACGCCGCCGATGAGAGCGCCCGGCATCGAACCCAGGCCGCCGGTGATGACAATGACGAAGGCAAGCAGCGTGTAACTCGGCCCCAGCAGCGGCGTTGCGTCGACCAACAGCGTCATCATCGTTCCGGCGGCGCCGACACACGCCGCGCCAAGCCCGAAAGTAAGCGCATAGAGCCGCTTGACATCGAGGCCGACGACCAGTGCGCCGGTGTGGTTGTCGGCACCGGCGCGGATGGCCTTGCCGATCAGCGTGAAGCGAAAGAACACAAACAAGGCGGCGGCGAATAAGATCGCCGCGGCGCCGGCATAGGCCTTGGCGGCATCAACAATGATCCCGCCGAACTGGAAACTGTCGAAGCCATAGGCAGTTTCCACCGTGCGCGCGTCTGGACCGAAGATGATCAACAACGTGTTGGTGATGATGATGGCGAGCGCCACCAGCAGCAGAAACTGACTGTGCTCCGGCCGGGTGATGAAGACGTTGATCAGGCCGCGCTGGAGTGCATAGCCGAAGACGAACAGCACCGCCGCGATCGGAACAAGCAGCACGAGCGGATCGACATGCAGCGCCGTGCACAGCACGACGGCGAGGAACATGGCGACGGTCATCATCTCGCCATGAGCGAAGTTGACCACCCGCACCACGCCGAAGATGACCGACAGCCCGAGCGCCATCAGGCCGTAGACCAAACCGGTCAAAACTCCGCCGATGGCGACGTTAAGATAGACCTCAAGCGGCATCCGTCACCGATGAGCGCGAGCGCGGAATTGATCCAAATTTTTCTCCTCCGCAAAGCGGCGGAGGGAGCGAAGAAACTAGCCGCGATTCTGATATGGCGTCATCGGCCATTCCGGCTTGGCATTGGCGGCACTCTGCGGCGCCAGCATCACATCCTTACCGCCGCGGTTCTGGATGGCGCCGTCTTTGACCTTGTCGTTCTGACCCTTGGCGTTGAAGCTGATGCCCGGCCCGATGCTGACGTTATCCGTGATGTTGGTGGTGCGGATGGCGTCGGCCAGCGCCTTCGGATCGGTCGAGCCGGCGCGCTTGTAGGCGTCAGCGGCGACCAGCAGCGCCTCGAAGGTAAAAATGTGATTGGTGTTGAGCTGTACGCCGGCAAAACTCTTGGCCAGGGCGGCTTCGAGGACCGGTGTCAGCTTCTTGTGCGGGTCGTACCACGGGACAAAGCTGATCGGCCCATTGGCGAGCTTGCCGAGCGTCTTGAAGTACTGGTCGTCGTACCAGCCCGGCCCCATGCTCAGGATCGCCTGCGGCGTCCAGCGCTGCTTGACCAGTTCGCGC
Organism: Hyphomicrobiales bacterium; assembly: GCA_019075925.1. Lineage (GTDB taxonomy): Bacteria > Pseudomonadota > Alphaproteobacteria > Rhizobiales > Xanthobacteraceae > BOG-931. The sequence goes on along the minus strand of JAGXAC010000020.1, from coordinate 2,629 downwards.
GTCAGCAGCATCGCGTCATTGAGCCGGCTGACCACGAGCAGCGCGTCGGCGTTGGTCGCTTTCGCTTTCGTCACCTCGACCGAGAGATCCCGTGCCGCCGGATCGTAGGCGATTTTTTCGGCAATCGTATACGGCATGTTGAATTTCGGCATGACGTGCTCGACCGCCCCGGCGATCGCCGTGCCGTAAGTGTCGTTGATATGAAGGAACACCACTGTTTTCGGCGTATGGCCGGCCGCGGCAAAAACTTCCTTCTGGTTGTTGAAAGCATCGCCGACGATCATCGGGCCGGTGGGAAAATTGCGAAAGACGAACTTGTAGCCTTGCTCGGTGATTTGCGGGGCGCCGGCGATATTGATGACCAGCGGGATGCCCTTCTGCTCGGCGACCTGGGCGATGGCGGTCGTCTGGCCGGAATCGAACGCGCCGATGAGAAGCTGCGCGCCTTCGCCGATCAGCTTCTCGGCGCGTGCGCGCGCGGTGTCGACGTTGGATTCGGTATCGCCGCTCATGACCGTGAGTTCGGGCAGGCCCAGCGACTTGAGGATGCCGGGAGCGATATCAACACCGCGCCAGCAATCCTGGCCGATCCCCGCCTGCAAGCCCGAACGCGGCAGCAGGACGCCGACCTTGAGCGGGCCACCCGCCGCGCGCGCGATATTGAACGGCGCTACGCCGGCGACAAAGCCGGCGGCGCCCAAGCCGGCGGTGACGGCGCGACGGGTCAACCGCGCGGAATTCGACTGTGCTTTGCGTGTCATAACGAGATCCTCCCAACGTTTATGTTATCCGATCTTACCCCATGATGCCGGATGACTACGAACGATTACAGCCCCGAAAGTGTCGCGGGGCCGCGGGCGGCGTGCTCCGCACATCGGCCTTTCAGTCGCATTCGCATATTGTTGACCTTGACAACGATCGTCAATACCAATCGAGGCCGGCATGGCCAAGGCGATCATCAAGTCGAGCCTAAAGCCGGGCAGCAGGTCGAAAATGGCGGACAGCCGCGTCCTGCCTCGGCGGAACCTCCAGACGGCGCGGCGCTCGGTGCGCCCGCCGATTGCGCTCGACGCGCTCAACGACCATCTCGGCTATTTCATCAGGCGCGCACAAATCTGGGTGTTCGGCGATTTCATCCGCACGCTCAAGGGCATCGACGTGAGCCCGGCGCAGTATTCGGTTTTGGTGGTGACGGGCGCCAATAACGGGCTGTCGCAGGCGGAATTGGCGGCGACGCTCGGCATCGAACGGGCGCGGCTGGTTCGCCTGCTGAACCGGCTGCAAGAGCGCGGGCTCGTTCAGCGGCTGCCGTCATCCGCGGACGGACGCCGTCACGCGCTCACGCTCACCGCGCCGGGGCGGACCTTACTCGCGCGCGCCAAGGCGCTGGCGTCGCGGCACGAGAAGCGATTGAGCGAAAAGCTCGGCGGCGAGCGCCGCAAAGCGCTGCTCGACGCGCTGCGCGACTTCTAGACGCCATCCGCCCGTCCCGCCGAGCGTCAACTCGCGAACAGGGCCTCCACCGCCGCGGCGATGCGCAGCAGCCTGCGGTCGCTGCCGTAGCGGCCGACCACCATCAAGCCGACCGGAAGCGGCGACGGCAACGGCAGGGAGATCGCGCACAGATTGAAGAAGTTACCGATCGCGGTGTTGCGGATCAGCAGATTATGGCGAGCGAAGAACGTCTTCTGGTCGGCGACTTCGGCGATGGTCGGGGCGATGATCGGCGTCGTCGGCATGATCAGCGCCTCGAGCATGGAAACCCGTTCGTCGAAGGCGCGAACCAGCCGCTCGCGCGCACGCAAGATTTCGACGTAATCCGCCGCCGGCATGGCGCAGCCGCGGTCGATGCGCGCACGCACATTCGGATCGATGTCGGCGGCGCGCCGGGCCATCCGGTCGCGATGAATGGCGCAGGCCTCGGCCGGCGGGATACCGCCTTTGGCCTGCACCGTGTTCATCTCGTCGAACTGCGAAATTTTTTCCGTGCTGACGCGCACACCTGCGTCGTCAAGCCGCTTGACCGCGGCGGCGAAGGCGGATGCGACATGATGATCGAGATCGTCGAGCGGCAAGCCTTCGTCGAGGCCGAAACGCAAACTGTCGAGCGCGGCCGGCGCAAGCGGAGCTGGTTCTTCGCCCGCCAGCACCGCGTCGGTGTCGGCGCATGCGGCGACGCTGCGGGCAAGCGGTCCGATCGAGTCGAGCGTGAAGCTCAACGGGAAGGCGCCGTCCGTCGGCACCCGGCGCTTGGTCGGCTTGAAGCCGGTAATGCCGCATAGCGCCGCCGGTATCCGTACCGAGCCGCCGGTATCGCTGCCGATCGCGACCTCGCACATGCCGTCGCCGGCGGCGACGGCGGCGCCCGACGACGAACCGCCTGGAATCCGCGCGCGGTCGGCCGGATTGCCGGGCGTACCGAAATGCGGGTTGGCGCCGATCGACGAATAGGCGAACTCGGTCATATTGGTCTTGGCGACGATCACCGCGCCGGCGGCGCGCAACCGACGCACGATCCGCGCGTCCGCCGCAGCCGGCGCGGCTTCCTCGGCCAGCACCTTCGAGCCGGCGCGGGTCTTTTCGCCGGCAACGTCGAACAAATCCTTGATGCTGACGATGGCGCCGTCCA
>JAGXAC010000019.1 GCA_019075925.1 Hyphomicrobiales bacterium | reverse complement strand
CGCGGCGATATCGACGATATGAACCAGCCGCTTGGTGCTAACGAGCCGCTTGAGCGACGGCGCACCTTTGAATGGCGCCTTCAGATGACCCGCCGGCGCGTCCGCGGCCAAGGTTTGCGGCACGTTGTGCCTCGCAACCCTCCGGAACCCGTCAGCCTCATACATCAGCAGCGTTCCGAAGCTGGCGCCGCAAAGCCGGGTCGCGCTTTCCAGAATGATCTTGAAAACCCGTTGCAGATCGCCGGGCGAGTTGGAAATGATCTGCAAAATTTCCGATGAGGCGGCGAGTTGTTCGTTTGCGCTCTCAAGCTCGCTCCGAATGTCGGACGTAGGCGCCGAAACGACTTTCGTCGGACGCTCAGCGCGTATTTTCGCCGCCTTGGCGTGACGAGACGCCTTGCGCGGTGTCTTTGCTTTTTTCCGCGTCATCCGCATCACCCATAACCAACGAAATCTCAGAAAGCATACTATCCCCGGCGGCGATACGGGAGGGTGCGGAAGACGCCTTACTGGCGGCCTTTGACCCCGCGAATGGTCCGCCAAACCCGCTCCGGCGTCAGCGGCAATTCCAGGTCGCTCACGCCGAGCGGCCGCAATGCGTCGAGAACCGCTCCGGCGATGGCGGCCGGCGCCCCGATCGAGCCGGCCTCGCCGCAGCCCTTGGCGCCGAGCGGATTGTGGGTGCAAGGCTGGCTTTCGTCGAGCTCGGAGACGACCGGCGGCATGTCGGCGGCGCGCGGCATCGCGTAATCCATGAACGAACCGGACAGCAATTGGCCGGAGTCGTCGTACACGCAATGCTCGCGCAACGCCTGTCCGAGCCCCTGCGCGACGCCGCCCCGGATCTGGCCGTCGACGATCATCGGATTGATGACCGTGCCGACGTCGTCGACGCCCCAATAGCCGAGCACGCGAACCTCGCCGGTCTCGCGGTCGACTTCGACCTCGCAGGCATGCACGCCATTGCTCCACGCAAATGAAACCGGGTCGTACACGGCGGTGTCGTGCAGTCCGAGCTCCATGTCGGCCGGAAACGCGCTCGGCACGTAAGCGACGCGCGCGACCTCCTGCAACGTCACGCGGCGATCCGTGCCGGCGATGGCGAAGACGCCGGCGCCAAACGTCATGTCCGCCGGCGACGCTTCAAGGAGGTGCGCGGCGATCCGCTTGCCCTTGTCGATGATCTTTGCCGCCGCGCGGTCGAGCGCCGACCCGCCGACGGCGATCGAGCGGGAGCCGAAAGTGCCGGAGCCGAACGGCACCCGGTCGGTGTCGCCTTCAATCACTTCCACCTGGGCCATCGGCACCCCGAGCCGGGTTGAAAGAATCTGCGCAAACGTCGTGGCGTGGCCTTGGCCGTGATTGTGCGTGCCGAGAAGCGCCTGCACGCTGCCGTCCGGCTGGACGCGGATGGTGGCGGCTTCGAAGAAGCCGATCCGCGCCCCAAGCGCCGCGGCAAAGCGCGACGGCGCCACGCCGGAGGACTCCACGTAACAGGCGATGCCGAAGCCGCGCAGCGTGCCGACGCGTTCCGCGTTCTGCCGCCGTCTGGCGAAGCCGCGATAATCGGCGATCTCCAATAGCCGCGCCAGAATCTTGGGAAAATCGCCGCAGTCATACACCGGGCCGATCGGCGTCTTGTACGGCATGGCGCCGGCGGGAATGAGATTACGCCGCCGGATTTCGGCGCGGTCGAGCTTAAGCAGATGCGCCGCTTCATCGGCGAGCCGCTCCAGCACGTAACACGCCTCCGGCCGGCCGGCGCCGCGATAGGCATCCGTCGGCACGGTGTTGGTGAAAACGCCGGCCGAACTGATGGCGATGGCCGGCGTGCGGTAGACGCCGGCCAGCAACGCCGAATAGATCGCACTCGGGATCGCCGCGCCGAAGGTCGAAACGTAGGCGCCGAGATTGGCGATGGTGTCGACGCGCAGCGCCAGGAAACGTCCGTCGGCATCGAGCGCAAGCTCGGCGTGAGTTTGATGGTCGCGCCCCTGATAATCGGACGCAAAGCATTCGCTGCGCGTGGCGATCCATTTCACCGGCCGCCGCAGCCGGCGCGCCGCCCAGGCGACGACGGTCTCCTCGGGGTAATGCTTGCCCTTGTAGCCGAAGCCGCCGCCGACGTCGGGCGCAATGAGCCGGATCGCACTTTGCGGCAGGTTCAATTGATCGCTGACCGTACGGCGGACGAGATGCGGCACCTGGGTGGCGCAGTACAGCGTGAGCTGTCCGGCGACGCGGCCGTCGGCTACCACCGCCCGCGGCTCGATCGCGGCGCCGATCAGGCGATTATTGATCAGATCGAGCCGTACCACATGCGACGCTTGGGCGAACGCCTTGCGCGCTGCAGCCTCGTCGCCGCGGACGAAACGGAAGCAGACATTGCCGGGCGCCGCCCGGTGCAGCAGCGGCGCGTCGTCGCGCATGGCGGCCCTGGCATCGACCACGGCGGGGAGCGGTTCATAATCCACCTGCACGAGATCGGCGGCATCGGCCGCGGCAACCGCGCTTTCGGCAATGACCGCGGCCACCGCTTCGCCGACGTGGCGCACCGTACCGCGCGCCAGCGCGAAGCGCGGCGGCTCCGCCATCGGTTTGCCGTCGGCCGATTTGATCGTCCACAGCGGCGCCATCGGACCGACGCCATCGGCCGCCATGTCGGCGCCGCTGAGCACGGCAACGACGCCGGGCCGAGCGAGCGCCGGCGCGGCGTCAATCCGCACGATCCACGCATGCGCATGCGACGAGCGCACCAGCGCGCAATGCAACTCGCCAGGCAGCACGATATCGGCGACGAATTGGCCGAGCCCGCGCAGGAATTTGTCGTCCTCGACGCGGCGGACCGGCGCGCCGATGCCTTCGTGCACCAATGGCGGGCGTGGATTTATTGGTATTCCTCGCGGAACAGATCGAGACGCTCGAAGGCGCTGCGGTCGGAAACAATGAACAGATCGGCGTCGCCGCCGCTCGCGGTATGGCTCACAAAATTCCAGTGCGGAATCGAGAACACGTCGTTTTGCGTCCAGCGGAAGGTATGCTCGCCGACGCTCGACTGGCCGCTGCCGGAAACCACCAGACAGATCATGTTACAGGTCACCCGTCTCGGCCGCGTTGGCTTGCCGCTCGGCAACCGCACGGCGTAGCAATCGAGCGCCGGCATCACGGCGCCGCCGGTCGCGGGATTGGTGTAGCGCAGCGTGCGCGCACCGTCGGTTCCGGCCGGCAAAGCGGCCAACAGCCGCCGCGCGGCCTCGCCCGGGTAACGGTATTTCGGCGAATGCGCCGGCGCAGGGGCCGCGTCGGCGCCGGCCAGGCCGGACTCCGCCCACAGCTTTTCGTCGCCGTCGTCCACCTGCCAGAACTGGTTGGACGACGGATCACCGGGCTCGAAGAAGTTCGCATCGAGCGTGCGGACCAGCGGAATATTGGCGGCGTCGAACCAGACGATGCGATGGTCGCTCTCGTTGATGTGGCCGTGCCAGCACATCGGCGGCGTCAGGATGAGATCGCCGTCCTGCATCTCGCAGCGCCGGCCATTGACGATGGTCGCAGCCCCGGCCGCGCGGGTGGCGAAGCGGATCGCCGCGAAAGTGTGCCGGTGCGGGCGCGCCCGGTCGCCGGGATCGAGCACCGTGAAGGCGCCGATCAGATTCGATGTCGTCACCGTGTCGCCGCCGAACGCCGGATTGACCAGGATCAGCGCGCGGCGTTCGACATCGTTGATCGGCACTTCCGACACCGCCCGTTCGGTGAACGGCTCGATGTCGCGCCAGCGCCAGAGAAACGGCGGATCGGCGGCCTGCGGTCTGACCGGCGTGATGGTGCGGAAGCGATCCCACAACGGATGCAGGTTGGCCGCTTCCAGTTGCGCAACGAAGTCGTCTGGTTTGGCCGCCGGCGCAGCACTGGCCATTTCGATTTCCCCTACGGCTTCGGCAGTTTCGCGTCGATGTTGGTCTTGTCGATCAGGACGTGCTTGATGAAGACGCGCGATTCGACCTTTTCGCCCTTCAGATAGGTTGCCAGCACGTCGACCCCCAGCCGGCCCCACAGGAACGGATTGAGCTCGACGGTCATGGCGATTTTGCCGTCCTTGATGGCATGCAGCGCCGGCGGTACGCCGTTCATGCCGGTGACGATGGTCTTGCCCGCGCGGCCGGCGGCAATGACCGCCTGCGCGGCACCCAGCGCCACGTCGTCGTTGGCGGTGTAGATGGCTTTAAGGTCGGGATTGGCAACCAGCGCATCCTCGGCCTGCTTCACGCCGCGCTCGCGGGTCAGCGGCCCGTCGGCTTTGAACGCGATCTGGATTTTAGGAAATTTGGCCATCGTCTCGGTGTAGCCTTCGGCGAGATTGCGGAACGTCGGCGCCCCGCTCGGACCGATCAGCATGGCGACCTTGCCCTCGCCGCCGATCGCCTTGGCGGTCCAGGCGGCAATGTCGCGGCCGATCTGCTTTTCGTCCATCGCAACGTGGATGGTCTGATTGGGCGAAGTCGAGCCGCGCGCCACCGATACGATCGGGATGTTGGCCGCCTTAGCGGCGTCGTAGGCGGCGTTGACGCCGACGGCGTCGATCGGCGAGATCAAGATGCCTTTGACGCCGCGCGCAATGAGGTCCTGCACGCCGTTGATCTGCTTGACCTTGTCTTCGTTGGCGGAAACGGTGGCGACATCCCAGCCAAGCTCGCCGGCGCGCGCGCGAATGCCCTTCAGCATGACGATGTAGAAGGGATTGTCGTCCTGCGCGAGCGAAACGCCGATGGTGATTTTTTGGTCGGCCGCCGGCGCGGCGCCTGAGCCCAATGCGAGCACGGTCGCCAATGCGGCCAACGCGTAAACGGCCGGACGAAGCTTCAACATGACAAGTCCCTCCCCCTCAAATCCGCTCAACTAGGACCGCGAGCGTAGCCGATCTGCCGCCGCCGCAGCAATGATCACCACGCCGATCGCCACCCGCTGCCAATAGGAATCGACGTTCAATAGATTGAGGCCGTTGCCGAGAACCACCATGATGAAGACGCCGATGATGCTGTTGTAGAGGCTGCCTTCGCCGCCATGCAGGCTCGCCCCGCCCAGCACCACCGCGGCGATCGCGGTGAGTTCGTAGAATTCGCCGGCGGTCGGCTGGCCGGATTGCAGCCGCGCGGCAAGCATCACCCCGGCGAGGCCGGCCAGCGCGCCGCACCAGACGTAGGTCGAAGCAACGATCCGCTCCACCGGAATGCCGGAGAGATACGCCGCTTCGCGGTTGCCGCCGGTGGCGTAAATGCGCCTGCCATAGGGCGTCGCCTGCATCGCCCAGGTCAGAACCACCACCAGGATCGCGGGCACCCACACCAGATAATGAATGCCGAGGAACCGCCCGGTGCCGAAGGCGAGGAATGCCGACGGCAGGCGGTCGTCGCCGACCGGCGCGCCGCCGGTGACGATGTAGACGACGCCGCGCACCAGAACCATGGTGCCGAGCGTGGTGATGAAAGGATTGATGCCGAGTTTCGCCACGATCGCGCCGTTGACCAGACCGACCGCGCCGCCGGTGGCGACGCCGGCGAGCACGCCGGCGATCAGGCCGAACTGCGGCATGGTCATCGCCGCGATGCTGCCGGCAAGCGCAACCGTCGAGCCGACCGACAGATCGAAGCCGCCGCCGACGATCACAAACGTCATGCCGATGGCGATCACCGCCATGATCGAGGATTGCACCAGGATATTGGTGAGGTTGAGCGGCGACAGAAAGCGCCCGGTCAGCAGACTCATGATCGCGCACAGCAGCAGCAGCGCGATCAGTGGACCTTGGCCGAAGAGATTGAGACGTTTGAGCGAAGCGCGCATGATCATCCGCCGATCGCGGCGTGCAGCCGCTTCTCGTCGAAGCCCTCGGAACGCCGCAAACGATCGGTGATGCGGCCTTGATGCAGCGCAAGGATGCCGCTGCAAATGAGCGCAAGCTCGGCCAAATCGCTGGAGCGCACGAGAACGCCGCCGCCGCGCTTGGCAAAGTCGCCGATCACGGCATGGATTTGCGCTTTGGCCGCAACGTCGATGCCCTGCGTCGGTTCGTCGAGCAAAAGCACGCTCACGTCGCGTGCGAGCCATTTGGCAAGGATGACCTTCTGCTGGTTGCCGCCCGACAGCGCCGAGGCCGGAACGTGCATGTGCCGGGGCCGGATGTCGAGCATGTCCATCAATTCGCAGACCAGCCGGTCGCCTTTGGCACGGTCGAGCCGTCCGTTGCGCGCGAGACGGTCGAGGCTCGGCAATAAAATATTGTCACGCACCGAAAGCTTCATGACCAGTCCCAGCCGGCGTTCGTCGGGCACAAAGCCGATGCCCGCGCGGACCGCCGCGGACGGACCTACAATCCGGCGGGGCCTGCCGTCGCGGCGGATGTCGACGGTGTCCTTGCCGATGCCGAACAAGCGCCGGAGTACCGCACCTGCGCCGCTGCGGAGCAGGCCGGCGAGGCCGATCACCTCGTGCGCACGCAACCGGATCGCGTCCGGCCGGTCGGTTGCGTCTTCGAGCAGGACCGCGCCGGCCGCCGACGGGCTGGCCTCGACCGCTGCGGCCGCGCGGCCGGTCATCGCTTTCACCAGGTCGGCAACCCTGAATTCGCCGCGCCGGCTGGTCGCCGCGATGCGTCCGTCGCGCAGCACGGTGCAACGGTCGGCAAGCGCGACCACCTCGTCGAGCCGGTGCGAGACATAGACGATCGCCGTCCCCTGGTTCTTCATGCGCGCCAATGCCGCGAACAAACGTTCGATCTCGCGCGCCTCCAGCGCCGCAGTCGGTTCATCCAGCACCAGGACGCGGCACCGCCGCCGCAACGCCTTGGCGATGGCGACAAGCTGACGTTCGGCGAAGCTCAGCCGATCGATGCGCAGCGCCAGATCGGGAGCAAAATCGAGTTCGGCCAGTTGCGCCGCGGCCTCGGCTCGCATGCGGCTGCGATCGACCATCCGCACGCCAAGAATATTCCGCAGCGGCGGGTCGCCGAGGGTGAGATTTTCCGCAACCGACAGCGCCGGCACCAGTCGCAATTCCTGCGGGATGCTGATGACGCCGGCGGCGATGGCGTCGCGCGGGCCGCCGAACTGGCGCACCCGCCCGTCGATGGCGATCTCGCCGGCATCCGGCCGGTGCACGCCGGCGAGGATGCGCACCAGCGTCGACTTGCCGGCGCCGTTCTCGCCGACCAGCGCGTGCACCTCGCCGGGCAGGACGTCGAAATCAACGCCGTCGAGTGCGCGCGTCGCGCCAAAATGCTTGCTGATGGCGCGCGCGCCGGCGGCCGGAATCGCCATGCCGGTGTGCCCTTTGACGCTAGCGCGTTGCGCGCGCCACGCGCATCGTCTCGCCGCTGCCGCGGCAGAACCGGGAGGCCTTGTGGAACGAAAGCGCAAGCTTGGCGTGATTGAGAGCTTCGGACATGGCGCGCACCCCAGCGTTTCCCGGTCTGAAGCGGACCTTAGCAAGAGCGTGGCGGCGGCAATAGACCGTGCGGCGCGGCCCGATCTGGCGCCACCACTCGCGGCATTGGCGGTCCCGGCAAGACTCGAACTTGCGACCTTCGGTTTAGGAAACCGCTGCTCTATCCAGCTGAGCTACGGGACCGGCTGGGAACTTCGATTTTTTACAGCTTATATTTTTTTACAGTTTATAAATGACGCGATTTTACCCCGCCATAGGCTTCGGCGCCCCGGCCGGATGGCCGCTTGCGAAGTCACAAAAATTCCCAAATTACGGCTTGGCCCGGTCTCAAACGTCCGTTTGAATTTCATTCGGTCGTTTCAAAAATGCAAACAACGCACGGGTATGAGCATGCTGGGTATCCACGAGTTGACCGGAACGGGACATGACGCAGTGAAGGGGCGGCCTTTGTGCCCCAACTGCGGCCGGCCGATGCACGTCAGCCGGACCACCGCCAAGGGCGCCGGCGGGCAGCCTGCGCTGCGGACCTATGGCTGCGGGGAATGCGGCGTCTGGGTCACCGAAGCCACCAACGATTAGCTGGGCCGGCAGCGTCCGGCCCTTCCAGCCCCAAGCGCTTCCGATCCCCTCCCAGCGCTTGGGGCTTTTTTCTTTCCGACGTTGCGATTGAGGCCGCGGGCCGGATTGGCGTAGGCATGGCGCGACGAAAAGTTCCCCTGCCGAGCGCGAGCCCCGTCGCCAAATGAACGAAACCACCGAACCATTGCTGGCCGCCGACGAGCCGCAAGCCGTCACGGTCTACAATGCCGGCGGAACCTCGCCGCTGGTCCTGGTCGCCGACCACGCCGGCAACCGCCTGCCACGCGCACTCGGCACGCTCGGCCTTCCGGCATCGGAGCTTCAGCGTCACATCGCCTGGGACATCGGCATTGCCGGCGTCGCCCATTCGCTCGCCGACGCGCTCGACGCCGTGCTGGTTCGGCAGAATTATTCGCGGCTGGTCATCGATTGCAATCGCCCGCCGCAATCGCCGGCGTCGACGCCGGAAATCAGCGAACTGACGGCGATCCCCGGCAACATCGGACTGAGCGCGGCGGCTAGAACCGCGCGCGAGCGCGACATCTTTCGGCCATACCACCGGGCGATCGAACAAGAACTCGACCGCCGGCAAAAAGCCGACCCGGCCGCGGCGCTGATCGCATTGCACAGTTTCACGCCGGTATTCAAAGGCAATGCACGCGCCATGCACGCGGCGGTGCTTTATCATCGCGATCCGAGTTTGGCCCATCGGCTGCTGTCGCTGCTGCGGCGCGAACAAGGCCTGATCGCCGGCGACAACGAGCCCTATTTCGTCAGCGACGCGACGGATTTCACCATTCCGGTCCACGGCGAACGCCGCGGCCTGCGCCACGTCCTGCTCGAGATCCGGCAGGATTTGATTGCCGAACCGCCGGGCCAGCGAAAATGGGCGGCTTTGCTTGCGCGGCTGCTGCCGGAAGCGTATCGGCAGACCACAATGTAGCGGTGCGACGGCGCGCCAAATCGCGCAATGCCGCGAAGGCCGCTAGATTTGACGAAAGCGCGCGAAACAACGAGACGCGCCACGGAGGAAATTCATGGCCACACTCCCGGGCAAGCTGACGCAAAGCTACGTTCACGGCGTGTCGGCAACACCACTCATCGGCGACACCATCGGCGCCCATTTCGACCAGATGGCCGAGCGCTTCGCCGACCGCGACGCGCTGGTGGTGCGGCAGCAAAATATCCGCTGGCGCTACGGCGAACTCAAAGCCAAGGTCGATGCGCTTGCCGCCGGCTTGCTCGCGCTTGGGCTGACCCCCGGCGACCGCGTCGGCATCTGGTCGCCGAACAACACCGAATGGGCAATCACCCAGTTCGCCACCGCCAAGGCCGGCCTGATCCTCGTCAACATCAATCCGGCCTACCGTTTGTCCGAGCTCGATTACGCGCTCAACAAGGTCGGTTGCAAGGCGCTGGTCACCGCGGATTCGTTCAAGAGCAGCGACTATGTCGGCATGCTGCGCGAACTGGCGCCGGAAATCGACCGCAGCGCGCCGGGCAAACTGCAATCGCAACGGTTGCCGGACCTGACCACGCTCATTCGCATCGGCGACGGCGACAAGCGCGGCTTCCTCCGCTTCGACGACGTGCTTGGCATGGGCGGCGAGCGTCATCGCGCGCAACTCGCCGAGCTTGCGCCGAAGCTGCAATTCGACGATCCGATCAACATCCAATTCACCAGCGGCACCACCGGCGCGCCGAAAGGCGCCACGCTCACCCACCACAACATCCTCAACAACGGCTATTTCATCGGCGCGGCGATGCGGCTGACCGACCGCGACCGCGTCTGCATTCCGGTGCCGCTCTATCACTGCTTCGGCATGGTGCTCGGCAATCTCGCCTGCATCACCCACGGCGCGGCCATGGTTTATCCGTCGGAAGGATTCGACCCGCTGACGACGCTGGAAGCGGTCGAAGCCGAGCGCTGCACGGCGCTCTACGGCGTGCCGACCATGTTCATTGCCGAACTCGGGCACCCGCAGTTCAAGCGTTTCGATCTTTCCTCGCTGCGCACCGGCATCATGGCCGGCTCCCCCTGCCCGGTCGAAGTGATGAAGCGCTGCGTCGCCGAGATGAACATGCGCGAAGTCACCATCGCCTACGGCATGACCGAGACCAGCCCGGTCTCCACGCAAACCTCGTGCGACGATCCGCTCGAGCGGCGCGTCGCCACCGTCGGCCGCGTCCATCCGCACGTCGAGATCAAGATCGTCGACGCCGACGGCCGCATCGTGCCGCCCGGCACTGCCGGCGAATTCTGCACCCGTGGCTATTCGGTGATGCTCGGCTATTGGAACGATGCGGAACGCACCGCGGAGGCGATCGATCGCGCCGGCTGGATGCACACCGGCGATCTCGCCACCATCGACGCGGACGGCTATTGCAACATTGTCGGCCGCATAAAGGACATGGTGATCCGCGGCGGCGAGAACGTCTATCCGCGCGAGATCGAGGAATTCCTGTTCCGCCATCCGAAGGTGGAGGCGGTGCAAGTGGTCGGCCTGCCGGATCTGAAATACGGCGAGGAATTATGCGCGTGGATCAAGCTCAAGCCCGGTGCGACGGCGACCGCCGAGGACATTCAGGGTTTCTGCAAAGGCCAGATCGCGCACTACAAGATCCCCCGCTACATCAAGTTCGTCGATGCTTTTCCGATGACCGTCACCGGCAAAGTGCAAAAATTCATGATGCGCGAGGCGATGGTCAAGGAGCTCGGCCTGAGCGAGCAGAAAACCGCCTGACCGCATCGGCGCGCGCCCCGGCCGTCGCCGGGGGGATCGGCGCAATTTGACGCAATTGCTTTACCCTAAAAGAACACTCGAGGGGAACAAACCAACAACGCACGATCCGCTGCGTCTGCAACAAAGGCCCGGAACGAGGTATCATTGAGTTTCGTTGTCCCAACGTTGCTGTTCAGGAGTGTTTCCGTGGCCCCGCGCGCTTATTGGAAAGGCTATCTGCGGCTGTCGCTCGTGTCCTGCCCGATTGCCGTTTACCCGGCCACATCGGAAAGCGAAAAGGTCCGCTTCAACCAGATCAACCGCGAGACCAGGCACCGCATCCGCTACCGCAAGGTCGATGCCGAGACCGGCGACGAAGTGCCGTCGGAACAGATCATCAAAGGCTATGAAGTCGCCAAGGGCGAGTATGTCGAGATGACCGACGAGGAACTCGAGTCGGTCGCGCTGGAGAGCACCAAGACCATCGAGATCGACGAGTTCGTGCCGCGCAGCGAGATCGACGATCTCTACAATATCCGCCCCTATTACATCGCGCCGGACGGCAAGGTCGGCCAGGACGCTTTCGTCGTCATTCGCGACATCATCGAGCAGATGAAAGTGGTCGCACTCGGCCGCGTGGTGCTCACCAGCCGCGAGCACGTCATCGCCATTACGCCGCGCGGCAAGGGCCTGATGGGAATCCTGTTGCGGTATCCTTACGAAGTGCGCGACGCCGGCGAATATTTCGAGGACATCCCGAACGTCAAGATCAGCAAGGACATGCTCGATTTGGCGCGGCATATCGTCGAAACCAAGAGCGGCCACTTCAAACCGGAAAAATTCGAGGATCACTACGAGGATGCGCTGAAGGAGCTGATCGCCAAGAAGGTCAAGGGCGAGAAGATCGAAGTGCCGAAGGAACGCCCGACCGGCAAGGTGATCAATCTGATGGACGCGCTGCGCCGTTCGGTGCAGGCCGAAGGCGGCAGCCGCAGCGCCCCTCGCGCCGCCGGCAAGAAAGGCCGCAAGAAGATCGAGGGGCAGAAAGAAATGCTGTTTCCGATCTCGGGCAAGAAAGCCGGCCGCGAAGCCGCGCGCGAGGAGCATGCCGCGCCTCGCAAGCCCGCGCGCCATCACGCCCGGCAGCGCAAGGCGGGGTAGGTTTTCCGTTATCAGAGGCGTTCGGCGCGGAGCGTTGAACCGCGAAGGGCGTTTTACGCCGTAGCCGGCCCGGCTTCGCGTAACGGAGTGATTTGCAAAAACAAGGAAGCCGGATCGACCTCGGTGTAATTGTTCGGCAACAGATCGAGCGCCATGGCGGAGATTTTCGCCAACAGCGCGTCGAGGGTATCCGCCGCCGCGCAGAGAGAGGACGGTCGAAGCGGAACCTGCCGCAGTACCGCCGCATTCCGGCCTTTCGCTCACCGTCGATGATCGGGCGGGATGGGGTTGCGGCTGCGCTTGTGGCGGCCGGGCTCATTGTATTCGGCGGATGCCTTAGCGCGACCGCGCAACAGCGGCCGAAGCCAATTTCGGTTTGCACCGGAACGACGCTGGCGCGCGGCACCGCCGGCCGCATCGTCGACGGCCGCACCTTCACCCTCGACGACGGCCGCGAGGTCCGCCTGGCCGCAATCGAGGTTCCGCCGCTTGTGCCCGCCGGCGATGCGAAGGCCGCACCCGGCGGTTCCGCGGCGAAGGACGCACTCACAGGCTTGCTCGCCGGCGGCGACGTCGCGGTCAAACAAGCGGACACCCAAACGACCGACCGTTATGGACGCCTCGCCGGCTACGTCTTTGTCAGACGCAACGGCACGGAACGCATGGTGCAAGCCGACCTGCTCGCCGGAGGCTTCGCCCGTGTCGCCGCCGCGCGGACCGGCGGCCGCGCCTGCGCCCTGGAACTGCTGAACCGGGAAAGGACCGCCCGGGCCGCCAAGCTTGGCCTTTGGGCCGGTTCATATTATGACTCGCTCAACGCCGACGACCCCGCCAAGGTGCTGGCCGAACAGGGCCATTTTGCGCTGGTCGAGGGGAAGGTGGTGTCGGTACGCGAGAGCGGGGCGACCATCTACGTGAATTTCGGACGGCGATGGAGCACCGACTTCACCGTTACGATCCCGAAGCGAAATGGGCGTAATTTCGCGGCGGCCGGCCTCGACCCGAAGACGCTGGCCGGACGGCGCATCCGGGTGCGCGGCTGGATCGAGGAACGCGGTGGACCGTGGATCGAGGCTACACGGCCCGAACAGATCGAATTCACTGATCGCGAGTGATGGCTGAGAACGTGACGATTCGGGGGACAAAAGGACCAGCGGCGCAGCGTTCGGCGCATGCCGCAATGGCGGCGCTGGCCTTGCTGTTGGCCGCGTGCACGGCCTCACCGCCGGCCGTCGGGCCGCAAGCGGCGGCACCGCTGTCGGCCAAGGCCGCTGAAACGGCCAACATGGCGCCGGCGGTTTTGCGCGAGCATCAGCGCATTCTCGCCGCCTATGGCGGCGTCTATAACGACCCGAAGCTGCAAGCGATGATCGAGCAGACCGTCGAACGCCTGGTGGCGGCTTCGGACCGGCCGGACTTGCACTACCGGGTCACCATGCTCAATTCGCAGTCGATCAACGCTTTTGCGCTGCCGAGCGGCCAATTATACGTGACGCGCGGCCTGATCGCGCTTGCCAACGACGAATCCGAGCTGGCGTCCGTCCTGGCGCACGAGATGGGCCACGTGATCGCCCACCACGCCGCAATCCGCGAAGAACAGACCAAGCAGGCCGCCTTGGTCGGCCGCGTCGTCAGCGACGTCATCACCGACCCGGAAGCCGGCGCGCTGGCGCTCGCCAAATCGAAGCTCGCGCTGGCCAGTTTCTCGCGCGCGCAGGAATTCGAGGCCGACGCCATCGGCATCGGCATCGCCGCGCGCGCCGGCTACGATCCCTATGGCGCCGTGCGCTTCCTCACCTCCATGGAGCACAATTCGGAGCTGAAGTCGTCGCCGAAGGGCAGCGCCATCGATCCGCGTGCTCCCGACTTCCTGTCGTCGCATCCGGCAACGCCGGAGCGGATCACCAATGCGACGGCGAATGCGCGCCAATACAGCGGCCGCCCCGCTGGAACCACGGCGAGCACCGGGACGGTCGGCGCCAGGGACCGGCCCGATTATCTTGCCGGGATTGACGGCATCGTCTTCGGCGAAGATCCGAGCGAAGGCTACGTGCGCGGCCGCCGATTCCTGCATCCGCGCCTTGGCTTTACGTTCACCGCGCCGGAAGGCTTCACTCTCGACAACACCGCGCAGGCGGTACTCGGCGTCAAACGCGGCGGCGGCCAGGCCTTGCGCCTCGACGTCGTGCGCGTGCCGTCGGAACAGACGCTCGCCGGCTATTTGACCTCCGGCTGGATCGAGAACATCGACCCCAGCACGGTGGAAGACATCACCGTCAACGGCTTTCCGGGGGCGACCGCCGCCGCCAAAGGCGAGCAGTGGGATTTCCGTCTTTACGCCATCCGCTTCGGCAGCGACGTCTATCGCTTCATCTTTGCCGCCAAGCGCCGGACGCCGGAGACCGACCGCGTCTTTCGCGAGTCGGTCGGCACGTTCCGTCGCATGAGTCTGGCGGAGATCGAAGACGCCAAGCCGCTGCGCCTGCAGATCGTCACCGTCGGTCCCGGCGATACGGTGGAGAAACTGGCGGGCCGCATGGCCGTGGCCGATCGCCAGCTCGATCGCTTTCGCGTGCTAAACGGACTCGCGCCCGGCGAAAAACTGAAGACCGGCAGCGAAGTCAAGATCGTCGTGGAGTGACGGTGGTCGTTCCGGGACGCGCGAACCGGGAATGACGATCACATATTGATCGCGCGCTTGGCGACGGCGAGCGCCGCTTCCTTCACCGCTTCGCTCAAAGTCGGATGCGCATGGCAGGTGCGCGCGATGTCTTCGGACGAAGCGCCGAACTCCATGGCGATGGCGGCTTCCGCGATCAGGGCTTCGGCGTCGGGTCCGAGGATATGCACGCCGAGCACGCGATCGGTCTTGGCGTCGGCGAGGATCTTGACGAAACCGTCGGTCGCCAGGTTGGTGCGGGCGCGGGCGTTGGCGGTGAAAGGAAATTTTCCGACTTGATATGCAACCCCGGCAGCCTTCAGTTCCTCCTCGGTCTTGCCGACCGAAGCGATCTCGGGACTGGTGTATACGACGTTCGGGATGACATCGTAATTCACGTGGCCGGCCTTGCCGGCGATGATTTCGGCAACGGCAATGCCCTCGTCTTCGGCCTTGTGCGCCAGCATGGGGCCGGCAACCACGTCGCCGATGGCATAGATGCCGGCGACGTTGGTGCGGAAGTGCTCGTCGATCAGCACCCGGCCGCGATTGTCTTTCTGCACGCCCGCCGCTTCGAGACCAAGCCCGTCGGTGTACGGCACACGGCCGATGGCGACCAGGACGATGTCGGCTTCGAGCATCGTCGCCGCGCCGCCGGCGGCCGGTTCGACCTTGATCTTGAGAGTTTTGCCGGAGGTGTCGATCGCCGTGACTTTCGAAGAAAGCCTGAACGCAATGCCTTGCTTCTCCTGCAGGCGCTGGAACTGCCGCGCGACTTCGCCGTCGATACCCGGCAGGATGTGATCGAGAAACTCGACGACGGTCACTTGCGCGCCGAGCCGCCGCCACACCGAGCCAAGCTCCATCCCGATCACGCCGGCGCCGACGACGACAAGCCGCTGCGGCACCGCGGGAAAATCCAACGCGCCGGTCGAGGAGACGATGCGCTTTTCGTCGATGTCGATGCCGTTGAGGCGCGCGACGTCGGAGCCGGTCGCGATGACGATCGCCTTGGCTTCAAGGTACTGCGTTTTGCCGCCGTCGTCCTTCACCTCAACCTGGCCGGACGCAACGATCCGGCCGACGCCGCGAAACGTCTCGATCTTGTTCTTCTTGAAAAGAAAGTCGACGCCTTTGGTGTTGGCATCGACGTTCTGCTGTTTGTATTTCAACAGTGTCGGCAAATCGACGCTGGGCGTGCCAACTTTTATCCCCATCTGTCCGAATTTGTGGCCGGCCTCCTCGTACGTTTCGGACGCATGCAGCAGCGCCTTCGACGGGATGCAGCCGACGTTGAGGCAGGTGCCGCCGAAGGTCGGCCACTTCTCGACCACGGCGGTCTGCAAGCCGAGCTGAGCGGCGCGAATCGCGCATTCATAGCCGCCGGGTCCGCTGCCAATGACGATGAGATCGTAAGAAGACATGACGCGATCACCTCTGCGTTCGTCATGCCCGCGCTCGCCGCGGCCATCCACGTCTTTCGATTGTTCCGAATTAAGACGTGGATGGCCGGGTCAAGCCCGGCCATGACGGGTTGGGAATTACAGATCCAGCACCAGACGCGCCGGCTCCTCCAGCGATTCCTTGACCCGCACCAGGAATGTCACCGCCTCGCGGCCGTCGACGATGCGGTGGTCGTAGGACAGCGCCAGATACATCATCGGCCGGATTTCGACCTTGCCGGCAACCGCCATCGGCCGCTCCTGGATCTTGTGCATGCCGAGAATGCCGGATTGCGGTGCGTTGAGGATCGGCGTCGACATCAGCGAGCCATAGATGCCGCCGTTGGTGATGGAGAACGTACCGCCCTGCAATTCCTCGATCTTGAGTGCGCCGTCGCGCGCCCGCTTGCCGAAATCGGCGATCGATTTTTCAATTTCGGCGATCGTTTTCGTGTCGCAGTCGCGCACCACCGGTACCACCAGACCGCGCTCGGTGCCGACTGCAATGCCGATGTGATAATAATTCTTGTAGATGATGTCGGTGCCGTCGATTTCGGCATTGACGGCGGGAATTTCCTTGAGCGCCTGCACGCAGGCGCGAACGAAAAAGCCCATGAAGCCGAGCTTCACGCCGTGCTTCTTCTCGAACAGTTCCCGGTATTGGTTCCGCAGCGCCATGACGTGCGTCATGTCGACCTCGTTGAAGGTCGTCAGCATGGCGGCGGTGTTTTGCGCATCCTTCAGGCGCCGCGCGATGGTTTGGCGAAGCCTGGTCATGCGAACGCGCTCTTCGCGCGCGGCATCATCGGCCGCCGACGGCGCGCGCATCTGCACCGCTGCCGCCGGCGCAGCGACCGGCGTCGGTTGCGCCGCGGCACGCTCGATGGCGGCGAGCATGTCGCCCTTGGTCACGCGGCCGTCCTTGCCGCTGCCCGGCACCGTCAAAGAATCGGTGCCGGTCTCGGCGGCGATTCTGCGTACCGAGGGCGCCAGCGGCGTGTCGGTCCGCGACGGAGCGGGTTTCGGCGCGGGTGGTTCGCGCGGCGCCACCGGCTCCGGTCCGGCGCCGATCGCCTTGGCCTTTTCGGTCTTTTGATCGGGCCGGCCGGTAGGCACGGCGCCGGCGCCCTCCTTGATCGCGCCAAGAAGCGCGCCGACCGCGACCGTGTCGCCGTCCTTGACCGCAACGTCGGTGAGGATTCCAGCGGCCGGGGCCGGCACCTCGATGGTGACCTTGTCGGTCTCAAGCTCGACCAGAGGCTCATCAACGGCAACCGCATCGCCCGCCTTCTTGAACCACTTGCCGATTGTCGCTTCGGTCACCGACTCGCCGAGCGTAGGCACGCGTATCTCTGCCATGGCATCCCGCCTTTCGCCGTCCCGAGGTGCGAGCGGAGCGAACCTCGAAGGACGAGTGACCCATCCTTCGAGGGCGACCGTCGGTCGCCACCTCAGGATGACGATGAATTATCCGAGCGCGTCTTCAAGAAATTGCTTGAGCTGCGCCTGATGCTGCGACAACTGCCCCACAGCCGTCGAGGCCGACGCCGGCCGACCGGCATAACGGGCGCGGCGGTGTTTGGCACCGATCTGGTTGAGCACCCATTCGAGGAAAATGTCGACGAACACCCAGCCGCCCTGATTACGCGGCTCTTCCTGGCACCAGACGATCTCCGCTTCCTTGAAACGCGACAGCTCGGCCATCAGCGCCTTGGTCGGAAACGGATAAAGCTGCTCGATGCGCAGAAGATAAATATCGTCGACGCCGCGCTTCTCGCGCTCTTCGTAAAGGTCGAAATAGACCTTGCCGGAGCAAAGCACGACGCGCCGGATCTTGGCGTCGGCGACGAGGTTGATCTTTTCGCCCGACAAGACTTGCGCATCGTCCCACAGCAGCCGGTGGAACGACGTATCGGGACCCATCTCGTCAAGCCGCGACACCGCGCGCTTGTGGCGCAGCAGCGACTTTGGCGTCATCAGGATAAGCGGCTTGCGGAAATCGCGTTTCAGCTGGCGCCGCAAAATGTGAAAGTAATTCGCCGGCGTCGTGCAGTTGGCGACCTGCATGTTGTCATCGGCGCACATTTGCAGAAAACGCTCGAGCCGCGCCGAGGAATGCTCGGGCCCCTGGCCTTCGTATCCGTGCGGCAACAGGCAAACCAGCCCGGACATACGCAGCCACTTGCGCTCGCCCGAGGAGATGAACTGGTCGAACAGGACCTGCGCGCCGTTGGCGAAATCGCCGAACTGCGCCTCCCACATGGTCAGCGCATTCGGTTCGGCCAGCGAGTAACCATATTCAAAACCGAGCACGGCCTCTTCCGAGAGCATCGAGTTGATAACTTCGAATCGCGCTTGGCCGTCGGCGAGATGATTGAACGGCGTGTAACGATGCTCGTCTTCCTGATCGATCAACACCGAATGGCGCTGCGAGAACGTACCGCGCTCGCTGTCCTGGCCGGACAGCCGGACGCGGCGATTCTCGAGCAGCAGCGAGCAGATGGCGAGCGCCTCCGCTGTCGACCAGTCGATGTTGGTCCCGGTTTCGATCGCCTTGCGCCGGTTCTCGAAAAACCGGTTGAGCGTGCGATGCAGATGGAAATCGGATGGAAGCGTGGTGATCTTCTCGCCGATGTCCCTGAGCTTGCCGAGATCGACGCCGGTCTTGCCGCGGCGCGGATCGTCCGCATCGTCGGCACGTTTAAAGCCGGACCAGCGGCCGTCGAGCCAATCGGCCTTGTTGGCGCGATAGCTTTGCGCCGCCTCCAGCTCGGCGTCGAGCCGGTTGCGCCAAGCGGCCTTCATCTGGTCGACTTCGCCGGCGGTCAACACGCCTTCGCCGACCAGTTTATCGCCGTAGATTTCCAGCGTGGTCGGGTGCTGCGCGATCGCCTTGTACATCAGCGGCTGAGTGAAGGACGGCTCGTCACCCTCGTTGTGACCATGCCGCCGATAGCAGAACATGTCGATCACGACCGGCTTTTGAAACTTCTGGCGAAATTCAGTCGCCACCTTGGCGGCGTAGACGACCGCTTCCGGGTCGTCGCCGTTGACGTGGAAGATCGGCGCCTCGATCATTTTGGCGACATCGGATGGATACGGCGAAGAGCGCGAGAAACGCGGACTGGTGGTAAAGCCGATCTGGTTGTTGACGATGAAATGCACCGAGCCGCCGGTGCGATGGCCGCGCAGGCCGGAAAGCCCAAAGCATTCCGCGACCACGCCCTGGCCGGCAAACGACGCGTCGCCGTGGATCAACAGCGGCATCACCATGGTGCGGTCTTCGCGCGTCGCCCCATGTTGATCCTGCTTGGCGCGCACTTTGCCAAGCACCACCGGATCGACGATTTCGAGATGCGAGGGATTGGCGGTAAGCGACAGGTGAACCTTGTTGCTGTCGAATTCGCGGTCCGACGACGCACCGAGGTGATATTTCACGTCGCCCGAGCCTTCTATCTCGTTCGGCGTCGACGAGCCGCCCTTGAATTCGTGGAAGATGGCGCGGTGCGGCTTGGCCATGACCTGGGCCAGCACGTTGAGCCGCCCGCGATGCGCCATACCGATGACGATGTCGCGCACACCGAGCGCACCGCCGCGCTTGATGATCTGTTCGAGCGCCGGAATCATCGATTCGCCGCCGTCGAGGCCGAAACGTTTGGTGCCGGTGAATTTCAGGTCGCAGAATTTTTCGAAGCCTTCCGCCTCGACCAGCTTGTTGAAAATGGCGCGCTTGCCTTCCCGGGTAAACGAAATTTCCTTGTCGGCGCCCTCGATGCGCTCCTGCATCCAGCCTTTCTGGGCACCATCGGAGATGTGCAGGAATTCCACGCCAAGCGTCTGGCAATAAGTACGTCGCAGGATCGAAACGATCTGGTGAATAGTGCCGAACTCGAGCCCAAGCACCTTGTCGAGAAAGATCGGACGATCGAGATCGGCTTCGCCGAAGCCATAGGCCTTCGGGTCGAGTTCTTCCTCCTTGGGCTGCGGCTGCAAGCCGAGTGGATCGAGCTTGGCGTGGAAATGACCCCGGGCGCGATAGGCGCGGATGAGCATCAGCGCGCGTATCGAGTCGCGCGTGGCGCGTTCGACGTCGGCGCTGTTCAGATCGACGCCTTTGGTTTGCGCCTTCGCTTGCACCTTGCCGCCGAGCGCCTTGCCGATTTCGGTCCAGTTGCCGTCGAGCGCGGCGACCAGGTCGCTGCGCTCGAGCGGCGGCCAGTCCGGCCGCCGCCACGATGGTCCGCGCGCATTTTCCGCGACGTCGCGGGCGCTGTCCTTCAGGCTCTGGAAAAACGAGCGCCACTCGGCATCTACCGACTGGGCATCGGCTTCGTAGCGCGCGTAAAGGTCTTCGATATAGGGGGCGTTGCCCCCGTACAGAAACGAAGTGCGGGCGAAGGCGGCATTCGCGTCTTGGCGGGACATGAGCGTTTTCCTGGGGAGTTCCGAACGCGGTGCGACAACCTGCGCCGGCAACACGCCACCAAGGCGGGACAGATGCGAACTCAGCCCGGCCCGGCGCAGGCCGAATCCCTTTGTACCCTATTTAATCTCTGGACGCGGCAGGCAAAAGGCACAAGAAATGAATTATCATTTCCGTGCTTCGGCCAAGGTTTTGCCCAGGCGGGCCGGCGAAGGCGAAACCATAATGCCGGCCGAAGTCATGGCGGTGATCTTGGATTCGGCGTCACCCTTGCCTCCGGCAATGATGGCGCCAGCATGGCCCATTCGGCGCCCTGGCGGCGCGGTCCGGCCGGCAATAAACCCGACCACCGGCTTTTTGCGGCCGCGTTTGGCTTCATCCTTGAGAAATTGTGCGGCGTCTTCCTCGGACGAACCGCCGATCTCCCCGATCATGACGATCGCTTCGGTTGCCTTGTCGGCCAAAAACAACTCGAGCATTTCGATGAAGTCGGTGCCTTTGACCGGATCGCCGCCGATGCCGACAGCGGTGGTCTGGCCGAAACCTTCCTGCGTCGTCTGGAACACCGCTTCGTAAGTGAGCGTGCCCGAGCGCGATACAATCCCGACCTTTCCGGGCTTGAAGATGTTGCCCGGCATGATGCCGATCTTGCACGCGCCGGCGGTCATCACGCCCGGGCAATTCGGCCCGATCAGGCGCGACTTCGAACCGCACAACGCGCGTTTCACCCGCACCATGTCGATGACCGGAATGCCCTCGGTAATACAAACGATCAACTGAATGCCGGCATCGATCGCCTCGCAAATCGCGTCAGCCGCGCCGGGCGGCGGCACATAGATTACGCTGGCGTCGGCTCCGGTCTTCGCCCGCGCTTCGCTCACCGTATCGAACACCGGCAAATTGAGATGCGTGCTTCCGCCTTTGCCCGGCGACGTACCGCCAACCATTTTCGTGCCGTAAGCGATCGCCTGCTCGGAATGAAATGTGCCGTTCTTGCCGGTGAAGCCCTGGCAGATCACTTTGGTGTTGCCGTCAATCAGGATCGACATCAGGCAACTCCCCGCACCGCTTTGACGATCTTCTGCGCGGCATCGTCGAGGTCGTCGGCGGAGATGACGTTAAGGCCCGACTTTTTGATGATCTCCTTGCCGAGCGCGACGTTGGTGCCTTCGAGCCGCACCACCAGAGGCACGTGCAGGCCCACTTCCTTCACCGCCGCGACCACGCCTTCAGCAATGACGTCGCAACGCATGATGCCGCCGAAAATGTTGATCAGGATTCCCTTCACATTCGGATCGGAGGTGATGATCTTAAACGCAGCCGCCACCTTATCCTTGGTGGCACCGCCGCCGACATCGAGGAAATTCGCCGGCGTCTCACCGTAAAGCTTGATGATGTCCATGGTCGCCATCGCCAGCCCGGCGCCGTTGACCATGCAACCGATCGTACCATCGAGCGCGACGTAATTAAGGTCGTAACGAGAAGCCTCGATCTCTTTGGCGTCCTCCTCGTTGGGATCGCGCAGCGCCGCAACGTCGGGATGGCGATAGAGCGCGCTGTCATCGAAACCCATCTTGGCATCGAGGCAGATCAGCGCACCCGTTTTGGTGACAACCAGCGGATTGATCTCCAAGAGACTCATGTCCTTGGCGATGAAAGCCGCATAAAGCTTCGGCAGCACGCTTTCGGCCTGCTTCGCGAGGTCGCGGCCCAGTCCGAGCGCCTGCACCACCTGGTGAGCGTGGTGCGCCATGAACCCGGTCGCCGGATCGACCGAAAAGGAGACGATTTTGTCCGGCCGCGTGCGCGCCACCTCTTCGATGTCCATGCCGCCCTCGGTCGATGCGACGAAGGCGATGCGAGACGTTGCCCGGTCGACCAGCGCCGACAGATAAAATTCGCGATCGATGGCGGAACCTTCCTCGATGTAAAGGCGGCGGACCTCCTTGCCGTGCGGCCCGGTTTGGTGCGTGACCAACGTCGAGCCGAGCAGCCGCTTGGCTTCGTTTTCAACCTCGGCGACCGATTTCACCACCTTCACGCCGCCCGCCTTGCCCCGGCCGCCGGCGTGGATTTGCGCTTTCACGACCCAAACCGGCCCGCCGAGCTCGTTGGCGGCCTTCACCGCTTCCGCCGTGCTCATGGCCGGAATGCCGCGCGGCACCGGAACGCCGAATTCCCGCAGCACGGCCTTCGCCTGATATTCGTGGATATTCATGTGAGAAAGCCGTCGGCCAGTTTGTCATCCTGAGGTGTGAGCGGAGCAAGCCTCGAAGGATGCGGCCGAGGCGCTCCGGCCGTCACCCTTCGAAGGCCGCTGCGCGGCCGCCTCAGGGCGACGGATTAGACTATTTGGCGAGATGCGGAGCAATCTTCTTGCAGGCTTCGACCAAGCTTTCCACCGCTTGGACGGACTTCTCGAACATTCCGCGTTCGGCGCTGTTAAGCTCGATCTCGACCACCCGTTCGACTCCCTTGCTGCCGATGACGACGGGTACGCCGACATAAAGGTCGCGCATGCCGTATTCACCATTGAGCCAAGCCGCCGCCGGCAGCACGCGCTTCTTGTCGCGCAAATAGCTTTCCGCCATGGCGATCGCCGATGCGGCGGGCGCATAAAAGGCGGAGCCGCTCTTGAGCAAGCCGACGATTTCGCCGCCGCCATTGCGGGTCCGGTCGACGATCGCATCGAGCCGCGCCGCCGTCGTCCAGCCCATCTTGACCAGATCCGGCAATGGGATGCCGGCCACCGCGGAATAGCGCACAAGCGGCACCATCGAATCGCCGTGGCCGCCGAGCACGAAAGCGGTGACATCCTCGACCGAGACGTTGAACTCGTCGGCAAGAAAATAGCGAAAGCGCGCCGAATCGAGCACGCCGGCCATGCCGACGACCATCTGCGGCGGCAGGCCGCAGCATTTCTGCAACGCCCACACCATGGCATCGAGCGGATTGGTGATGCAGATGACAAAAGCGTTCGGTGCGTATTTCTTGATACCGGCGCCGACCTGCTCCATGACCTTCAGGTTGATACCCAGCAAATCATCGCGGCTCATGCCGGGTTTGCGCGGAATGCCGGCGGTGACGATGCACACATCGGCTCCTTCCATTCCCTCGTAGGAATTGGTGCCGGTTATGCGCGCATCGAATCCTTCGACCGGCGAGGCCTCAACCAGATCGAGCGCTTTGCCCTGCGGGACGCCTTCCATAATGTCGAAAAGAACCACGTCGCCAAGCTCTTTGAGCCCGGCTAGCAGCGCCAACGTCCCGCCGATTTGTCCTGCGCCGACCAATGCAATTTTATTTCTTGCCATCGCAGAAAAATCCCCGATCAAAACGCCAGGCTGTCGCGGTCCTTAGCCCTTTCGGCTGACGCGTTCAAGTCGGCTCAGACCGCGATGCGCCTCTGCATCGACGGAACCACCAGCCCCTCACAAACATTGCCAACCGGCAGTTCAGCGCCGGCAAACCGACCCGAGGACCGCAAATTGACGACAGCGCGCTGGTCGGTGGCGAAACTGCTGCGGCTGCTCGGTCCGGGTTTATTGACCGGCGCCGCGGACGACGATCCAAGCGGCATCGCCACCTACTCGCAAAGCGGAGCCCAGTTCGGCTATGCGCTGTGCTGGGTGATGCTTCTGGCCACGCCGTTCATGGTAGCGATCCAGATCGTCAGTGCGCGCATCGGTTCGGTCACTGGCCGCGGGCTTGCCGCCAACCTGAGCAAGGTACTGCCCCCGGTCGCTCTTGGCGGCTTGGTGGTTCTGGTCGTTGCCGCCAACATTTTCAATATCGTCGCCGATTTTGCCGCGATGGCCGCCGCCGTAGGACTTCTCGTCGGCGGCCCTGCGCCGGTTTATGCGCTCGGCTTCGGCGTCCTCTGTCTCACCGCGGAGATTCTGATTTCCTATCGCACCTACGCCAAATTCCTGAAAGTGCTGACGTTCGTTTTGTTCGCCTATGTGGCGACCGCCTTCAGCATTCGAGTCCCCTGGGGCCAAGTGGCGGCAGCAACGTTGATCCCGCACATTTCATGGAGTCGCGACCAGATCCTCATGCTGGTGGCCGTGCTGGGGACTACCATCAGCCCGTATCTGTTTTTTTGGCAGGCCTCGCTCGAGGTGGAAGAACGCCGCATCAAGCAAAACAAGAAGGAAGCGACCCTGAAAATCAACAACCGGCTTGCCAAGCAGCGTTTCCAACCGATCGTTATCGACACCTGGGCGGGCATGGCTCTGTCCAACATCATCGGCTTTTTCATCATAGTAGCGACTGCCGCAACCTTGCATGCGCACGGCACCTCGACGATCGGCACGGCGGCGGACGCGGCGGAAGCCCTGCGTCCGCTCGCAGGCCCTTTCGCCTTCCTGTTGTTCTCGGTTGGGATTATCGGCACCGGACTACTGGCCATTCCAGCGCTTGCCGGCTCAGCCGCCTACGCTATCGCGGAGACCTTTGGTTGGAAAAATAGCCTGGGTCTGCCACCGACGCGGGCACGCGGCTTTTATTTCATTGTCGGCGGGTCAACGCTACTTGGCGCCATCGGTGCGATGACGCGGCTTGATCCAATCCGAATGCTAGTGTGGAGCGCGGTCCTCAACGGCATCGTCGCGGTCCCGCTGATGGTGATGATGATGTTATTGATCACCAATTCCCGCATCATGGGGAATTTCATCGCTTCGCGCATGCTGGCGATTTTTGGCTGGCTGGCAACACTCCTGATGAGTGCCGCCGTCACCGTGTTTTTCCTGAGCAGCATCACTGATTAGACTGCTGCCCCAAAGTGCGATGAATTGGGTTGAACCAATTTTTCGTCATGGCCGGACTTGTTCCGGCCATCCACCTCTTTGTTTGATTCAGCATTTAAGATGTGGATGCCCGCGACGAGCGCTGACATGACGTTTCAACTAAATCCCATCCGGCTTTAAGGGGTCAGGTTTCGACGATCCCGGTCGCCGCGCCGGACAACAGCGAATGGGCGGCACCATGGGGCCGCGCCAAATATGCTTGCGATCGCATTTCAATCAGGCGTGAAGCCGTGCGCTTGAATTCCTGCGCTTCGAAACCTTCGTCGCCGCGATAGATCGCATCCGGCTCGGCTTCGGCGGATGCGATCAGTTTCACGTTCATATCGTAAAGCGTATCGATCAGGATAATGAAACGCTTCGCGGCGTTACGCGTTTCGAATGACATAATCGGAATGCGATCGACGATGATGGTGTGATATTCTCGCGCGATGCGCAGATAATCGGTCGCCGCAAGCGGCTGCTCGCACAAATCATGGAAGGAAAACCGCGCCACGCCCATGGCGGCAAGCGGGACGCGCAACGCCCGTCCCTTGAACTGAAGTTCTTGCGGCTCGCCCTTTTGCCCAGCCGTAAGGCGCCGCCAGGCGGCATCAAGCGCGTCGTCGGCTGCCGCATCCGCCGGCGTATGCCAGATCGGCATACCGGCAAGCTTTTCCAATCGGAAATCGGTGCGCGCCGAAAGCCGCACCACGTCCATATTCCGCTCGAGCATGTGAATGAACGGCACGAACAACGATCGATTCAAGCCATCCTTGTACAAGTCCTCCGGCTCGACATTGGAGGTAGCAACGACGACTACCCCGCGTTCAAAAAACTGCGTAAACAACCGGCCAAGAATCATGGCATCGGCAATGTCGGTGACATGAAATTCGTCGAAACAAAGAAGCCAAGCCTCTCTGGCCAGATCGATTGCCGCCAGCACGATCGGATCCTCGCCGCCGTGTTCTCCGGCCTTTATCTTCTGGCGGATTGCGTGGACGCGCTCATGCACGTCAAGCATGAATTCGTGGAAATGCGCACGCCGCTTGCGCTGCACCGGACTTGCGTCGAAAAACATGTCCATCAACATGGTCTTGCCGCGACCGACGTCGCCGTGGACGTAAAGGCCCTTGACTCGCGTCGGTCCGTTCGCGCGGTTGCCAAACATCCAGCCGAGCGAGGACGATTTGCGCGCCAGCCGATATTCGGCAATCTCGGCTTCCAATCGCGCGAGCTTTTGCACTACGGCCACTTGCGCGGCATCGTCTTCAATTCTGCCTGCGCTGACGCCCGCGGCGTATCGCGCTGTGATAGAGCTCGTCATGGTTGAAAGTTAACCGATGCGGGCAAAACGTGGCCGGAACGGGGAAAAATCGGCAAGCGTCGCACTTTAAGACGCCGAAGGCGCATCGCGATTCGTCACAAATCCATCTCTGGTCATGCGTATACGGAATGAGGGCATGCTGCTCAATGCTTCAGCTTGCCAAACAAACCGCGATACACAACATCATGCTTTGATTCGAGGCGCACGCACGAAGACGTTCGCCTCGCTGCTGATCTTGGGCGGAGGACCGGTCGGGAGGCTTCGTTTACGATGATGTCAGGAGACCTTTGGGATGCAGGATTTTCTTCCCGACGGCGGCGTGGTCCGCAAGTTGTGGATCGGTGAGGCCGACAAATACCGCGACCATTTGCTGCGGCTCGATCCGACAAGTCGCCGCAATCGGTTCGGTGGCGGCGTGTCCGACGATTTCATCCGCAACTACGTCGATCTGACGGCTTCGCTGGACTCCGTCGTGCACGGCTTTTTCATCGATGACCGCATGCGCGGCGCGGCGGAGTTGCGCCACCTCGACATGCGAACTCCCCGCCAAGCCGAAGCGGCAATCAGCGTCGAAAAGGACTGGCAGAGCCACGGCGTTGGCTCCGCGTTGCTGCGCCGCACGCTGCTCGCGGCGCGCAATCGCGGTTACCGGCTTCTGCATATGGCCTGCCTGGCCGACAATCGCCGCATGCAGCAACTCGCGCGCAAATTCGATGCCGAGCTTTCCTTCGATTTCGGGAGCGTGGTCGGCGAGGTTGAATCCTCGGGCGCTAATCCGCTGTCGGTGATGCAGGAACTGATGGCGGACAGCCATGGATTTGCAACCGCAATGCTCGACCTGCAATCGCGTCTGCTGCGAGCATAGCCATCAAGTGCTTTGCGCCATACGCAATTCCCGCGCGACCAGCGGATAGTCCGCTTCGATCACATATGGCCCGCCTCCCACCGAGGCGCGGGACGAGAACAATACGAACCGCGAAACCTCGAATGCCGATGAGCGGTAGTGCGCTCGCGTGGTGAGATAGTCGGCCACTTGACGGCTCGATGATTCGCGCAGCCGTGCCAGCGTGACGTGCGGCGTATATTTGCGGCCTTCGGGCTCGAGCCCCAGCCGCTGCAAGAGTCGCTCGTGTTCGGCCTGCAATTCCATCAACGGCGCTACCGGCGTCGCGGTTGCCACCAGTGCGCGCGGCTTTCGGCCGCCGAACGACGCCAGTCCGTCGAGCCGCAACTCGAACGGCCGCCGCTGCACCCGTCCGAGCAAGCCGGCGATGTCGCGCGCGAGTGCATCGTCGATATCGCCGATGAACCGCAACGTCAGGTGATAGTATTCCGAATCAATCCAGCGCGCCCCGGGCAAACCGCCCCGCATCATGGCGAGGGAAGCTCCGACCTGCCGCGGTATTTCGAGAGCTGTGAACAAACGTGGCATGACACACACCTACGGCTCATAGCGGCGAATCGCAGTTCCAGCATGCGGGCATCGGATCGCGGGCGCAACCCTCGCCGGCTACGGCGGAGGACGAGCGCGGGCGCGCGCGATCATCTCCTCCACCTTTGGCAAAATCCGCCTGACAATGACCTCCACGCCCGCTGCATTGGGATGCAAACCATCGGGCTGCAGCAGGTCCAATCTCCCGGCTACGCCGTCGAGGAAGAACGGATAGAGCAAGGCGTCGTATTTGACCGCGAGTTCCGGATAGATGGCTTCGAAACTCTTCACGTAATCGGCGCCGAGATTGGGCGCCGCGCGGGTGCCGCAAAGGAGGACAGCTACATGTCGCTCGCGCAGCCGGTGTAACAGGGCGTCGAGCGCGTCGCGCGTGACCTGCGGCCGCACGCCGCGCAGCATGTCGTTGGCGCCAAGCTCGACAATGACGGCCTCGGTTCCGTTCGGCACCGACCAATCGAGCCGTGCCAAACCGCCGGAAGCGGTATCGCCGGAAACGCCGGCGTTGAGGATTTCAGCGGGAGTCCCTTCGGCGGCAAGCGTTGCTCGCAGCCGTGGTACAAAAGCCTCGTTGGCCGGCAGCCCAAGGCCGGCCGTCAGCGAATCGCCAAGTGCGACGATCCGGATTTGCGTTTGCGCGTGCGCCGCAGGCGTGTCGGCGAAGTACAACACCAGGGAAAGCGCCGCCCATGCGATTTGGCATAACCTTCGCAGGCTCCCATATGATGCCGCGCGAGCGGATGTCGGTGAGTGCTGATTGGCGACGGAAATGAATGGCACGTCTTCGGGTCCTTTCGCCGGCAGCGCCATTGCGCTTGACCGGGTCAATCTTTCACTGGGCGGTGGCACCGCCCGCGTTCATGTCCTCAGAGATCTCAGCCTCAATATAGGACGCGGCGAGGCCGTCGGCCTGCTTGGGCCCTCTGGCTCGGGCAAATCGACGTTGCTCATGGTGATGACCGGACTTGAACGCCCCGATACCGGGTCGGTCACGGTCGACGGCCAGGATTTCACCCGCCTCGGTGAAGACGAACTGGCCCGCTTTCGTGGCAAGACAATCGGCATCGTTTTTCAAGCTTTCCATCTGATCCCAACCATGACCGCGCTCGAGAACGTCGCCGTACCGCTTGAACTCGCCGGAGCGGCCGACCCTTTTGCGCGTGCCGAACGCGAGCTGATTGCCACCGGCCTCGGCAGAAGGCTCAACCATTATCCCGCTGAAATGTCGGGTGGTGAGCAACAGCGCGTGGCGCTTGCCCGCGCGCTGGCGCCCGATCCGGCGATCCTGGTTGCCGACGAGCCGACCGGTAACCTCGACGAGACGACCGGCGGCGAAATCATCGAGCTATTGTTCCGCGGCCACCGCGAGCGCGGCATGACATTGGTGCTGGTGACCCACGATACGGCGTTGGCAATGCGCTGCGATCGAGTCGTCCATATGCATTCGGGACATATCAAACAGTCGTTGCCGGAGCCGAGGCCGTGACGCCATTTGCGCTTCGCTTCGCCTGGCGGGAGCTGCGCGGTGGATTGCGCGGCTTCGGCGTCTTCATCGCGTGCATCGCGCTTGGGGTGCTGGCGATTTCCGGCATCGGTGCGGTCGCTCAAAGCCTGGCGGACGGGCTTGCCCACGAGGGCGCGGTCATTCTTGGCGGCGATCTGGCCTTCACGCTCGCGCAGCGTGAGGCCAACGCAAGCGAGCGCGCTTTCTTGAGCGCGCACGGCGCGGTTTCCACCGTAGCCACGCTGCCGACCATGGTGCGCGCCAGCGACCATCGCTCGACACTGGTCGAACTCAAAGCCGTCGACCAGGCCTACCCTCTGCTCGGAACGGTCACGACGGATCCCGCGATGGCTTTGGCCGGCGTGTTGGCGCGTCGAGGCGAGATCTATGGGGCCGCGGTTGAACCGGAGTTGCTGGCGCGGTTCGACCTCAAGCTCGGCGACCGTGTCAACATCGGCAATATCGTGATCGAGTTGCGTACGAAGTTGGCGGGCGAGCCCGACCGGATCATTAGCGGCATTGGTTTGGGACCGCGCATGCTGATCAGCGAAGCCGCCTTGCGTGCGAGCGGTCTGCTGCAACCTGGCAGTCTGGTGCGCTGGAAGTACCGGCTGCGCCTGCAACCGGCGAACGCAAGCGATGCCGCCGTCGCCGCCCTGGAGAAAACGGCGCGGCTCGATTTCCCGAATGCCGGCTGGGACATTCGCACCCGCACGCAGGCCGCACCGCAGTTCAAGCGCGACGTTGAGCGGTTCGGCCAGTTCCTGACACTGGTCGCATTGACGGCGTTGCTCGTCGGCGGCGTCGGCGTGGCGAATGCGGTCGCCAGTCATCTCGCCGGACGACGCGATGCCATCGCGACCTTCAAGGCGCTTGGTGCCACAAGCGGCGGCGTGTTCGCCATCTATTGCACGCAGATCACGCTGGTCGCGCTGTTCGCGTCTGTCATCGGCGCGGCTCTCGGTGCGGCGCTGCCGTTCGTCATAGTCCAGACTTTCGGCGCGTTGGTTCCGTTGCCGATGATTCCGTCGATGCATTTCGGCATGCTGACAGTGTCGGTGATGTATGGGCTGCTCACGACGCTCGCCTTTGCGTTATGGCCGCTCGGCCGCGCTGGCGACATTTCCGTCGGCAGGTTGTTCCGCGATCAAGTCGCCGAGCAACGCAATTGGCCGCGCCGCCGCTACCTGATCCTGACGGCACTGATCGTCGTCCTGCTCGCTGCGGCAGCGATCCTCTTCGGTTACGACCGCCGCCTGACGGTAATTTTCGTCGGTGCGGCCGCCATTATTTTCCTCGCGCTTCGGTTTCTCGCGATGCTGATCATGGCAATTGCGCGGCGCCTGCCGCGTCAGCGCAGCATGCTTGTTCGGGTTGCGCTCGCCAACCTGCATCGGCCGAACGCGCTGACGCCGAGTGTGGTGCTTTCGCTCGGACTCGGGCTTTCGTTGTTGGTGACCGTGATCGAAATCGAAGGAAATCTGCACCGCCAGTTCGAAGCGGCGCTGCCGAAAAAAGCGCCATCATTCTTTTTTATCAATATTCCGTCCGGCGAGACCGCACGGTTGGACGCATTCGTGCGCGAGCGGGCGCCAGATTCGTCGCTGGAGCGCGTACCGATGCTGCGCGGCCGCATCGTCGCCGCCGCCGGCATTAAGGCCGAAGACCTAAAGCCGGAAGAACGCTCCGCCTGGGTACTGCGTGGCGATCGCGGCATCACTGACGCGGCCGCACTGCCGCCCGGCTCACGCCTCACCGCGGGAGAGTGGTGGCCGGCCCATTATTCCGGCCCTCCGCTTGTCTCGCTCGAAGCGAAAACGGCGGCTGACCTGAAGCTCAAGCTCGGCGATACCATCACGGTCAACGTTCTGGGCCGCAACATCACCGCGCGGATAGCCAATCTCCGCGCCGTCGAGTGGCAAAACCTTGGCATCAACTTTGTCATGGTGTTTTCGCCCGGTACGTTCGCCGGCGCACCGCACACCGATATCGCCACTTTGACCTTTCAGGACGGCGGCACGCCGGGTGAGGAAGCCGCACTGCTAAAAGCATTGGCGGACGGATTTCCCGCTGTTTCCGTGGTACGCGTCAAGGACACGCTGAACGCGGTGGACCAGATCGTTGGCAAGCTGGTCTTGGCGCTGCGGGGCGCAAGCGCAATCACCCTGTTTGCTGCGGCGCTGGTGCTCGGCGGGGCGCTTGCCGCCGGCCAGCGCTTCCGCATTTACGAGGCGGTCGTCTTAAGGACGCTGGGTGCGACCCGCAGCCGTCTGATGGCTGCCTACGCTCTCGAATATCTGCTGATCGGTCTCGCCGCCGTCATTTTCGGGATGGCCGCGGGCTCGATTGCCGCCGGTCTGGTGGTGACCAGGATCATGGAGTTTTCGTTCGTTTGGATTGCGCCGCAGGCCGTCGGCGCTGCACTAGCGGCGCTTCTCGTTACCGTCGCGCTGGGCCTCCTCGGCACCTTCGCAGCCCTCGGCCACAAGCCTGCGCAGGTGCTGAGAAATCTTTGACGGCGCAGATTATGAACGTTCGGTAACGTTCGGCAACCTCCGGCAAAATATCGCCATCCCGCCATCTGGCGTAGCGGGACTTTTGGCACTAGATTCCAGCCACACAGCGTTCGGTTATCGAACGCGAATTCCCGGAACGCCCGGGATAGATTCAGAGGTAAATTCCATGTCGGACTTCGACCGGAATATCGCGACCGCCCGTACCGGATTTCGCACCGATCAGGTAGCGATCGATGCGGGTCTGCGCGCATACATGATCCGTGTCTACAATT